>JAQUQD010000050.1 GCA_028716265.1 Bacteroidales bacterium | reverse complement strand
CACCCGGACGGATCTTAGTGAGTCGGGTGAGATCTGGTCCTCTTTTCTGGGAACGGATCAGGTAAACCTCACCGGAACAGGCGTTTACGGTGAATCAGGAATGGTCATGGCCGTCAGAAAAACCGTCTACAGCATCGGTTACGCGAGCATGCGCTCTATCTTCGACCGGAAAACATTTGAGCCGATGGGTGATCTGGTGGTGATCCCTATTGATCTTGACAAAAATGGAAAGATCGATCTTTACGAGAACTTCTTCAATAACCTGGAGGATATTTCCTACGCGGTCAAAAGGGGCACCTATCCTTCCCCACCGGTCAGGACACTCTTTATTGTCTTTAACAAGTCGTCCACGGACCGGCTGGTGACCGAATTTATCCTCTGGATCTATGAAAACGGACTGCAAACGATCCGGGACGCAGGATATGTCGTTCCGGACGAAACCATCATTCAAAGAAATATAAACCGTATCAACAACTTTATTCCACTGCCATGAAAAAACACACAGCATTGTCCACAACCACCGCCCTGGCACTGACAGGTATCATGCTTTTCTTGCTGAGCTGCCAGCCCCGTCAGGACAAAACACAGGATGAAGGAACAAAAAGCAAACTGAAAGGGACCATTTCGATATCCGGTGCATTTGCACTGTACCCTATGACGGTGAAATGGGCTGAAATGTTCATGACCCTGAACCCGAAGGTTCGGATCGATATTTCCGCCGGGGGTGCCGGAAAGGGAATGACCGATGCGCTGTCGGGAATGGTAGACCTGGGGATGTTCTCCCGTGGCGTCACTCAGGCTGAGATCGCCAAGGGCGCCTGGTACATCGCTGTGGTGAAGGACGCCGTGGTGCCCACGGTCAGCGCCGGCAATCCCATCATTCAGGCAATCAAATCCAAAGGGTTGAGCCGCGATCAGTTCATGAAGATCTACCTTACCCAGGAGCTGCAGACCTGGGATATTTACCCGGATGTTGCTGCCGGAGGCAGGAAGATCAACGTTTATACCCGTTCTGACGCATGCGGGGCAGCTCAGATGTGGGGAGAGTACCTTGGGAAAGACCAGGAAAGTCTGAACGGTGTGGGTGTTTATGGAGATCCGGGGATGGCGGAAGCCATCAAAAATGACGTCCTGGGTTTGGGTTTCAATAACATCAACTATGCCTACGACATGTCGACCAGGAAAAAGTACGAAGGACTTGAGGTAGTTCCCATCGATCTGAATTCAAACGGGGTCATTGATCCTGAAGAGAACTTTTATGAGACACAGGATCAGATCATCACCGCTATCAAGAACAATGTGTACCCTTCTCCCCCGGCCCGCGACCTGTATTTTGTTTCCAAAGGCAAACCGGTCAACGAGGCCACGGTGGAATTCCTGAAATGGATCCTCACGGATGGCCAGAAGTTCGTGAACGAATCAGGATATGTTGAGCTATCGGGCGAGAAGATCCAGTCCGAGCTCACCAAATTATAAACGATAACTGTTGTGAGAGGGCTATCCATAACACGCCAGTTCAGAAACCAGCTTCACACATCCTGGATGAAGGTTGCTCTGGTATTGGTGATCCTCTTGCCCTTTGTCATCGGTATCGGACTGTTCCTCAAATCCAGGCTAATCCTTCAGGATGTATCACTGTGGGAATTACTGTTTTCATCGGAATGGAGGCCACTTGCCGGGAAATTCGGCTTTTTCCCGTTCATTGTCAGCTCCTTGTGGGTGACGGTCATCTCCCTGCTCATCGCCGGTCCCATCTGCCTGCTGACAGCCATTCACCTGACCCAGTATGCCGACAACTGGGTGCTGAAGATCATGCATCCGGTGATCGACATCCTGGCGGGCATCCCTTCGGTGATCTACGGCGTCTGGGGGACCCTGGTCATCGTACCGCTGATTTCCAGACACATCGCCCCGCTGTTCAATACAGAGACATCCGGCTACAGCATCCTGGCCGGTGGGATCGTACTGGCGGTCATGATCATTCCCTTTGTGCTGAACATCCTCATCGAAGTGTTCAAAACCATACCCATCGAACTGACGGAAGCATCGCTGTCGGTTGGTGCAAGTAAATGGCAGACGATCAAGCTTGTGCACATCCGCAAGGCCTTCCCGGGGATCATCTCCGCCTTTGGACTGGGTCTGAGCCGTTCCTTTGGGGAAACCATCGCTGTGCTCATGGTGGTGGGCAATGTCTCCAAGATACCCGGTGGCGTGTTCGAACCCGGCTACCCGCTGCCTGCCCTGATAGCCAATAACTACGGAGAGATGCTGTCGATCCCCCTGTACGACTCGGCACTCATGCTGGCCGCTTTCGTCCTGCTGATCGTTGTGGTGCTGTTCAACCTCGCATCAAGGGTCCTGATTATCCGAACCGAACGATATAAATAAAGATGAAGCGACAGACACTCATAAAAGCAGAGGAGATCTTTTTCAGGGTGATCATGTTCATGTCATCCATGATCATCGCCGCCACACTTTTCCTGATCATCTTCAGCATCTTCTACAAGGGACTTCCCTCCCTGTCGTGGGACATGGTCTCCCAGACGCCCAAAGGGGGATTCTACTTCGGGAAAGAAGGCGGGATACTCAATGCGATCGTCGGCTCGATCTACCTGGCGGGGGGATCCACACTCCTGGCACTTGTCATCGGCCTCCCCCTGGCTCTTTTCATCAACATCCACCTGGTATCGAAGAAAAAACTGGTCAACGCCATCCGCTTTTTCCTTGACCTGCTCTGGGGAATCCCTTCGATCGTCTATGGAGCCTTCGGATTTACCCTGATGATCTACCTCGGGCTGAAAACCTCCCTGCTGGCAGGCATCATTACGGTCACCCTGTTCATCCTGCCCATCATGGTCCGTGCCATGGATGAGGTGATCAAGACCATCCCGATCGGTCTGCTTGAAGCCTCCTATTCCCTGGGATCCACCAAATCAGAGACGGCCTACCGTATCTTCTTCAAACAGACCATCCCGGGTATGGTCACCGCGATCCTGCTCTCCTTCGGCCGTGCCATCGGGGATGCCGCATCGGTCCTCTTCACGACAGGATATACGGATCACATGCCCACTTCCCTGACCCAGCCCACGGCCACACTTCCACTGGCCATCTTTTTCCAGCTCTCCGTACCCATCAAGGAAGTGCAGAACCGCGCCTATGCCTCCGCTGCGATCCTTGTTTTTATCATACTGATCATCAGTATTCTATCGCGAATTTTCGCCAGGAAATTTCAGAAAAATCAAATCAAATGATATGCAGCCGGATACCAAGATCGAAGTGAAGAACCTTAACCTGTTCATCGGGAAGCAGCATATCCTGAAAAATGTCAACGTGAGCATCCCTTCCAACAAGATCACGGTGATCATGGGACCTTCAGGATGCGGAAAGACGACCCTCCTGAAGAGCCTCAACCGCCTGACCGACCTGTATCCGGAGATGAAGGTGACCGGGATGATCCTGATCGACGGCGAGGATGTGTTTCACCCGATCGAAGATATTACCTTGATCAGGCAAAAGATGGGACTTCTTTCTCAGCGCCCCTACCCTCTTCCGATGAATATACAGAAAAACGTGGCCTACGGGCTCAGGATCAGCGGCAGGAAAAGACACAGAGGAATTGAAAAGCGCGTGGAACGGTACCTGAAGATGGTAGGGCTGTGGGATGAGGTCAAGGACAGGCTCAAAGATCCGGCATCCGATCTGTCGATCGGGCAGCAGCAGCGCCTTTGCCTCGCCAGAGGCCTCGCCGTGGATCCGCAAATCATCCTGGCAGACGAACCCACCTCCGCCCTGGACCCTCTCTCCTCCCAGATCATTGAACAAAAATTCATGGAACTCAAAGATCATTACACCATCGTCGTGGTGACCCATATCCTCAGGCAGGCCAAACGCATCGCTGATAACATCATCTTCATGTACCTTGGTGAAGTCATCGAACAGGGTCCTGCTGAAGAAGTCCTGAACAATCCAAAGGAAGAAAAGACCAAAGCCTATCTGAAGGGTGGATTGTATTAAGATCAGATTTTAAAGAGTAAAAATCAAAAATTAACAGTATGAGAAAGATCTTTTTAGTAACGGGCATTTGTTTTTTGATGTTTTCCGGCATCCAGGCATTCGGACAGTTGACGCTCAGTGCAGAACTGCGTCCAAGGTTTGAAGTTCGCAATGGTTACGCGAACCTGGCCAATGACACCACCGATCCCATGTTCATCATTTCACAGCGTACACGCCTTAAAGCCATCTATACCCATAAAGTGTTCGGGGTTGGCATCAGCATCCAGGATGTGAGGGCCTGGGGAGACGACGACAAATACACATCCACGGGGACCGGGGGAAACTCGGCTTCCATCAACCTGTCCGAGGGATGGCTTGAACTTTATATCACTCCAGCACTGACTGCAAAGGCCGGCCGGCAGTTCCTGGTCTATGACGACGAACGGATCTTTTCAACCCGCAACTGGGGACAGGGAGCCGTCACCTACGATGCCCTGGTGCTGAAGTACAAGAATGAGAAAAAATGGGATATTGACCTGGGGGGATCATGGAACAATACATCCGATAGAAATTATTTCGACACAGATTATCCTTCGGGCAAGATAAAAATGATCCTCTACGGCCATTTCCACAAGCAGATCAGTTCGCTCAACGTGTCGGCCATCGCTGCTGCCCATGGCTTCACGAAGGATAATAACTACCGGATTCTCTATACCCGGGGCACCTACGGGCTAAACCTGGAGTATAAAAAGGAAGACCTGAGAATCAGGGCGACAGGGTACTATCAGAATGGGGTCAACAAAACCGGGAAGAAAGTTAATGCTTATTTTGCATCCGTGGTGGGTGCCTATACCTTCCATAAATTCACGCTGGGCGCCGGAATGGACTATGTTTCAGGACAGGATGCAACGAACACGACCGATTCCTACATGGACAAGGACCACCTGTTCGACCTGTTCTACGGCAACAGGCACAGTTATTACGGCTTTATGGATCTCTTCTCCAATATTCCCAAAAGCACGGATAATGGCGGACTGATGGATATTTACGTGAACACCAGGTATAAACTGGCCGAAAAGCATAACCTCCAGCTGGATTACCATTATTTCTCACTCGCCCGGAATGTGAAGGCGGATCCCGATAAACCGCTCGGATCGGAAGTGGATCTTCTCTACCGTTACACCGTCAATGAATTCCTGAGCTGCGACCTGGGCTATTCCTTCATGAAGCCCACCGAAACGATGGCGGTGGTCAATGATATTGGAGGGCATGCCAAAGATTTTTCGCACTGGGTCTACCTGATGATCACCCTGAAACCGACACTGCTTAAAATGTAACGGCATTATTACGCGGAATTTTTCCCTCTATTAACAAGTAATAAACCACCAAAGGTGATCAGTCCGTTAAGGATAAGCAACTCAAAACCAAATTTATAGCCGCTGAACCACTCCACCGAATGGGTGCTCAGTACGTAACAGATGACCGGAGATGCCAGCGCGATCCAGGGAACCCAGCGATCCCTGACCGAATACCGTGTAAACAATCCAAAGGCGAACAGGCCCAGCAGCGGCCCATAGGTGTAGCCGGCAATAGTGAAGAGCTTGTCGATCACGGCCCGGTCGTTGATTGCCCTGAAAACCACAATGACCAGAAGAAGCAACAGAGCGAAACAGAAATGGACCATATACCGCACTTTCTCTTTTTGTTTCTCCGTCAGCCTGTTGTTGCCGGGCAGGCCCAGGAAATCGATGCTGAACGAGGTGGTCAGCGATGTCAGCGCCCCGTCGGCACTTGGATATGCGGCGGAGATCAGCCCGATGACGAACACCAGGCCGGCCACTGGGCCAAGGTGGTGGATAGCGATGGTGGGAAACAGGTCATCGGACCTTACCGGAAGGGATATCCCCTTGTATGTGGCATACAGATAAAGGGAAGCGCCCAGTGTCAGGAAGATCAGGTTGATAAAGACCACCGAGAAACTGAAGGAGAACATGTTCTTCTGGGCCTCTTTCAGGGAGCGGCAACTGAGGTTCTTCTGCATCATCTCCTGGTCAAGCCCGGTCATGGCAATGGCGATAAAGATCCCGCTGAGGAATTGCTTGACGAAGTTGCGGCGGTCATTCCAGTCCTGGAAGATCATACGGCTGTAATCACTGTCGGCTACCGTTTTGATCAGGCTCCCGAAATCCAGGTTCATGTGCTTCATGATCAGGTAGATGGAAACGATCAGCGCCAGGAGCATGAAGGTCGTCTGGACTGTATCTGTCCAGATGATGGTCTTGATGCCACCCTTGAACGTATATAACAGGATCAGCAGGATGAATATCGATGTAGTCACGATGAACGGAATGCCCCAGGCGTCAAAGACAAATATCTGCAACACATTGACAACCAGGAACATACGAAACGATGCGCCGACCGTACGGGACAGCAGGAAATAAAAAGCACCGGTCTTGTATGACCAGAAGCCGAAGCGTTTTTCAAGGTATGAATAAATGGAGGTGAGGTTGAGCTTGTAATACAGGGGGAGCAATACGGTAGCAATGACAAAATACCCGATCAGGTATCCGAACACCACCATCATGTAAGAGAACTGGGTATCCCCCACCCAGCCGGGGATGGACATGAACGTCACTCCTGACAGGGAAGCCCCGATCATGCCATAGGCGACCACAAACCAGGGTGACTCTTTGTTCCCGATGTAGAAAGCCCTGTTGGTCGCCCGCCGTGCCGTCAGCCAGGTGACAAGGAACAACAGGGCCGTATAGACCAGGAATATCAGCAGTATAACAAAAGGTTTCAAACCGGGGCAGGGAGATTACAGTACAGCATTAACCGGCCTCAAAGGTAGTGTTTTTTCATCTCCTTAGAAAATGAGAGCAGATCAGGATAATGATAGTCGAACGAATCCTTGTTCAGGCTCCCGGTCAGGGATTCTTCGGCGATCAGCACACGGACCATCCCGAGCCGTCGGCCAAATTCCATATCGGTCGCCGAGTCGCCGGCCATGACCGATCTGGAAAATCCGATCCGGGGGAAGTCCTTCAGTGCCTGGTATGCCATGCCGGTATCCGGTTTCCGGCATGGGCGACCGTCTCCTGCAAGGGCATCGCAAAAGTAAATGCCGTGGATCTCCCCTCCGTATTCCCGTATGACCTCCACCATCCTTCGATGGATCTCTTCCAGGGTTCCGGCCGTCATGATTCCTTTTCCGATGCCCTGCTGATTGGTGACGATGATCAGCCTGCTGAAAATCCGATTCAAAACAGGCAATGCCTCCAAAACACCCGGCAGGAATTCAAATTCCTCCCAGCATTTGACATAATCATCCACACGGCGGCGGTTGATGGTGCCATCCCTGTCAAGGAACAGTGTCCAGCAACTGTCAATATTCAGATTCTTCAAACTCATGCTGTGCCCTGTTATAGGATTCAGGTGTTCCAATATCAATAAAATATCCCTCGGTCATGTATCCAAAGATACGCTGGGAACGAATGCAGCGGGGAAGGAGTTCCGTTTCGAGAGAAAACCGTTGGCCAGGGCTGTTCTGACGATAGAATGCAGTGTTGATCAGGTAGATACCACCGTTGATCCAGCCGCCGTCGCCACCTTTTCCCTTTTCGGTGAATCCTGTGATACGCTGTTGCCGGTCCATTTCCACAAGGCCGTAACGGGCTGTATCCTCCTGAAAGCGGAGCGCGATGCTCAGTAAAGAACCCTGGGAGCGGTGAAAATCCTCAAACGGCTCCAGCCCGATCCGGTACATGCTGTCACCATTGAGCACCAGTACATCCTCCGATGTTGCATGCTGCATGGCCTTAAGAATTCCCCCTCCTGTCCCAAAAGGCTCATCTTCAATGGAATAAATAAGGTCAACATCCCGATATCGTTCTCCAAAAAAGGACTGGATATCCTGATACCTGTAGCCTACCGACAGAATGATCCTGGTGATGCCCCAGTCGCACAGGTAGTCTGCAAGGTAAGAAAGAAAGGGTTTTCCGTTGACCGGTGCCATGGGCTTTGGGATATCAGGCACGATGGACTGTAGTCGTGTTCCCATACCGCCCGCCAGTATGATGGCCTCTGTGCTGATCATCGCGGGAAAAGAGCGGATTCAACCAGCTGGCAGACAATATGCCCGATCAGGATGTGAGCTTCCTGGATGCGAGGTGTATCGCCGGAAGGCACGTTGATCAGGTAATCACACAATGGCTTCATCAACCCCCCTGACTCACCTGTCAGGCCAACGGTTGCGATCCCGTTTTCCCTGGCTGCCTGCAGGGCTTGAATCACATTCCTGGAGTTTCCGGATGTGGAAAGGGCGATCAGGACATCTCCGGTCCGCCCCGTTCCCTTCAGGATCCGGGCAAATACCTCGTCGAACGAATAATCGTTGGCCACAGCGGTAAGGTAGGACGTATTCACGTGCAGGGCTTCAGCAGGAAGGGGCGGCCGGTCGTAATAGAACCTGCCGGAGAGCTCGGCTGC
Organism: Bacteroidales bacterium; assembly: GCA_028716265.1. Classification (GTDB taxonomy): domain Bacteria; phylum Bacteroidota; class Bacteroidia; order Bacteroidales; family JAGONC01; genus JAGONC01. The sequence goes on along the minus strand of JAQUQD010000050.1, from coordinate 13,017 downwards.
CAGGTGCTGCGCATCGGCCGCGCTGCCGCCGTTGCCGCAGAAGAGCACCTTGTTCCCTCGCTGGAATGAGTGGACGCACAGGGTAACCACTTCCTCAATGGTGCTGAGCAGCCGGGCGTCCTGCAGGATCTGCTCCTTTACCTGTATCGATTCCTGAATGATTTGGCTGATACGCATATTGTATTCTTTTAACCCCTCCCCTTAAGGGGTGGGGTTAAATTCCACTAAATTCTCCACGTCATCAATCCCGTGGTAGTAAACTCGTACCGCTTCACCTGCCCTCCAAAGCGCCGGAGCGCCCGGATGACATCCTCGCGTGTATTGTCGGGGCAGTACAATATCATGAATCCCCCCCCTCCGGCACCTGAGATCTTCCCGCCTGTGGCTCCGTTCTGCATGGCTGTGGAATAGATCTCGTCAAGATAGGGATTGGTTATCCCGGCGGCCATTTTCTTCTTGTGTTGCCACCCAAAATCCAGAATGGCACCGATCTGTTCAAACTCACCCCTGAGTAGGGCTTCCTTCATCCTGAGGGCTTGCTCCTTGATCCCGTGCATGGCCTCAATGGACGATGCATGCTGCTCCAGCACGTTCTTTTGCTGGGTTTCGATGATCTGGGTGGATAGCCGTGACACTTCCGTGTTGTACAGGATCAGATTGAAGGCTAATTCGTTCAGGTACGATTCATTGATACGTAATGGATTGACTATCACTTTATTATCTTTATAGAACTCCATGAAGTTCACCCCCCCGAACGTGGCGGCATACTGGTCCTGCTTTCCTCCGGCCATTTTCATATCGATCCGTTCGATCTCATAGGCCAGCAGAGCGATGTCATATTCCCCAAGAGGCAGCCTCAGCCATTCGGCAAATGCGCCCAGGATGGCGACCACCAGGGTTGATGAGGAACCCAGGCCTGAACCTGGTGGGGCGTCAACCAGGGTAGTCAGCTCAAATGAAAGCGGTTTACCGGTGAACTGTCTGACGATCCGGTGGTAGACGCCGGCATGCAGGTAGAGTCCATCTTTCAGTGGGATCTCTTCAGCCACAGGCACACTCAATTCGATACCGAGGTCGAGGGCATGGATCACGATGCGCCCGTCGTCCCTGGGGGTTATGGTGGCATACGCGTACATGCTGATGGTTGCATTCAGGACGGCTCCACCGTAACGGTCAGAATAGGTATCCAGGTCGGTGCCGCCGCCCGCCAGTCCAATGCGTAAAGGTGCCTTGCTTCGGATGATCATGACCGGGATTTCAGTTTATCTGTCTCTTCTTTAACGGCAAAAATACGGACAATCATATGATTCCACGAATATTTCTTCTTCTCTTCACGGATAAAGCGCACGAATTCTTCCTCCCGGTGATGCTCAAAATAGTCGGCCACTGCCTCTGCCAGCTTTACGGGATCAGGTTCCACCACATAGCCCGCTCTGCCATCGGGTACCATTTCTGCTAATCCGCCCACGTTGGTGATGACCATGGGACGGTTGAAATGGTAGGCGATCTGTGTCACACCACTTTGGGTTGCGTCCTTGTAGGGCTGCACGACCAGGTCGGCTGCACAGAAAAAGCGGGCAACCTCTCCATTGGGAATAAAATCGTTATAGGCGATCACCCTGTCACCGATCCCGAGTTTTTCTATCAGTTCATCGTAGGGTTTGCGATCCGTATAATATTCCCCGGCGACGATCAGGCGAATAGGAAGCGATTTAATGCGGTTTTCGGCCATGGCGAGAAGAAGTACGTCCAATCCCTTATAATCGCGTATAAAGCCAAAAAACAACAAATAAAGGTATTTCGGGTCAAGACCAAGATGTGTCCTTGACGAAATCTGGTCCATGATGTCGCCATAGGTATCGTAGAGGGGGTGGGGACAGTAGGTACGCGGTCCTGACACCGGAAATTTATCAAGGTCCTTCATCACTGACCTTGACATGAACAGGAATCCGTCGGAGCTCTTCAGGTAATAGCATGTCAGCCATCGGTCGAAGAACCTCGGTTCGTGTGGAATGATGTTGTCGGCGATGGTGATAATGCTGGTGATCCGGTTCTGCCGTATGATGCGGGCTATCGTTCCCAGGCAGGGACCCATGAAGGGCAGCCAGAAACGGATGATGACAAGTTCGGGCTTCAGTTTGCTGATCTCCCTGCCCACGATGATCCAATTCCAGGGGTTGATGGAATTGATCCTGACGCGGATATCCAGATCTCCGGGAGCGGGATCGGTTGAATACTGCGTTTTGCCGGGAAACAAAAATCCCGGGTATTGCAGACGGAAGGTATAAAGGATAGCTTCGTACCCCTGGTGGACGAACTCCCTTGCCAGGCGCTCATTGTACGTTGCAAGGCCACCTCTGAGCGGATAAGCGGGTCCGATGATGACAATTCGTTTCGTGGTCGTCATCTGGAATCGATCGGGGACCCCTCCCCCGTCCGTTCCCCTGCAGGCAGGGGAGAGGTGAAGGGGTGAGATTCATTGAAGCCTGCCTCTTCAGCAACCTGGTAGGTAGGTTTGTCGCTGACGGTCCTCGAGATCATCTCGGCCAGGAATCCAGTCAAAAAGAGCTGTGTTCCGATGACCATGGCGACAAGAGCGATGTAGAAATAGGGGCTGTCGGCGATCAGCCTGGCCCTGATGCCGTGATTGAGGTCATAGATCTTCTGGGCGCCCAGGTAAACGGCAGCGATGAGGCCCACCATGAAGATGATCGTTCCTGCCGAACCGAAGAAATGCATGGGACGCCTGCCAAATCTCGATACAAAAGTGATCGATAGCAGATCCAGGTACCCTTTCATGAAGCGGTCCACGCCAAACTTGGTGACACCGTACTTCCGCCTGCGGTGAACCACTACCTTCTCCCCTATCTTGCGGAATCCGGCCCAGTAAGCAATGACAGGTATATACCGGTGCATCTCGCCGTGGACTTCAATACTCTTCACTACCTCTTTCCGATAGGCCTTCAGCCCGCAGTTCATATCATGCAGTTTTAGGCCCGACATGCGGCGGGTGGTCCAGTTGTAAAGCCTGGAAGTGTTGTTCTTGATGAACGGGTCGTACCGTTTTTTCTTCCATCCTGACACCATGTCATATCCTTGATCTGAGATCATCCGGTACAATGCCGGAATCTCGTCCGGGGAATCCTGCAGGTCGGCATCCATGGTGATCACCACTTCCCCTGAGCATACCTGAAAACCGTAGCAAAGGGCGGCCGACTTACCGTAATTGCGCCGGAACCGGATGCCCCTGATACAGCTGTTTTCTGACCTCAGCCTTTTAATGACAGCCCAGGATTGATCGGTGCTGCCATCATCCACAAAGATGATCTCGAATGTGAGGCTCTCTTTTTCAACAACACGAACAATCCATGAGGCCAGCTCACAGAGCGATTCTTCTTCATTATACAGGGGAATGACAATTGAAAGATCCATGGAGCGTTCTGCCGTTAGATACCTTCCGATACGGTCTTGTCTTTCTTAATGAATGCCGAAACAATCAGGGAAAGAAGGGCGGATATGATGGCGCCGGTGATCAGGCTGGACTTGATCTGTGCCGAAGGAGTCATTCGTTTCTGCATCTTGCTGATCATATCATCCAGCTGCTCCTCTGTCATCTTGTCTCCCCATTTTTCGATGACCTTGTTGACCCCCTCTTCCATGGCGCCCGGTTCAATGTAGGTCATGAAAATCAGGTTGTAGGCAGCAGAAATGATAAATCCGACCAGCCCGATGATCAAACCGATCAAAAAGCATCGCTTGAAGTCAATCTTCCCTCCAAGGTAGCGATCCCTGTAAGAATTCATTCCAAGAGCAAAGACGATGATGACGATGGCCAGGGAGACGACCACCGAAAGGATGCCGAAACCGATGGTGAACATGTTGACATCCAGGATGTAGTAGATCAGGCTGACAACGATCATGACCGCACCTAAAATGAGGCCGTAGATCAGGGAATGGGCAACTAAGGAGCGTTGTGTTGTTTTCATATTTTCATTCTTAAAATTATACGTTTCGATAGTTTAGAGATTAGAGTAAGGAAGCTTGTCTGGTTTAGGGGTTAGGTTAAGAGTGACCCTGAACTTCACCTCTTAACCATTTTTTAAACAAAGGTAAAAAAACTTACAGCCATATAAAAAATTCATTCCGCTAAATAAAATAACCTTCCGAAAATCGTATCTTTGCAACGGGTAAGTCTTATACGACCAGCTCCTGCTGAACTCCCCCAGGTTCGGAAGAAAGCAAGGGTAGGTGGTTGAGCGGTGCGATATAAGGAGCTTACCCTTTTTTAATCCTTATGACCATGTTAATCCGAATCCATCCTGAGGATCCCAGTGCGCGTCAGATTAAAATGGTGGTGGAGTGCCTGAATGAAGGCGGTGTGGTCATTTTCCCCACAGATACCATTTACGGACTTGGATGTGACATTTTCCAGGGGAAAGCGATCGAACGGATTGCCCGCATAAAAGGGATCAAAAAGGAGAAAGCCAATTTCTCATTCATCTGCCACGACCTGAGCCATCTGGCCGATTACACCCGACCGTTGAACAATTCGGTGTACAAGCTGATGAAAGCATCGCTCCCCGGTCCGTACACTTTCATCCTGAATGCCAACAGCAACGTACCCAAGATCTTTCAGAGCAAAAAGAAAACAGTCGGTATCCGGGTTCCTGACAACAGGATCCCCATTGAGATCGTAAGGGAACTCGGCCACCCGATCATGACTACTTCGGTATATGATGAAGACGAGATTATCGAATATTCCACTGACCCTGAACTGATCCATGAAAAATTCAAGGATCTGGTGGACATGGTGGTCGACGGTGGTTACGGAGACAACCAGCCTTCCACGATCCTGGATTGCACAGGGGAAGAGGTCTTTGTCATCAGGGAGGGGAAAGGGAAGATATAGCGGAAGGGATGGAACCTGAGCACCCTGTGTTAATGTTCAATTGTCAATTGTTCAATTGTTCAATTGTTCAATTGTCACTGACTTGTAGCTTGAAGCGATGTGCTAAATTACTTCCCCTACCAAAGTTGTAATTTAACGGAATATATTCTACTTTTGCAGTCCTTTTTCAGAAAGGAGATTCAGTAGCTCAGCAGGTAGAGCAACGGCCTTTTAAGCCGTGGGTCCCGGGTTCGAATCCCGGCTGGATCACATTTTTTGTATATATGTAATTCTTTCTCAGTTTATTACATTTTCCTGCGTACAGTTTTACGTACACTTCTGACACTTTTCAATTTTTTTTAACATCACTCCCCTGCCCTTTTAGCTGGTTACTTTACAGGTTATCACAAATCCACCCGGTATCAATTCTCTTACTATCTATTTTACTGATTATCATCCTTTTATATACTGGAACAGACTGCCATCAGCCTTGCGAATTATCCGTATTTTAAAAGAACGAAATTGAAGGTGGTGAAATAGACTCCTCAAGGTCTTCATAGCCTACTATATGCATGATCTGCCATAAGGAGATTAACCCCATAACAGTATCGATCATTTACCGAATACCTGTGTGCTGTAATTCCAAATGTCGGCATAGATTTTTCAGGTATCATTGACTTGACGTTTTCATATAATAAGATTCTTCGTGGAGTCGATTATAACTGCTTGACCTTCTGATTAGATTTGAACTTTGGTTTTGCCAATCTCATAGTCACCATAGCCACCTACTTCGATAGTGGTCAATGTGATTTTATATCCCAATGGATTTCATTTTTCATTTTCAGACCATCATGAAGGAGGATTATTCAAATCAATTCCTCCGTGTTTTTCTTTTAATGCTGTAGTAATTATTTGCTCTGTTTCTTCAAACTGCTCCTTTGTCAACTTTGAAGCAGTCGTTGTCATTCCAATTCCATCATCCAGTTGTTTTGTTTCAAGGTTATAAACGATTTGCCAAATTTTATGCTTAATTTCTGAATATTTAATTGCAATATTTAAAACATCTTTGGTTGTAAATTCGCTAATAATGTAACGGTGAACAACTTTATTTCTGTCCTCATAAGCAATATTCAGTTTATCAAAAATATTTTGGTCAATAATTCCTTTTTCCTTTGAAAGTTTGTAAATCTCTTTTTCACTAATTTTTTTGTCAGTTGCTCCTTGATAAATTAGTGATATTGTAATGTGGTTGTTCTTGTTTACAATTTGATCCTTCAAAATAATTGCTGTTCGTAGCATTGCGTCGATTTGATTTGCAAGAATACAAACACATTGCACGAAACAGCCATGTTTTGCTGCATGATTGTAGAGTTCTTCTGATGCAACAAGATTTTCGGTGAATTTTCCAAACTTATACCAAGCAATTCGTTGCTCTCGGTCCTCTTCTTTAATGATACTGATTGAGCCAATAATATCACTAATTATTTTGAGTTCACTTTTTTGTTTGTCAGTTCCTTTCTGTTTAGCATCGTATGTATAAGATGCTTGGAATAATTTCATCTCTACATCAAACATCCAAACAACTGTGTTAAACATTTCATTATCACCAAGGGGCATTTCAAAAGCGGATACTTCGTTGAATTGTCTTTTGATGACTCTGGGATTCTTTGAAATTTGATTAAAAGTTTGCCTCCCATCATCTCCTAAAACACTTATAAAGAATGAACCGATTCCTTTCTCAAAGTTAAATTGGTGTATATAACCATTTTTAAGTTGATAAATCCACTTTATTGGAAATTCAAGCTCAAAAAGTCCATCCGATGGTACAAAGTTGCGCATTGATATTTACCAGTTATTTTATTATGATGATTTAGCTCGTTTTAAGAACAATCTCCCTAAAAGTGAAGATAGATACTGATCAGAAAAGAAAGTGGCTGTTTTAAGGGAATGGTGTATGGTTATGGATTATTCTAGATTTGATGAAGCATGTCTTTACCCTGGACTGCGCCACACGAAGCCTTATTTATTATAGCCAGTTGTTTAATCCTCTTTTAGTTCAGATAGCCTAATAAAATGAGCAAGTAAATTACCGACTAAACTGTTTTTTGCAATTTCATCCAATTTGTCATTGAGTGCTTTTGCATCTTTTAAATTATCAAAAACTTGTGAACCTGTATAAAGTACTATTTTTAGATTGACTGGATATGGTTTATCTTCAATTTGTTCTATTTCAAGTAATCTATATGATTGTTTTAATTTTGTTATGTACACATGTAAAGCGTAGTAGATTTTTGGTCTTTCATATGAATCATACGAAATTGATTCTGTTACTTGTCCTGTAAGAGCATTTCTTGTGTCCGTGGCTAATGCATCTGCAAATTCTTGAAGAATTTCATCTGGATATCTTAAATCCTCAGGGATTGTTGGAATGACCCACTTTTTCATTTCAGTTTAATTTTGATGTGTCTATAGAAAATTTAATCGGTAAATGGTCTGAATAATCAGGGTTTAAGTATGATTTTGTTGTAGCATAGAAATTTCTATCTGCAAGCTGAATAGTATTTATTCCGTTATTGTATTCGGTTATTATTTGTATATCTTGAGGATTAGTAGAATCAATTATTGGTTCTGAGATAAGTATTTGGTCTAATAAATTCCAATGTAATTGGTCAATTGTTTTATGTCTGTCATCTCTAAAAAAATAAGTCCCATTGAAACGCTCTTGATTGTTTTGAAAGTCATGGTCTCCAATAAAATTCCACATTGGATTATAAAATAATACTTTTCTCTTTCTTAAATATGTTCTATAACCCAACTGCCTTGTCAATTCTCTATTTGATAATGAATTAAATGTAATGCTGCTATTTAAAATAGCTTCAAATGGATTATGATTAAAATCACCAACAATTATTGCTCTGGTGTGATTTGTTTGTAAAAAATGATGTATTTCTTGAGTCGCTTTATTGTTTAATAGTAGTTGAGTTTTTTCATCTATTCCAGTTTTGCTATTCAAATGAATGCCAATTAAAAAGATATCTTTTTTCGTATTTACAGTAAATCGGGCAACACATACTCTTTTATTAAATAACTCGTCAACTCTGTTTAATTGAAAGTTTGTTAGACAACTTTTTTTGACAAATATTTTTATCCATTCTCGTCCGCTTGTTTGGAGAGGTTGAATTAGAGAAAAGTTATTAATTTGATTATTTACCGTACTATTGTATGCTTCTGCCAATATCATCACGTCAGTTTTTTGTGCATAAGCATTCAAGAAGTCAAAACGTCCATTATTGTAAACGTCTTTTATATTCCAAAATAAGCATTCTATTTTCATTGTTTATATTTAATCGCTGCTGTTTTTGCAATTGGTTATAACACTAAAGGATTTTATCTGCAAGATAGTAAAAAATCGATTGAATTATGATCATTTCAAATCATTATTACTGAAGATTAAATAATTATGAATCATTATAGGGAAAATCTTTTACATTCGGTTTCATATGCTCCAGAACACCAGGAATCTCTATCACCGACCCCGACATATATTTTATCCCGCTCCTGGACTGATACACCCACAATCCGATGTCATACGTCTTTCCATCCAGGAGCAATCCACCCCTGTATTCAGGAGTATTATCCCCGTTTATCTTTTGACTATTCCGATAGATCAGAATATGCCCGGCAGCTGACTTTTTCATCGTGGTAGGCTTATGGTTATGACAGGCGTGATCTTGAACTGTGCCGGGTAGATCATCTCCCCAGTCTCGGGATCTGCCACCGGCTGGGTGATATGCTTGAGCATCTCCTCCCGCTGCTTTTTGGTCTTATCCAGCTCGCACCAGGTGGAATCACAAGAGAAATCATAGGTGCGCCTTTCAGAAAGTTGTATCCTGGATCCCAAATAGTCGAACTGCTTGCCATACTTCCCGGCTTCTGCCAGTACCTGGTCGGCAATTCCATCCTTTAGTCGTTTGACCAGCTCTTCCATCGCCTTTAGGCAAAGATGGATAGCTAAAGGATTATAATTTCCTGTATCGATCTCATCCAGAACCTTACAGGCAAATGAGTCAATCTGTGACTTGGTCAGATTAAACTGTGTGATAGTTTCTAATGAATTATCCATTTCCATTTCCTCCTTTTAATTTTAATAGTTGTTCTTTCAGTTCACGTCTCATCTTGAAGGTTCCGATTGCCTTGTCGATGATATCCGTCTCTCCGCTTTTGAACCGTTCAATGGTCTTCAGGAATTGAGCTTCTGAAATCCATTCCCTGCCATCATCATAGGTTCTCGTTCCTGCAGTAAGATTCAAAGGCTGACTGGCTTTCTCGGCATCATCATCTTCATCGATATTCAGGCAGAGCATAGCTCCCAGGGCATACCTTCTCTGGTAGGTGATAGCAGATCCCAGCCCTTGAGGATCATCCCTCTGTGGGCTCATACGATACGTTTCAGCGATGTATTCCCCGCTGGTATGCAGAAGTATCGTTTCCAGCTCATGATCCCCTGTGGGTAGCTGTACGATCGCCAGACCGCATTCATTCAGAGGTTTCTGGACACTCTCAATGATCTGGCTTAAGGAAGCATAACGGTTCTTAAAGTGAGGATTCACCGCATCCTTTGTCACCTTCACCATCCTGCCCTGGAACTCGATCAGGGCTTTGCTGATGGTCGTAATACTATCTGATGTTTTCATCTTATCTGATTTTAAGGTTCATACAATGCCCTGCTGCTTCATACTTTGCATTAATCCAGTCTTCAGGACTGCAGGGTTCAAAGTCGTGAATGTCGATAAACTCGGGATACTTCCATTCGAACACGTCACAGCTACTGTTAAGCAGGCTGATGGTTGTGATCTGTGGAGGATCGTCGCTGGTGATACGGATCCAGCGCTTGCGGTTAGGAACCTTGCCAAAGAAGGGCAGTTCCACAGAGATTTGCTTTTTCTCGTTGATTTCAATTTCAAGTGTTTCCATAATGTTTGAGTTTTAGAAAATAAAAAAGGGGCTTGTAATGCCCCCTGATAATCTGTTTAATATGATCTTACAGTTTTTCCTCATCAGCAAAGCTGTAATAACTTTCACTGCTGAGGATAAGATGATCCAAAATGGGAAGATCAAGCAGCGATCCGGCATTCTTCATCTTTTGAGTCAAATTGATATCTGCCTGACTAGGTTCCAGGTTACCAGAGGGATGGTTATGCGCCATGATGATATGGGAAGCATGGGTTTTTAAACCAATTTGAAATATCACCTTGGGATCACTTACCGTACCACTTGGTCCACCCATTGAGATCTTTGACCATCCTATAACTTTATTGGAACGGTTCAGGAGCAAAACAAAAAATTCCTCTATGTAATCCATTCTGTGAGACCAGATACTGCGGAATATACTTTCTGCATCCTTAGAACTATTCACCTTTGGCATATCTGCATACCTGACCCTGTTACAATAACTGATTTGAACTTCTCTAAGACAAGAGGAGAACAAATCCAACGGTTTTTCATTTTTCATAAATCTGCCCATACCCTTGGGACTTTTTTCGGCTCCTGGTTCGCCCATTCTCAGAAATAATACTCGATACACCTATAAACATATAAGGCGTGTTAAAAAGAGGAGCCCTTTCGGGCTCACTCTTCACTGCTTCAGAGACAGGATCGTCGGTCTGTTTTTGACCACGGTAAGCAGGATCTCTTCGAAATTCGGATGGATCAGTGTCTCACCGACCCACGCTTTCTTCTGCACTGCTTCAGGCGATGCTTCCACTGCCTGCTGGTAGTCGGTTGCCAACATACTCACCGGCAGATAATTTTCGATGACAACTCCAAAGCAGGGATAGTCCCTGTTGCGGTTGGAAGCCCATGAGATATGAAATTCATGTGTTCCGTCGGGAAGATCAAAGACCCTTCCGGGAAATCTGAGCTTTGCATTGCGAACCTCACGGGGAAGACCCAGTGTGTCGATGAAGGCGCCTCCATTGCCCTGAGACCTCTCAAAGCGGTTGATGCGAGTGTTCTTTCTTTCTAACGTTTGCGTTTCCATAGTAAAATGATTTAATTAATAAATGGGTTTAGTACACCACGTCCCTTTGGACGCTGAAAGGCATGGGGGGTCAGTATAGGATGGTTGGAGAAGGTGTATGTTCAGATTTACCTGGGGGATATCTATCTTAGAAGATGGTTAAGGGGAACGTATATAGGGGGGTATCTTTTGAATCCGGGGGTGTACAGGTTTACCCCGGGGGTATGTATTTCACATGTTGGTTGGAGAAGGGGTATACGCAGATTGACCCGGGGGTAGGTATCTCAGAAGACGGTTAGAGAGGGGGTATACACAGATTGACCCGGGGGGTATGTTTCTGAGAGGTTTAATAGGGGGGATTTCGCACATTTACATCGTGTAAACATAAAAAAGTATGAAAAAAGAGATTATTTTCTATACAGATGGAGAGCGATATGGTTTTGTAAGTACTCTGCAGCAGGTATCCAGGGAGACTGGATTAAGTTTATACCGATTGCGGATGCTACGAGAAAAAGGGATTGGTCGGTACAAAGCATGGCTGGTAGCATTCGGTACGGTAGAGCGGTGCAGGAAGGGATATGGGCTGTAAAGATAAACCCTGACCAAGTATAATAGCAACTCGAAGCAAAGTGGATAACTAAATCGCTGATTTCCTGTTTTTAAGGTGCCGTAGGCTTTTATAGCCACTTTCCTATTTGAGTAAGGGATTGGATACCTCTTTCAGGAGATCGTGCCTAAAACCGCCATACGGTGGAAGAGTCCTAGAATGACCTCCTGGAGGGGATACGCCTATTTTTATGACGGACTGAACCGACTCTCCCAGGCTGCTTTTGCTACTCCAAGTAACTGGTATTGGACCGGACCCAATACATACTCTATTCCCCTGGTATAATACGATCAGAATGGGAACATCGAACGCCTGCAGCGAAGAGGAAACGGTGGAATAATGGATGACCTGACGTACAGCTATATCTACAACGGGAACCAGGTGGATCAGATTGAGGATGCAGGCAATAAGAGTTATGGATTTATAGATGCAGACTACGATTCGGAATACACTTATGATGCTAACGGTAACATGATAATGGATATGAACAAGGGCATCATCAGCATTACGTACAATCATTTGAATCTTCCGGAGGTAATAAAATTTGAGGACAACCTCCGGATTGAGTATCTTTACAACGCCAACGGAGTGAAACTGCAAAAGCGTTATTACGTGAACAACCTGTTGAATACCACCACGGATTACTCGGGTGAGTTTGTGTATACGAACCGAAGCATCGATTACATATCCATCGCTGAGGGCAGGCTGAAGAAGGGCACCAACGGGACATATACTCCGGAGTTCTTCCTCAAAGACCACCTGGGCAATGTGCGGGTGGTGCTGTCCTCACCCACGACCGTCACTCAGGTGACGGATTACTATCCCTTTGGGATGGAGATACCCGTATCTGGCTCAGTCAGCCTATATAGCAACCAGCTAAAATACAACTCCAAGGAGCTGCAAACGGAAGCTGATCTGCAGTGGTATGATTACGGGGCAAGGTTCTACGACCCGCAAATTGGAAGGTGGCATGTGCCGGATGCTTACGCAGAAAAATACTTCAATCTATCCCCATATCAGTATGGAGGTAACAATCCCATTCGGTTCATTGATATTAACGGTGACAGTTTATCTGCCACGGAAAATTTTATAAATAATAATAGATTAGCAGAGGTAATGAAAGCAATCCTTGCAACAAAATGGGGATATGAGTATTTTGCTCAATATGCGGCTGAAGGGGATGAGTTATTTGGATACAAATTTGACAGCAATGGTGAATATAGTGATGAAGGAATTGATTTAATTTTTGATGCTGCCCGTCTTGATATAGATAGTGGTAATACTGACTGTAAAGAAAGTAAGGATGATAACGGGTATGATATTCGCATAACTATTGACAACACAACTAATGCCTCTATCTTTGAATTGGCTGGAACTATAATACATGAAGGATTCTTAGAAGCAAGCTATATGGCAAAAGACATTTTTCATGACAATAAGTTTGATTATAGTAATATTTCTGATATTGTTAAGAATTCCACGAAGGGGGCAACATATAAATAC
>JAQUQD010000049.1 GCA_028716265.1 Bacteroidales bacterium | reverse complement strand
CTGGTGAATTATCAACAAAGAAAAGAAAAAGAAGCAAAAAGAAAAGAAAATCAATACATTACATTCAATATTTTGCTTTTTCATTTCTCCTCTGTCAATAACACAAATCTAAAGGTTCTCCGTGGTTAAATAAAATGTCAACATACCTTCAGGTCAAATTGCTGGTTCATAGAGCTTTAGCCTTCAAGTTTTATAGGTTATGCATTTCTTGGGTGGTGTAATGACAGGGATTATTATTACATTTGAAAACGGATAAGCAGTAGGTTGTTATTTAAAGTAATTAATTGACAACGATTTGAGCAACGAATCCTACATTTATGGCTTGCGTCCTGTGATCGAGGCCATCGAGGCAGGCAAGGAAATAGAGAAGCTCCTCATTCAGAAAGGGTTGCATGGGGAGTTGTTCGCAGAGCTGATGAAGAGGGTATCCGATCGTCAGATACCTTGCCAGACTGTGCCGCAGGTAAAACTGAACCAATACCCGGTGCGCAACCATCAGGGCGTCATTGCATTTATATCTCCTATTTCTTATTATTCTGTCGAAGATATCATCCCCGGCTTGTACGAACAGGGTAAAGTTCCCGTGATCCTGATTCTGGACGGGCTGACCGATGTACGGAACGTGGGGGCGATCGCCCGGACGGCGGAGTGTGCAGGCGTGGATGCGCTGCTGATACCTTCCCGTGGATTTGCACAGATCAATGCGGATGCCGTGAAAACCTCCGCCGGCGCCCTGGCCAGGATCCCCGTCTGCCGTACTTTCAACCTGTTCCGGACCTGCCAGTATCTCAGAAATTCCGGATTACAACTGGTAGCCTGTACGGAAAAAGGAGTCGAATGCTATCACCAGGTTAGTTACCTGCTTCCAACCGCCATTGTCATAGGATCGGAAGATACCGGCATCTCCAGGGATATCCTCAAACTCGCCGATCGGCTAGTGCGGATACCGATCCTGGGAGAGATCCAGTCACTGAACGTGTCGGTAGCCACTGGTGTGATCCTGTATGAACTCGTCAGGCAGCGGCAGGAAATACACCCTGCATGAAAAAACCGGTCATCAAATACAGCTGCGGGATCATCCTGCTGCTCTATATCATCGCTTTTGCAGCCTTCAAACACCCCCGGCAGGAGTGGGACAGGGTGATCAACAGCGACGGAAAGGCATATTATGCTTACCTCACTGCCATTTTCATTTATCACGATCTGCAGTTTAACTTCGTTGAATCCTATGAATCGTCCTATTACCCGGCAGACCGTTCGGCTTACAAGGAATTTCGGGTCAGGATCGACGACCGCATCGTGAATAAAGCTTACCCTGGACTTGCCGTCTTGTGGCTTCCATTTTTCCTGCTGGCGCATCTCATCACCCTGTTGGCTGGTTTTTCATCTGATGGATATTCTATTGTTTATCAGTATGCCATGGGTTTGTCAGCCCTGTTTTACCTGTGGCTGGGTTGCACTTTCCTGAAGAAGTTGCTGATGCTCCTTGGCACTCCGGAACGTCGTGCGATACTGATCACCCTGGTGACCGCATTCGGTACGAACCTGATTTACTACACGGTCAATGAGAGTACCATGACGCATACGTATAGTTTTGCTCTGGTGGCAGCGTGGATCTTTTTTGTGATCCGGACATTCCGCAACGGCCAGCTATCATGGCTGCCTCTGATCGCACTACTGACCGGACTGATCATCATTATCCGTCCCCTCAATGCGCTTGTGTTGCTGACCGTTCCCTTCTGGGCAGGTGGCTGGGGAAATGTGAAATCGTTCCTGTATTCGCTGAAAACAAACCGCATGAACGGGATGACATCCCTTCTCATATTCATTCTAATCCTGGCCATCCCCATCGTACTGTGGTATCTTCAGACAGGTAAACCGCTGGTTTATTCCTACGGAGATGAATTTTTTAACTTCTCCCGGCCCAGGATCGCAAAGATCCTGTTCAGCTATGAAAAAGGCTGGTTTCTGTATACCCCGGCCGCGCTGATCAGTTTCATTGGATTCGTGCCGCTTCTGCGCAAAAGGATACCAGGTTCACTTTTTTTACTGGTATTCTGGATCGTCTTTATCTACATGTCATCCTGCTGGTGGATATGGAATTACACTTCCCGTTTCAGCCAGCGGATCTTCATAGATTTTTTAGCTATAAATGCAGTCATGCTGGCTACCCTCTTCCAGCCAATGCCGGTGAGAGGTCCGGGCTGCTGGCTGCTGGCTACGCTTCTTTGCCTGCTCATCCTTCTGAACATTTTTCAGTATTACCAGTGCTGGAAATGGATTTATCCGATAGGGCCGGTGACCAGGGAAACCTACTGGAAGCATTTTTTCAGTGTTAGGCCCATGGCCTCCGCCGAATATCCCCCTGAGGCAAGGTTGCTTCGCGTGAGCACTTTCTGTCACGGGATGGAGAGCGATGCAGGATGGATCAACCCGGGCAGCTCTACGGGTGATCTGGCCCACACAGGTGTTTTTTCAGCCGGATCAGGTGGCAGGGACACGATCAGCACGGGCATCGACAAGCTGGTGAAACCGCTGCTGGAGGGGAAGCACGCGGAGACGATCATCAGCGCCTGGGTATGCAGCCAGTCGCGCCATCCAGGTGTGACCCTGGTGGTGGATTACCTCTCATCCGGCCTGAGTTTTTTTTATCAGTCGTTCCCCCTGGATCCCTATCTCCGCAAGAACACCTGGACGTTCGTCCGGTTTAAGGCAGTGGTCCCGCGGCTGCAAACCGACCTGGACCATGTTAAGGTATATTTTATGAATCATTCCCCGGAAAGGACCGCTTTCATTGATGACGTGTGCATCGAGCTGATCTCCCTGCGCACCAGCAGTGAACCTGTTCCCACCGTGGTCAATTTACATGGGGACAAAATATCTGTTTTATATACGCTGATCCATGATATGGAAACCGATTCCCTGGGCACCAATCCACACACCCTCACCGATGACTTAGCCATGACTGGTCGGAGCTCATCGCGAATTGATGCATCGAATCCCTACAGCGCCGGATTCCGTGGTCCCCCACCTGCAGGGATGGACCTCTTACACCCGGAAATTCAGGTCAGCGCTTACGTCCTTACAGACGCGGATACCTCCAGGGCTGTGCTGGTGGCTGATTTTCGTGATCGGGGAAGATCTTTTTATTACTCTCCTTTTGCCCTGGGACCCAGCCTCCGGAAGGACCGTTGGATCTTTGTTGAGAACCTGATCACTATGCCTCCTGTACTAAAAGCGGATGACGAGGTACTGATCTATTTCTGGAATCCATCAAAGTGTGAGGTGGTTCACCTGGATGACCTGAGAATCGATTTCCTTTCGGTGAAAGAAACCCGATCCATGAGCACCGATGTGATCGATCCGCGGATGATCCTGTCCGATACGGCATTGCTTCATGAAATGGAGTACCCCATCGGGTGGAAGAACGAGGTGACCCTGTCTGACGCGCTGGCTCTTTACGGCCGTCGTTCCTGCAGGATATCAGCTGATAATCCCTACAGCGTCGCGCTGCAGGGCCCACTTACCGGTTTTATGAAAGGAGATGGAAAGATCCGCATCGGAGCATATGTTCATTCCAACGCCAGGAATTCATCAACTACGCTCGCGGTGGATTTCAGGCGCAATGAGAAAAGCTACCGGTACGTACCGTATTATATGAACATGCGCAGCCGCTTCATGGAGTGGGAATACGTGGAATTTGTCACACCCGTCCCTGATGACCGGTTGCCTGGTGATGAAGTTTTTATCTATTTTTGGAATGCCTCTCCGGATGAGGTCTTTTTTATCGATAACATGAACGTCGAATTCATTACCCTTGCTGACCAAACCGAATGAAGAAGTTCACCATCCATCGTACGACTGCGGCGTTACTCGCCCTGGTACTGCTGATGGCCGCCGTACTGCGCCTGCTCCACCTGTCGGGATTTTCCTTTTCCAACGATGAGCTCAGCGCCCTTTACAGGGTTCAGTTTGACTGTTTCAGTGACCTGGTGTCAAAAGGATTTTCCGTGGATGGACATCCGGGCGGGGTGCAGGTGTTCCTCTACTACTGGGTGAAGTTGTTCGGTATGTCAGAGTTTGCCATCAGATTGCCGTTTGCAGTTGCAGGGATCCTTTCCGCCTTCATGACCTATAAAGTGGGAAGGCGCTGGTTCGGTGATGCTTCCGGCATCTGTGCCGCCCTGTTCGTGGCCATTCTAGAATTTCCGCTCCTCTACAGCCAGGTGGCCCGTCCCTATATCACCGGATTGCTTTTCGTCCTGATGACCACCTGGTTCTGGACCCGGCTGGTGTTCGATGACGAAAGCATGAACAAACGGTCCGTATGGATCCATGCGGCCTGGCTCACCCTGTCGATGACCCTATGCATGTATAATCATTATTTCAGTTTCCTGATGGCAGCGATGATCGGTCTGACAGGGCTTTTTTTCATCCGACGGAGAAACATGGTACCGTATCTTGTATCCGGGGCAGCTGCCATCCTGTTGTTCCTTCCGCATCTTCCCATTACCCTGAACCATCTCCGAATCGGTGGGGTGGGGTTATGGCTTGGAAAACCGTCATGGGATTTCATCTTCCGGCATATCTTTTACATTTTTAATGAGTCCTGGTTTCTGCTTATCCTAGTGGCTGCGGTAGTCGGCTGGACGTTATGGAAGCGGCGCCGTACGCTGGCCTTTGACCGGTTCCGGCTCTTGACCCTGCTGTGGTTTCTGTTGCCCATGATCGTCGGATTTGTTTATTCAAGGGCTGTGAATCCTGTCCTTCAGCATTCGGTGCTTATTTTTTCCTTTCCGTTCCTGATCCTCTTTTTGTTTTCCTGGGCCGTACCACTCTCTGACCGCATGGGACCGGTCCTGTTCGCGGTACTGTGTGTAGCCGGCTTGTTCAGCCTGCTGACGGAGAAGAAGTATTATCATTCCCAGCATTTTGGTGAGTTCAGGGACATAGCGCTTCACGTGTCAGAATGGGATAAGACCTACGGGGAGACGAATATCGGCCGCGCCATCAATGTGAACAATCCATGGTACATTGATTTCTACCTGAAAAAAATGGGATCCCGGGCGAGCTTCCTTCAATACGAGAACAAAGGAGGGCTGGACCTGCTGGATCTGAAGCACGTGGTGGAGCAGTGCCGCTCACCGTATTTCGTTTACGCGTGGACCAAGCCCACCCTGCCGGAAACAGAAGACATCGTTAGGACCTATTATCCGTACATCGTGAAAAAATATGATTATGCTGATTTATCAGCCATAGGACTGTATTCAAAGGATCCCCCAGCGAAACCGTTTCCAGAGCCCGAACCGTTGCTGGTCGTAAGGAATGGTTTTGAAACTGCCGGGCGCTGGCAGGCGGATCTTCTCCGCCAGGACACGGTCAGCTGTTATAGCGGATACGCCGCTTACCGTTTTGATTCGGCGGTGGAATATGGCCCCGCGTTCGACACATTGTTCGGACAGATATCAGACGAACCGGTCCGTTTGATCAAGGTGTCGCTATGGGCGATGGCACCGTCCGGATTGAAGAAAACCCCCATCGTCATTTCGGTGGATGATGCAAAGGGAAAGAACTATTTCTGGGCGTCCCGTGACATTGAAAACTTCCTTGATGAGTATACATGGGGCAAGGTACATTTCACCTGCAAACTACCAGATGCTCCCTCGGCGGCCGACAGGCTGAAGATCTATATATGGAATACAAAAAGAAGTGAATTCGTTACAGATGAGATGGAGATTCGCTTTTATGACTGATGTCAACCGAAATGTGATTCTATTGCTGATCGCTGCAGCTTTGTCTTCCGGGGGTTGTCATCGTACAGAAACAACCTACTGGGAGAGCGGCCTGAAAAAATCCGAAGTTACGTTCCGCGGAAAAAAATATGATGGAGTATCTACGTGGTGGTACCCCAACGGGAGTAAACAGATGATGGCGACCTATCGCCGGGATAAGCTGGATGGTCAGATGACACGCTGGTTCTATTCCGGGGAAGTAGAATCCGTCACGTATTATTCCGGGAACCGGAAAAATGGTCTGTCTGTCCTGTACGATGAATACAGGCGGAAATTGTCAGAAGAGAATTATTTGGACGACACCCTCCACGGTGTCTGTACCACCTGGTTCCCGAACGGTAAGGTCAGGTTCACGGGTTACTATGACCATGGATACTATGACAGCACATGGACGTACTTTGACAATTTTGGTGTGCGTGTCGGGGAAGGTACTTATCGAGATGGGACCGGAGTCCAGAAGGGATTTCATAGGAATGGCCGGGTGATGAGGGAGATTCCCTACGTGAAGAATATGAAGCATGGCGAGGAACGGTGGTTTGATGAAAACGGAGAACTGGAGAGGATCCTGGTTTATGAGCAAGACCAGCTGATCGGAGAAAAGCCTGTTCATTAAAATATATTCATCAAAATTCGGTTATCTGAAAGATTCAGTGTACCTTTGCGCTGTTTATCGTATAACATTGTTAATTCATTAACAATGTTTTTTATTAACCAATAAATTCATAGAAATGGACATTGAAAGAATTATGCTTGACCTGGAAAAAAAGCATCCTGGTGAACTTGAGTATCATCAGGCGGTCAGGGAAGTGCTAGAATCAATTGAGGATGTATATAATGAAAATCCACAATTTGAGACTGCGGGTATTCTGGAACGGATCATTGAGCCTGATAGAATTTTAACCTTCAAGGTCCCCTGGGTGGATGATCATGGCAAGGTGCATGTCAATCTTGGCTACCGTATACAGTTCAACAACGCCATTGGTCCATACAAAGGCGGATTGCGTTTTCACCCCAGTGTGAACCTCAGTATTTTGAAATTTCTTGGATTTGAGCAGATTTTTAAGAACAGCCTGACGACATTGCCAATGGGTGGGGCCAAAGGAGGATCGGATTTCAATCCGAAAGGCAAGTCCGTCAATGAGATCATGCGTTTCTGCCAGTCATTCATGCTGGAATTGTGGAGGATAATCGGTCCTGAGATCGATGTGCCGGCCGGTGATATTGGAGTTGGAGGAAGGGAGATCGGGTTCCTCTATGGTATGTATAAAAAACTCCTGATGGAGCACACTGGCGTATTGACCGGCAAGGGCCTTGGGTGGGGCGGAAGCCTGGTACGTCCTGAAGCTACGGGATTTGGAGCAGTCTATTTTGTGAACGAGATGCTGAAGATGAATGGCGAGGAGATTAAGGGGAAGACTTTCGCGGTCAGCGGATTTGGTAATGTGGCATGGGGTGCTGTGACCAAGATCAATGAACTGGGAGGTAAAGTCCTCACCATTTCAGGACCGGACGGATACATCTACGATCCGGATGGCATCTCGGGCCCGAAGATCAAATATATGTTGTCCCTCAGGGCTTCCAACGAAGATATTGTTCGTCCGTATTCGTATGAATTCCCGAATGCCGAGTTCCACCAGGGCAAGCGTCCATGGGAAGTGAAGTGCGATATTGCCATGCCGTGTGCCACACAGAATGAGCTTGGCAAGGAAGATGCCCAAAACCTGGTGGCCAACGGTTGTAAATACCTGGCAGAAGGCGCAAACATGCCCTGCACACCGGAAGCGATCGAAGTGTTCCAGGAAGCAAAGATCCAATATGCTCCTGGGAAAGCGGTCAACGCCGGCGGTGTCACCACTTCCGGTCTGGAAATGTCACAGAACGCCATGAAGCTGGGATGGCCAAGGGAAGAGGTCGATGAACGCCTCCACGGCATCATGGCCAGAATTCATGCTACCTGCGTGAAATACGGAAAGGATGAAACAGGTTATGTGAACTACGTCAAAGGTGCCAACGTGGCTGGATTTATGAAAGTTGCCAACGCTATGCTGGACCAGGGAATCGTATAAATCTGACATGTCAGTAAAAGAGGCTCTTTCTGATAAAGTGGGAGCCTTTTTTTTTATAATTTTGTGAGCATAGGAAGCAGTATTTGTTTTTAACCCTTAAACCAGATGATAACATTCAAATCGGTGGAAGATATATTGGATTTCGCTGTTCAGAATGAGCAGGAAGCCGTTGATTTTTATGCAGATCTTGCCAGGCAGGCCAGGAACGAAGAAATGAAAAAGGTCTTTGTACAGTTTTCGGGGGAAGAGATGGGACATAAATCCAAGCTTCTCCATCTGAAGTCGACAGGGCAGTACACCCTTGGCAAAGAACAGGTGATGGATCTGAAACTATCGGATTACCTGGTAGATGTGACACCCTCTCCCACTATGAGCTATCAGGAGGTACTGGTACTGGCCATGAAGAAAGAGAAGAATGCATTCAGGCTCTATATGGACCTCTCCAGACTAGCTCCAACCCCGCATTTGCAGGAACTTTTCGTGTCCCTTGCCCAGGAGGAATCCAAACATAAACTACGTTTTGAGCTTGAATATGACGAATTTGTTCTGAAAGAGTTCTGAAGGCACATGCCACAATCTCCTTTTTATCAGTAATCCGCCATTCACCCACAGGAAATGCAATTTGTCCATCCATATTTTCTTTTTGGATTAATTTCCATTTCCATACCCATCATTATCCACCTGTTCAATTTCCACAGGTACCGGAAGGTCTATTTTACCAATGTCAGGTTCATCAGACAGCTAAAGCAGGATACTCAGAAACGTTCGCAGCTAAAGCATCTCATCATCCTTTTGCTGAGGATACTTACGATCATATTCCTGGTGTTGGCTTTCGCACAGCCTTTCCTTCCGGTCAGACAGTCCGTTACCGACCTGAACCGCAAGAACCTTGTTGCCGTTTACCTCGATAATTCATTCAGCATGGAGTCGGTCAGCGGGAGCATTGCCCTGCTTGACCTGGCCCGCAACAAAGCACGGGAGCTGGCCGGGGCGTACAGGGCCTCCGATGAGTTCCTCCTCCTCACCAACGATTTTGAAAGCAGGCATAACCGGTTGTTGTCGAAGGAGGAATACATGCAGCAGCTGGATGAGGTGACCTTTTCGCCTGTCCACCGTGACCTCTCTGAAATTTTCGGCAGGCTGTCGGATGATCGTTTTCAATCTGTGGAAATGAACCACCTGATCTACCTCATCACCGACCTTCAGAAAAACCTCTTTGACTGGAACGTGATATCCCTTGACTCCAGCCAGTTACTCTATCTTATTCCCCTGCAACCGGATAATCCCTCCAATATCTTCATTGACAGCTGTTGGTTCGAGAATCCGGTTCAGAACCTGCTTGGACAGTCGACCCTTAGAGCACGGATCTTCAATTGTTCCGGAACTGACCTGGAAAAGATTCCCGTACACCTGTCAGTCAATGGATCGCAAAAAGGGCTGGCCAATCTGGACATACCCGCCAACCGCCCGATCGAACTGGAAATATCATTCATCAACCATGAGGCGGGCATTCACTCAGGGGTACTAACCCTGCAGGACTCCCCCGTCACTTACGACGACCAGTTTTATTTTTCGTACAGCGTCCATGAGTTCATCCCCATACTGAATGTTTACCAGGGCGGGGCAGATCCTTACCTGAATGCCGTTTTCGGAAAGGATTCCACCTTTGTCCTTGAGCAGTCGTTCACAGGCAACCTTGACTATACCTCATTCATCAATTACAGGCTGATCATCCTCGATGGCCTCGAAGCTATCTCCAGCGGGCTGTCCCAGGAATTGAAACGTTTTGTTGAAAATGGAGGGAGCTTGGGCGTTTTCCCCGGCAGCGAGATCGATCTTCAAAGCTACAATCAGTTTTTTATCTCTCTCGGGACGGGCAAGTACCTTGCCCCGGATACGACTGATACAAGGGGCACAGCTATCAATTTGGACCATCCTGTCTACCGTGATGTGTTTGAGTTCATTCCTGAAAACATCGATCTTCCCCGTATTCAGAGATATTTCCCGATCACCCGTTCGACCCGGTCAGATCAGGAACAGCTGATGATGATGGAGAACGGAAACATGCTTCTGTGCGTCCAGTCGGTAGACAACGGGCTGGTATACCTCTCGGCCGTGGGTCTTCAGGATTCATTTTCAAATTTTCAGAAGCACTCCGTATTCGTGCCCACGATGTATAACATGGCCATGCTGAGCCATCAGCGCCAGAAGCTGTTTTACACCATCGGGGAAGAGGAGGTGATCGAATTGCGCGGGCCCAGCCTGCAGGGTGACAAGACCTACCGGATAAGCAGTCCGGCCAATGATTTTTCTTTTATTCCGGAACACCGAATCGTTGACTCCCGCACATATCTCTACACGCACAACCAGATCCGGCAGTCGGGCAATTATCTCCTGGAAACAGGTTTGACTGCCCTCAACGGTGTGTCGTACAACTATGACAGGAGGGAATCGCTGATGGAATATCACACGCCGGAGGAGGCGGTTTCCCTGTTTACCGCAGCGGGGATCGGACAGGTGGTCAGCATCAGCGACACGCGGCAACCATTTTCCGTGATCATGGAGGAGCTCAGCAGCGGCATCCGGTTATGGAAATGGTTTGTAGTGCTGGCATTGGTGTGCATCGCCGGGGAAGTCTTTATAATACGGTTCTGGAAGTAAGGTGTGTGAAATTCCATTATTTTTGTTTATTCAGGGATGAACGATCAGGATGAAATATTGCAGGAAGACGAAACCTCACGACAGGTTGAGCCTGCTGAAGGTGCAGAGGATGTTCATAAGGTAAGACATCTTTCAGGTCTCTATGAAAGCTGGTTCCTCGACTATGCTTCCTACGTCATCCTGGAGCGGGCTGTCCCGGATGTGTATGATGGCCTGAAACCAGTGCAGCGCCGTCTCCTCCATGCGATGAAGGAGCTCGACGACGGACGCTACAACAAAGTGGCCAACATCATCGGCCACACCATGAAGTATCACCCGCACGGCGACGTTTCCATCGGTGATGCACTGGTGCAGATGGGTCAGAAAGAGCTTCTCATCGATACCCAGGGCAATTGGGGTAATATCCTGACGGGTGACAGCGCTGCGGCTCCCCGATACATCGAAGCGCGGCTCTCCAGGTTTGCACTGGAAGTGGTGTACAGCCCAAAGATCACAGCCTGGAGGGCTTCGTACGACGGACGAAACAGGGAGCCGGTCACCCTGCCGGTGAAGTTCCCCCTGCTGCTCGCTATGGGCGTGGAAGGTATTGCCGTGGGACTGGCCTCCAAGATCCTGCCCCACAACTTCAACGAATTGCTGGAGGCATCCGTCCATATTCTGGAGGGGAATGACTTTACCCTGTATCCCGACTTCCCCACTGGCGGATCGGCGGATTTCAGCAAATATAACGACGGTCTGCGAGGAGGTAAGGTTCGTATCCGCGCACGGATCATCCAGCAAGATAAACGGACACTGGTCATCACCGAACTGCCCTTTGGAATCACCACCTCTTCCCTCATCGAGACCATCATTGCAGCCAACGATAAAGGCAAGATCAAGATCCGCAAGATCGACGACAATACGGCTGGCCAGGTAGAGATCGTAGTCCACCTCGCACCCGGAGTGTCGCCCGATACCACCATGGATGCACTGTATGCGTTTACAGATTGCGAGATCTCCGTGTCCCCCAATGCATGCGTGATCCTGAACGGCAAACCGAGGTTCTTGGATGTGAAAGAAATCCTCAGGATCTCCACCGACAATACCATAAAGATCCTGAAAAAAGAGCTCCATGTCCGCAAACTGGAGCTGCAGGAGGAACTGCTGTTTTCTTCCCTGGAGAAGATATTCATTGAGAAACGGATATATCGTAAAATAGAAGAATGTCAGACATGGGAAGCAGTCATCGAGACTATAGACCAGAGCTTGAATCCCTACAAAAAGAAGTTTTTCAGGCCGATCACCACGGAAGACATCATACGGCTGACCGAGATCAAGATCAAACGGATCTCGAAATTCAACTCTCTCAAGGCTGACGAGGTCATCCGCGAGCTGGCCTTCGAACTGGAGGAGGTGGAGAATCACCTGGAGCATGTGATCGAGTTTGCTATCAATTATTTCAGACAGATACAGAAAAAATACGGTGCCTCGCGCACACGGAAAACAGAGATACGAAACTTTGACACCATCGAGGCAGCGATGGTCGCGGCAGCCACCCAGAAACTCTACGTCAACCGGGAGCAGGGATTTGCCGGAACGGGACTGAAAAAAGATGAGTTCGTCTGCGATTGCTCAGATATCGATGATATGATTGTTTTCAGGGCGGACGGGAATTTCATCGTCACCAAGGTCCTGGAGAAGTCTTACGTGGGTGAGAACATCATCCATGTCGACATCTTCAAAAAGAATGACGACCGTACGATCTATAACCTTGTTTACCAGGATGGCAAGCATGGTAGCGTTTTCGTCAAACGCTTTCCCGTCGTGGGGATCGTCAGGGACAAAGAATACCTGATCACACGCGGGAACGCCGGATCAAAGATCCTGTACTTCTCGGCCAATCCCAACGGGGAAGCAGAGGTCATCAAGGTATATTTCAAACCCAAACCGAAAATGAAGGTCCTGTCGATGGATTTTGACTTCGGGCAGGTGAGCATCAAGGGACGCAACACGCAGGGCCGCCTCCTGACGCACAAGGGAGTGCGCAAGGTGGTCAAGGGAGAAGAAGGGGTTTCGACACTGGGCGCCATCGACGTATGGTATGACGACACGGTCAGGAGGCTCAATTACGACGGCCGGGGGGAACACCTGGGAGCTTTTGCCGGTGAAGACAAGATCATCACTATCCTTCAGTCGGGCTGCTACCGGATCAACGGCTTCGAGCTTTCCACCCATTTCGAGGAAGATATGATTTGCATCCGGAAATACGATCCGGAGGAGGTCATCACTGCCGTCTATCTGGAGGCCGAAAGCGGGGCCCCCTACCTTAAACGTTTTCAGGCAGAGCTTTCGGTGAAAAAGGTCAACTTCATCGGAGAGGACCCTAAAGCGCAGCTCATCGCAGTAAGCTTCGGGGTGATCCCTCAGGTGGAGATCGTGTTCGTGCCGAATCCGCGGCGGAAGACCGGCAGCGAGATCGTCTCAACAGCTGAATTCATCGGCGTGAAAAGCTACAGAGCCCGCGGTAAAAGGCTCACAACATTTCCCCATGAGGCCATCCGGTTCCTTGAACCGGAAACACCTGCGGGCACTCCTGAAAATGACTCCCCGGAAACAAACGATGATTACACTTCCGGAGAGAACCTGCTTGCAGAAGATGCTGCAGAAGAAACCCAAACGGAGGAAGAGATCCGGCCACAGGATAGCGGGGAACAGGAGACTGTCGAAGATGACATGACGGTTGAGGAGATCGATGAACAGGAAGATGTGCCCGGGGAAAATCCTGAACCGGAAAAAAACGGGAAAAAAGGCAAAGAAGGGGGATATGGACAGATGGAACTTGAATTTTAGTGTAAAACCAACTATTATGAAGAAGCATCTTTTATTGATCAGCAATTCCACCAATACTGGTGAACTGTACCTTGAGTGGCCAAGGCAATATATAAAGGAGTTTTTGGAAGAAAATGGCGTCAGGCGCATCCTTTTTTTGCCGTATGCAGGGGTCAGTCTTGACCATACTCATTTGGAGAGATCTTACGATGTGTACGAACAGAGGGTACATCAGGTCTTTCAATCGCTGGGATACGAGATCTATTCGATCCACCGGGAGGATGATCCCATCAAGGCGATCGAAAGGGCTGAAGCTATCGCTGTCGGGGGAGGGAATACGTTCCACCTGGTGTACATGATGCATGAGCTGGGCCTGATGGATCCCATCCATAAACGTGTCCAGGAAGGGATTCCCTACATGGGATGGAGCGCTGGCGCCAACGTCGCATGCCCCACGCTGAAAACGACGAACGATATGCCCATCATCCAGCCTCAACGCTTCGACTGCCTCCACCTGGTGCCGTTCCAGATCAACCCTCATTACCTGGATGCTCACCCCGAAGGTCACGGTGGCGAAACCAGGCAGCAACGGATTGAAGAATTCCTGCTGGTGAACCGGGATGTGTTCGTGGCCGGACTTCGTGAGGGCACCCTGCTCCAGGTGGATGGCGACCAGATCCGGTTGAAGGGCAAACGACCCATGCGTCTGTTCCGGTACGGACGTGATCCTGAAGAGTTTGAGCCGGGCAGCGATATCGGACTGCTCATGAATTATGCCTGATACCGTCCGGTACTATTTCATCAATTATACAGCACTGTAAACCATGGACAATAAACTAAAGGAACTGACGGATAAGATCTATGCCGAAGGAATCCTCAAAGCGCGCCAGGAAGGGGAGGAGATCATCGAAAAGGCAACACGGGAAGCCGCCGAACATCTGGAAAACGCCCGCAGGGAAGCTGAACAGATCGTCGGACAGGCACACCGGCAGGCCGGAGAGATCAAAAAGAACGTTGGTGCAGAGATCAACATGACCATCCACCAGGCACTGGGATCCTTGCGACAGCAGATCACAAACCTGGTCACCCTCAAGATCGTGGATCAGCCTGTCGGGCAAGTGTGTTCCGACAAGGATTTCATGCGGAAGCTGATCGAAATGCTGATCGAACGATGGCCTGAAAATGAGAAATCACAGGGATTGCAGATCACCCTGCCGGAAAAGTTCAGAAAAGAAATGGAAGCATACTTCACCACCCGGGTGCACCAGACTCTCGGCGGGGGATTGGATATTGTCACCGATTCCGGACTGGCAACGGGTTTCCGTATCGGACCCAGGGATGGCAGTTACCGCATCCATTTCACCGACGAGGATTTTACGGGCTTCATCCGGTCTTACCTTCGCCCGCGAACACAACAGATGCTTTTTGAGGGAAATACGAAATGAGCCGGAACTATTATTATCTTGTGTCAGGTCTGCCTGAACTTCTGTTCGGACAGGGCAAAAGACCGCATGATCTGCAGTCGTTCAGGAATGAGCTCCGCGATTTTCTACATCCTGATGATTATCAGCTTGTTGAACTTCTTTTTTTGCCTTATGACCATATCAATCTTTTGAACCTGCTCGGGAAGAAACCGACACCTTTCCTTTCGCTCGGTAAATACACGCAGGAGGTGCTGGAAGAGGAGATCCGGGAGCCGCTTCACATACCGCCGTACTTCCGTCACGTCATCGAGCGCTACCGCGAGGAAGCCGGCGAGCATCCCGAGCAGTTGTGGGAGAACTACGTGGCTGAGCTGTATTATGATTACGCATCATCCTTTTCCAACGAGTTCATGCGTTCCTGGTTCGGGTTTGAAAAGAACCTCCGGAACTTCCTAAGTGCATATACATGCCGCCGGCACCAGATGCCTGCCGAAGAGGAGTTGGTGGGCCGCGACGAGCTGACAAAAATACTGAAAAAGAGCCAGGCAAGGGATTTCGGGCTGTCAGGAGAACTTGATTTCGTGGAAAGGCTGATGACTCTCCTGGAAAATCCCAACCTTCTTGAACGGGAGAAGGGGATTGACCTGTTTCGGTGGAACTATCTCGACGAGCTGACCACCTTTCACTATTTCAGCGTGGAGGTCGTCCTGAGTTATGTGATCAAGCTGCTGATCACCGATCGCTGGATGAAGCTCGACAAACCGTCGGGCCAACAGCTGTTCGTCAAGCTTCTGGACGATCTCAGAAACAGTTATGAATTTCCAACTGAATACACAATCCATGAGAGAAGGTAACGTGACAATGGGGAAGGTAGCGGGTATTGTTGCCAACCTGGTACATATTGAAGTGGACGGTCCGGTCCATCAGAATGAGATCTGTTACATCCACCTCGGTTCCATCCGGCTGATGGCGGAGGTGATCAAGGTGCAGGACCAGTTTACATATGCACAGGTGTTTGAAAGCACCAGAGGGCTGAGGGTAGGCGCCCATGTTGAGTTTACGGGCCATATGCTCGAGGTGACCCTGGGCCCGGGAATCCTATCTAAGAATTACGACGGCCTGCAGAACGATCTTGACAGGATGGAAGCCATTTTTCTGCAGCGGGGTGAATACACGTATCCTTTGAATGAGGACGTTCTCTGGCAGTTCACACCACTGGCTGTCCCCGGACAGACCGTCACGGGGGGCGACTGGCTGGGGGAAGTCACCGAGAATTGGATGAAGCACAGGATCATGGTCCCTTTTACCATGACGGACACCTATACGGTGAAGCAGATGGTGGCGGCGGGAACCTACAGGATCCATGATCTCATCGCGACACTGGAGGACCGTTCCGGCCGTCTGTCCCAGGTAACGATGGTACAGAAGTGGCCTGTAAAGATACCCATCCGGGCCTTCAGGGAAAAGATCAGGCCGTTCAGGGTGCTGGAGACCGGCGTGCGGTGCATCGACACGTTGAATCCGATCACCGAGGGCGGGACGGGCTTCATCCCCGGACCGTTTGGATGCGGCAAGACCGTCCTGCAGCATGCCCTTTCACGTCAGGCGGAAGCTGACATGGTGATTGTGGCCGCCTGCGGGGAGAGAGCCAACGAGGTGGTGGAGATCTTCAAGGAATTCCCCGAGCTGACCGACGCGCGCACCGGCCGCAAACTCAAGGAGCGGACCACGATCATCGCCAACACGTCCAACATGCCCGTGGCGGCCCGCGAGGCCTCCGTGTACACAGCCATGACCATCGCTGAATATTACCGTTGTATGGGACATAAGATCCTGCTGCTGGCCGATTCCACTTCCCGGTGGGCACAGGCGCTGCGGGAGATGTCGAACAGGATGGAGGAACTTCCCGGACCGGATGCTTTCCCGATGGACCTGCCGGCCATCATCTCCAACTTCTACGCCCGGGCGGGATACGTTATCTTGAACAACGGCATAACGGGCTCCATCACCTTCATCGGGACAGTGTCGCCCGCCGGGGGTAACCTCAAGGAGCCGGTGACCGAATCCACCAAAAAGGTGGCCCGGAGCTTTTACGCGCTCTCCCAGCAGCGGGCCGACAGCAAACGGTACCCGGCCATCGACCCGATCGACAGCTACTCAAAATATCTCGAGTATCCTGAAGTGAAAAAATATTTTGATGAAAATATCTCGGAGGAATGGCTCGACCAGGTCACCCGGTTGAAAGACCTCCTGATCCGAGGCAAGGAAGCCTACGAACAGATCAACATCCTGGGCGACGACGGAGTGCCTATGGATTACCATATCCGGTACTGGAAATCGGAGGTGATCGACTTCATCATCCTTCAGCAGGATGCCTTTGATAAAGTGGATGCCTCCACACCCATCGAAAGGCAGAAATACCTCATGGAAAAAATCCTGAACATCTGCAGCATGGAATTCACCTTTGAGAATTTCGAGGAGGTAAATCCTTACTTTAAACGACTTATTAACGTACTGAAGCAGATGAATTATTCCGAATTCAGGTCGGATGCTTTCAATGGCTTCGAAAAAGAACTTGACATCATTTTATCAGAACGGTTGAATTAATGGAAAAAATAGCTTTTCAAAAGATCTATACGAAGATCACGCGGGTGACCAAGGCCACGTGCACGTTGCATGCGAAGGATGTGGGGTATGAAGAGATGGCAGTGGTGGGAGACAGGCTTGCGCAGGTGGTCAAGATCATCGGCGATGAGGTGACTCTACAGGTTTTCAAGGGGACGGAGGGTATACCCACCAACTCCGAGGTGGTTTTCCTTAGCCGGCCACCCATGCTGACGGTTGGTGATGAGCTGGCAGGGCGGTTCTTCAATGCGTACGGCCAGCCCATCGATGGCGGGCCGGAGATCGGCGGCGAGGAGCGGCCGATCGGAGGCCCTTCGGTGAACCCTGTCAAAAGGGAACAGCCCTCCCAGCTCATCGCTACCGGCATCGCCGGCATTGATCTGAACAATACGCTAGTCACAGGCCAGAAGATCCCCTTCTTTGCCGATCCCGACCAGCCTTACAACCAGGTGATGGCAATGGTCGCACTGCGGGCCGAAGTGGATAAGATTATCCTGGGCGGCATGGGACTTACTCATGATGATTATCTCTTTTATAAGCAGGTGTTCGACAATGCAGGCGCTCTCGACCGTATCATCAGCTTTGTCAACACCACCGAGGACCCGCCCGTGGAACGGCTGCTGGTGCCCGACATGGCCCTGGCTGCAGCCGAATACTTCGCGGCCGACAAGAACGAAAAAGTGCTGGTACTGCTCACCGACATGACCTTGTACGCCGATGCGCTGAGCATCGTCTCCAACCGGATGGACCAGATCCCTTCCAAGGACAGCATGCCCGGCTCACTCTACAGCGACCTGGCCAAAATTTACGAGAAGGCCGTCCAGTTTCCCGCAGGGGGATCCATCACCATCATTGCCGTGACCACCCTCTCGGGGGGCGACATCACCCATGCCATCCCCGATAACACGGGATATATCACTGAAGGACAGCTCTTCCTGCGCAGGGATACCGACATCGGAAAAGTGATCGTGGATCCCTTTCGGAGCCTCTCCCGCCTCAAACAGCTGGTCATCGGCACCCAGACACGGGCCGACCACCCCCAGGTGATGAACACGGCCATCCGGCTCTATGCCGACGCGGCCAATGCCCGAACCAAACTCGAGAACGGCTTCGACCTCACCGAATATGACCAACGCACCATGCAGTTTGCCAGGGAATATTCCTCAACACTGC
The DNA here is from genome assembly GCA_028716265.1 of Bacteroidales bacterium. GTDB lineage: Bacteria > Bacteroidota > Bacteroidia > Bacteroidales > JAGONC01 > JAGONC01. Next base: position 3,312 of record JAQUQD010000049.1, on the reverse strand, counting down.
TGGCCATCGATATCAACATCCAAATCACCGAAATGCTCAACACCGCATGGGAATTGTTCAGGAAGTATTTCCGAAGGGAAGAACTGGGGATCAAACAGGAGCTCGTGGACAAATACTTCTAAAATCAAAGATCAAAGATCAAAATCGAAAATCGAAAAATTTAAAATCGAAAATCGAAAAATAATTACACCGTAGGGGTTCAAGTATTATAGCATTGTAACATCAGCTTATGGCGATCAAATTTCAATTCAATAAGACAGCGTTGCAGGAGCTCAACAAGCAGTTGATCATAAGGGAACGTGCATTGCCCACGATCAAGAACAAGGAGACTGCCCTGCGCATGGAAGTCAAAAAAGCAAGGGATGACGCCCATGAGCGCGACCGGAACCTGGCGTTGAAGCTGGCCGAATATGAACAGATGGTGGAGCTCTGGGGAGAATTTGATCCGTCACTGCTGTCCATAAAAGATGTGCAGCTCGCTGTCAAAAAAATTGCCGGGGTTAAGACCCCTGTCCTTGAAAAAATTGATTTCCAGATCAGTAAATTCAGCCTGTTCAATGAGCCGGCGTGGACCATGGATGGCCTTCAGATCCTCAAGGAACTGGCAGGCATCGCTATCGAACGAGAAGTGTTCCTGCGAAAGATGGAACTGCTGGACGTTGCCAGAAGAAAGACCACCCAGAAAGTGAACCTGTATGAAAAGGTACAGATACCAGGTTACCAGGACGCGATCCGGAAAATAAAACGATTTATGGAGGACGAGGAAAACCTTTCCAAGTCGGCCCAGAAGATCCTTAAAAACAGGCAGCAGGAGGATCAGACATGATCGTACCTATGAAAAAATATTCTTTCCTGGTCTATCACAGGGATTATCCAATGTTCCTGGAAGAGATCCAGGAGCTGGGCGTGCTTGATATTTTGGAGCGTCAGGCCGGGCAGGATCCGGATCTTCAAAACAAGTTACTGCTGATCAAGCAGATACAGGGTTCGATCAAAGCGCTGACTCACCGCAAACAGATTCCCGTGGAGGATGAATCGGCGCACGATGACGGGATCAGTGTGTTTGAAAGGATCCAGTCCCTGGAGGCGGAAACGGAGAAACTACGGCACCGGCTGGTCACCTTACGGAAGGAACAGGTGCTGTCGGCTCCCTGGGGAACATTTTCCCGTGAAGGGATCCGCCGGCTGTTGGACGAGGGCGTCCACACACGATTATATACCTGCACGGAGAAGAAATTCAATCCTGTCTGGACGGCGAAATATGCCTTATCGGTGATCAGCTCTTCACAGGGGAAGACGTATTTTGTGGTGTTCGACACAGACCGTGAGCCCGCGGAGATCGATGCCGAGGAGGTTAAACTGCCCGACCGTCCGGTGGATGAGGTGATCCTGGAACAGGAAAGGGTACAGGGCAGGATCGATGCGATCGGACGCGAACTGGATGAGGTGGCCCGCAGGCACATCCCTGCGATGAAGGCCTCCCTTCACGGACTCCAGAACCAGGTGGGGCATCAAAGAGCAGTCACCCACACCCTCCGTGAGGCCGATGAAAAACTGATGATCCTCGGGGGCTGGGTGCCGGCCGATAAAGAACCAGCGCTGCGAACCATTTTTGAGCAAAAGGAATATGTTTTTCTGGCTGGTGATCCCCAATCCGGCGAAAAACCCCCGGTGCTGCTGAAGAATAACCGTTTTGCACGTTTGTTCGAGCCCATCGGTAACCTCTTTTCATTACCGGATTACCATGAGCTTGACCTAACGCCTTTTTTCGCTCCCTTTTTCATGATGTTCTTCGGTTTCTGCCTGGGCGACGCCGGCTATGGACTGTTCTTCATTGCAGGCGCCACGATCGTCAAACTGACGATGGGGGAGAAGGTAGCCCGTTTCCGGTCCATCCTAACCCTGGTCCAATGGCTCGGGCTGGGAACGCTGATCTTTGGCACGCTTACCGGTACGTTTTTCGGCATCCAGCTTCTGGAAGTGAAGCAACTTGGTAATTTCCGGAGGATCATGCTCGACAACGACGAGGCTTTCAACCTGGCGCTCATCCTTGGTGCCGTGCAGATCCTGATAGGAACGGCCATCCGGGCAGTCAACCAGTTCCGGCAGAAGGGATGGCAGTACAGTCTTTCACCGATGGGCTGGATCCTTCTTCTTCTTGGGCTGGCAGATACGATCCTTTTAAAGCTCACCGGTGTCTTCGGCCAGGTGATGATCTACGCCAGCCTGTTCCTCATCGTGTTTTTCAGCGATCCCGGACTGGGGATCTTCGGGCGCATCGGGAAAGGATTGTGGGATCTGTACGGTATCACAGGAATTTTCGGCGACTTGCTCTCCTACATCCGGTTGTTTGCCCTGGGCGCTTCGGGAGCCGTCCTGGGCTTTGTGATCAACGACATCGCTTTACAGCTGCTTTCCACCGGACCCGTCATCGGCCATCTTCTGTTCGTCGTTTTCCTGCTCCTGGGACATGCCCTGGTCATCGCCATCTCGGCCCTGGGTGCCTTTGTACATCCGATGCGTCTGACATTCGTCGAATTTTATAAGAACTCCGGCTTTACCGGAGGCGGAAAGAAATACAATCCATTTTCAATAAAAAAATAACTTAATACTTGTTCTATGGAGACAGCGGTTATACTTGCATACCTTGGACTGGCCCTTATGGTCGGATTATCCGGAGTCGGAAGTGCCATCGGAGTGACCATTGGTGCAAACGCCACCATCGGCGCTCTGAAGAAGAATGACTCAGCGTTCGGAAGCTACATGCTGCTCAGTGCACTGGCGGGAACACAGGGGCTGTATGGATTCGCCGGCTTTTTTATCATATTGAATTCCGGCGTGATCGCAGCCTCGATGACTACTCTGCAGGGTGTTGCCATCCTGGCAGCGGGACTGGCCCAGGGACTGGTCTGTCTGATATCGGCCATTTATCAGGGAAGGATCTGTGCCAACGGGATAGCCGGCATCGGATCGGGGTATGATGTGTTCGGAAAGACCATGGTGCTGGCCGTTTATCCCGAGCTGTACGCAATCGTGTCCTTTGCCACGACCTTCCTGATCAGCAGCGCCATTTAATGTACCCTGCCTCTGCACTAGAGGCTGTGTCAAAATGGATTTATTGATGTTCACTACCCCTGCAGAGGGTGTGTCAAAATACAATTAAACCACGGAGGGCACGGAGGATTCACGGAGATCCTTTAGATTTGTGTTATTGACAGAGGAGAAATGAAAAAGCAAAATATTGAATGTAATGTATTGATTTTCTTTTCTTTTTGCTTCTTTTTCTTTTCTTTGTTGATAATTCACCAGAGT
>JAQUQD010000048.1 GCA_028716265.1 Bacteroidales bacterium | reverse complement strand
CGACCTTCTTGAACTAATGCTATCGTGCAGCGAGGATATCTTTTTCATCCCGGCCCATATCTGGACCCCCTGGTTCTCGGCGCTTGGAGCCCAGTCGGGATTTGACTCCATCGATGAGTGTTATGCCGACCTCTCACCCTTCATTTATGCTGTTGAGACAGGCCTCTCCAGCGATCCGCCAATGAACTGGAGGTGCAGCTTCCTGGACCGGTTCACGCTGGTCTCCAATTCCGACGCACATTCCCCTGAAAAACTGGGCAGAAATGCCAACCTGTTCAATACCGCACTGGATTACAGGACCATCACCGGTGCACTGAAAACCGGCAATCCGGAGGAATGCCTGGGCACTATCGACTTTTTTCCACAGGAAGGGAAATACCATTGTGCCGGTCACAGGAAATGCGGAGTATGCCTGGATCCGGAAGAAACGATCCGGCACAGGGGAATATGCCCCGTTTGCAACAAACCGGTCACCATGGGAGTGCTGAACCGGGTGAATGAACTGGCCGACCGGCCGGATGGAGTGTCCAAAGATAACCGGCTTCCGTTCTACTCGCTGATTCCGCTGAAGGAGATCCTCTCGGAGATTTATAACTCGGGAACAGAAACAAAACAGATCAGGCTGGCCTATCAGAACCTGATCCAGAAAGCAGGGGATGAATTTACGGTGCTGCTGTCAGAACCGTTGAGCGAACTGGCAGGGTACGCACACCCCGTACTTGTGGAGGCCATCCGCCGTATGCGGGAAGGCAGGGTGATCATCAAACCCGGTTATGACGGTGAATTTGGACAGATCAGGGTATTTGGGAAAGACGAAGTGGAGGTGCTGCTGCAGCATGAGTCGTTGTTCGCGGAGGCGAAACCAGTTGGTAGTTGGCAGTCGGCAGTCGGCATTAGTCGATCGGCCGCCTCTAATGGGGGACTTGTGAAGAAGGACCTGCAGTTTCCAGTTGACGATGCTCAAGTGACAGTTGACAATAAACCGGAGTCGATAGTAAACGTTGAGCAGAAGCAAGCCATCGAACATTACACGGGTCCGGCACTGGTGATTGCAGGACCCGGGACAGGGAAAACCCGGGTACTAACCCAGCGTATCGCGCACCTGATCGGCCGCCGTCAGGTCAATCCGGAAGAAATCCTTGGGATCACCTTTACCAATAAAGCTGCCGGTGAGATCAGGGAACGAATGAGAAGTCTGTCAGGGGAGGATGTATGCAGAAAACTGACCTTGTGCACTTTTCACCAGCTTGGATATGCCATCCTGAATGAACATGCCGCTGAAACGGGGCGAAGAAGACCCTTTACCATCATCGGTGAGGGGGAAAAAGAATATGTCCTGCAAACCGCCCTTGCCATTGACAGAAACCATTTACAGGATATCAGCGACCGAATCACCCGCTTCAAGCAGGAGGTAAGCCATGAGTCATCTGCACCCCGGCTGAGCGAGCCCATGGCGGCCTATCAGTCCCTTCTGGCTGATAACAACCTCTTTGATCTGGATGACCTGATCTATGAAGCGGTGATCCTGCTCCGCAGCCATCCCGTCATTGCGGAGACTTACCGCCGGAAGTATCAGTGGATACTGATCGACGAGTACCAGGACATCAACCGGGCTCAGTACGGGCTTATCCGTTTGCTTGCGCCGGGGGAGGAGCCCAATCTGTTTGTGATCGGGGATCCCAACCAGGCCATCTATGGTTTCCGTGGTGCCGATGTGCGCTTCATCAACCGGTTCAGGAATGACTTCGCCACTGCTTCCGTTTACGGTCTCACTCGGAGTTATCGTTGCTCCGATCCGATCCTCAGGGCCTCGCAGCAGGTAATCTACGATACCCTTCAGGAACCTGCCGTGCTTTATGGCATGCCAAAAGAGGTCAGGGTGAAGGTCATCAGCCATCCCACCGACCGAAGTGAAGCCGAGTTTGTTGCGCGCACCATTGAAAAGATGGTGGGAGGGCTGAGATTCTTCTCGATGGACAGCCAGATCAGCTCAGGCGATCAGGAAGAGGGGATCAGCAGCCTGTCAGACTTCGCCGTGCTGTGCCGTATCGGACGACAAATGGATGTTCTGGAAAAAGCTTTCGCCGATCACAGCATCCCCTATCAGAAAGTGGCAGAGGATCCTTTCTTCAGGCAAAAGCCGGTACGGACCATCCTCGACCTGCTGAAGCTGGCCCGCCATCACGAGAACTGGCTGCTGGCCCGGAAACTCCATGATGAAGGGGATGTCATCCCGTTTCATCCTGACCAGGTCAGGCAGGCCATTCAGGGACTAAACGTTGCAGATGCCATTCTGGCTCTGTCGAAGTCCTTTATGAAAAATCCGCCTGATCCGGATGACCTGATCATGAAAAGGCTGCTTGGCATGGCATCTGGTTACGGGAATGAGTATGAATCGTTCCTGCAACTCACGGAACTGGGAACCAGTGCGGATACGCTGCAGGCAGGGACCGAAGGTGTGCGCCTGATGACCCTTCATGCTTCAAAAGGGCTTGAATTCAGGTGCGTATTTATTGTCGGCTGCGAGGATGGCCTGTTGCCTTTCTCTCTTTTCGAGGGAATGCAATCGGATCCCGAAGAAGAAAAGAGGCTGCTGTATGTGGGGATGACCCGGGCGATGAAGCACCTCTACCTGAACCATGCCTCACAGCGTTCACTCATGGGCAAAGTCTATCACCTCAGAAGAAGTAGCTTCCTTGACCAGATAGAGAAGGACCTGATGGAAATGTTCTATCCGGAGGGAAAAAGAAAACCTCAGCGGGACCAGCTATCGCTTTTTTAAACTTCTTGATTTTATGGAATATCTCTTGTGAATTTATTAGTTTTGTAAAGATGTCATTATAGGGCATTATAAATCAATCATATTCATCGGTAATCTGGTTACCGATCCAAAACACAATCATGAAAACACATCCGGTTATTATTGCATTGGTTACATTTCTGATTTTCTTCACGGCGCGACCCGCTGCCGCACAAAAAGACCCCGTGAAATACGGTAAAATTGAGCTCAGTGAGCTCGAAATGACTTCCTATGATAAGGATACAACGGCTCACGCAGTCATCCTTGTGGACTATGGAACATCCTCTTTCAATTACTCCGATCATAGTGGTTTTCAATTACAGTTTTCACGCACCGTACGCATCAAAATATTTCATAAAGAAGGATTTGACAATGCTTCAGCTATGATCCCGCTTTATCATTCGGCCGATGACAAGGAAAAACTCGCGGATTTGAAAGGTTGTACCTATAACCTCGTGGATGGGGAGGTTGTAAAGGACAAGTTGACCAATGATGCTATTTTCACGGAAAAATTTACCAAAAACTGGAATCATGTAAAATTTACCATGCCCAGCGTCAGGGAGGGCTCTGTTATCGAATATTCTTACAAGATCGTGTCGGATTTCCTTTTCAATCTGCAAAGCTGGTACTTTCAGTATGAGATACCTGTTTGCTGGAGTGAGTACCGGGTGACTATCCCGGAATACTTTTATTACAACCGTTCCATGTACGGTTATGAATCCCTTGACATCAATGAAAATTCTGCTAGGCAGGAACAATTCTCCTATATTGTCAGGCCTGACAGGGCCATTTCCAATGCAAATACCCAGCAGGGATCTGTACAGGTGCTGGCGAACTACTGGCGTATGGCGGCTAAAGATGTTCCTGCATTTAAAGAGGAAGACTTCATGACCTCCTCTGAAAATTATGTGACTAAAATCGAATTTGAATTATCCAGCATCAAGTTCCCGGATCAGATACCCAAATCCTTCACCCAGACCTGGGAATCAATTGATGATATGCTGAACAAAGAGGATCAGTTCGGCGGACAACTTACAAAAAAAGAATTTGTCAAGGACTTGGCGGATGCCATCAATATCCAGTACCAGTCACCGCAGGAGAAGGCCCAGGCTGCCTTCGACCTGGTCAAAAATACCATTACCTGGAATGGGATGAATGATATCCTTGCCACCAACAACATACGTAAGGCTTTCAATGATAAAACCGGGAATGTGGCTGATATCAACCTCATTCTCATTGCCCTTCTGAAGGGCGTTGGCATTGAAGCCTATCCCGTTATACTGAGTACGCGTGATCATGGCATGATTCACCCGTCTCATCCAACGGTAAGTAAATTCAATTACCTTGTGGCTCAGGTCAAAATCAACGATAAGACCTATCTGATGGATGCAACGGAAAAGTACAGTCCTGCTGGCCTTGTGCCCTTTCGTTGTCTGAATTTGAAGGGCAGGGTCATCAAACCGGAAGGATCGGACTGGGTAAACATCACTCCTGCATATTCCCACAAACAAATCATAGTGAACGATATGACCATAACTCCGGAGGGATTGATTACCGGTAAGCAGAGTGTGCAGGCCGACGGATATGCAGCCCTCGATATGCGAAAAGAGATCTATGCGGAGAACACCCCCGAGGCTTATATCGAGAAAATAAAGAAACAAGATCCTGAAATTACAATCCAGTCATTTGAGATTAAAAACCTCGATAGCCTCAACAACCCTATCACCCGATTGTATATAATGGATCTTGAAAACCAGGTAACGATCGCCGGCGACCTGATCTATCTCAATCCCATGTTGAAATACGGGATGAGCGAAAATCCCTTGAAATTGGAAAAAAGAAATTACCCGGTGGATTTCGGTTATCCAATCGATGAAACATATATACTGAAGCTTACCATACCTGAGGGATATATCATTGAAGAAAAACCAGAGAATGCTATTATAAATCTCCCTGGCAACGGGGGGAAATTTATCTATGATGTCACATTATTGGGCAATTTGCTGCAGATCATGAGCAAGTACACCATTACTCAAACATTATTCACTGAGGATCAGTATAATATCATCAAGGAGTACTTCAATCATATCGTACAAAAACATAATCAGCAGATCGTCCTGAAGAAGGCACTTTAGAATATGAGAGCCGCACTTTTTCTCTTCATTCTGTCAGGATTCCTCTTTCATACGGATAAGATCATCGGGCAAACTTTTTCTGTAGCTGATATACCCGATTCCCTGAAAATATCTGCTCACGCAGTCATCCGCTTATCTGAAAAGGTCTTTGAAGTACGGGGAAAAACCTCAGCAACGCTCACCGTTAGGGAGGCGACCACGATACTTGATGACAGCGGAAAAGATGATGACGCTATCGTTGTTTATTATAACAAAAAAATAACAATTAAAAGTTACAGGGGATCTATTTTTGACGCTTCCGGTAAGCTGATCAAAACCATCAAAAGCTCCGACTTTAAAGATGAGAGTGCGGTCAGTGGATTTTCTCTGTATGATGACAACCGTAAAATTTACTATCGGCCAATGGTGGCAAGTTTGCCCTATACGGTCATGTATGAGGTGGAATACCAACTTAATGGTTTTATTAATTTCCCGGAATGGATGCCCGTGAATGAATACTCGGTCTCGGTCCAGAATTCTTCGTATCAGATCATCGTCCCGGCTGGATATTCATTCAGGTATAAAGGTTTTAATATTCCAGAGCCCGAGGTGGTTTCGACAGATAAAACGGTCAGTTACCGATGGGAAATTGCGGGAATGAAAGCGGTGGAAGATGAAATATTCAGCCCCTCGCCCGAGGAATTTCTGCCTGTGGTCATCGCTGCACCAGATGAGTTTGTGTTTGAGGATTATCCTGGCCGCATGGATACCTGGCGGAATTTCGGGTTGTGGTCAAGTCAACTTTTGGAAGGCAGGAATGTGTTATCTGACGAGACAGTCGCTAAAATGCAAGCAATGGTGGCCGGCATAGATGATCCGGTCGAAAAAACCAGAGCGATCTATGACTTTCTGCAAACGACCACTCGTTATGTCAGCATCACACTAGGTATTGGCGGATTCCAGCCCTTTGCTGCCAATGAGGTGGAGAAGACGGGATACGGAGACTGCAAGGCGTTGACCAATTACACTAGATCGTTGCTTGCAGCGGTCGGTATCAATTCTTACTATACCCTGGTCAATGCCGGCAACAATGCCCATGATCTCTGGCTGGATTTCCCCTGTCAGCAATTCAGTCATGCGATTGTATCCGTTCCTCTGGAGCATGACACGATCTGGCTGGAATGCACCGATAACAGGCAGCCTTTCGGCTTCCTGGGGATGGGGACTGATAACCGGTATGCACTGCTTGTCACAGACTCAGGAGGTGTCATTACACGAACCCGTTCCTATACGTTTTCGGAAAACACACAGTGCCGGAATATGACCATTGATCTCGATGAAACAGGCAATGGAACTGCCACTGTAAATACCAGGTTTTCCGGATTGCAGTATGATAATGTTTCTGATTTGCTATACCAGAGACCGGAAGACCAGAAAAATCATTACTATCGATCTATTCCTTATTCAAATTTTCAAATCAACCACTTCGAAATCCAACAGGAGGATAAACCTGTTCCCACCATTCTGGAGCAACTTTCCTTATATATACCAGCGTATGCTACCCTCAGCGGAAAACGTATGTTCCTGTTGCTGAATCCCCTGAACCAATATAACCTTTCCCAGAAGGCCGGGAAGGAAAGAAAAAATGATATCGTTATCAGGAGGGGTTTCTGGGATGCAGATACTGTTGAATTTACTTTTCCACAAGATTACCGTATCGAACATAAACCCGAAAATATCAGCATCTCCACTCCCTTCGGGGAATACTCCACGACGATTAGCTCAGAGAACAACCATATCCGTTATATACGTCATCTGAAACTTTTCAGTGGCCGGTATCCCGCTTCACATTATTCCGAAATGGAAACTTTCCTCAGGCAATTACAACGATCTGATCAGCAGAAGGCAGTACTCATCAGGGAAAATTAAAATCAACTCCCTGGATCAGGTATCATGTGAAAATGAAAGAGATGCAGGGGGATCTGATTGCTTTGATTTTCCTGCTATCCTGTGATCCCCAGGCTTCCCTGAATATTCCGCATCATCTGCTGATAGTTCATAAAGCTCTGTTCGGGGCTCCAGATCTGCACGATGAAGAAACCTTTTTCAAACGGCAGGGCGGTGATGATCATCCGGATGGATCTCTGGCGGATCAGTCCGGTGGCTTCCAGTTCATAGGCTTCCTTATTCTTGATCATTTTCTTGATGGGTTCGCCTTTGAATTTCAGCTGCTTCATGAGGGCCAGCTTCTTCAGGTAGGTCGGACCATCCTGGGCAGTAACCGCATGGTATACCCAGATATGGATCGTGGTATCGGGTGAAATCAGTTCATAGATCGTCTGATCTTCCGGGTGAGGGATCTGCATCCAGTTTGGAGACGCTTCAAACTGGATGTCCAGTGTGGGGTGATGATAGACCTGGGTGGGTTGTGCCGATGAATTGCCCAGCATTAAAAACAGAAAAGCAACCAGGCAGATTCCCTGAAGAAAAAACGATTTGTTCATAGTGCTTAGAATTTGAAGGTTATTTATGAGGGTCTAAATTTATCAAAAATAATACCATTTACAATCAGCATTTGACAATGATCATTTGGTAACGATGCGGCCCAGCCTCCCGTTGATCTCCCTGCTAAGAGCTTTCAGCCTCATCTGCTCATGCAGCAGTTTCATGATCTCTTCTTCATCGGCCGCAACTTTCAGGGCCTGCTGGTTGCGGGAGATCATCTGGTCCACCTTTTTCGCTTTGAAGGCCAGAACTGCACCCAGTACCGACTCTTTGAGGATCTCTTTTTCCAGTTTGACCTGGATAAGGTTCTTCGACCATCCGTCGCTGAGCTCGTAGGGAGTTGATACGAGATCGATGGCCATCTGGGCGACGGAGGGATCGGCATGGTTGACAAAATCTTTCTCGGTGGGTATTCTGCCGTTTTCCATTTCCCTGCGAAAATCATCGTAGATGAACTGATAGTATGGATTCTGAAAGTTCAGGTCGTCGATGCTCAGGTCATGCACAATGAACTCTGCCACGCTGATCACCTCCATGCTGTTGCTTCCGTTGGCTGGAATGGTCTGCTCACCATACAGCAGCATGATCCGGATGATATCTTTTTCCTGGTATTCACAGACATTGGGATCGATGGCAGTCTGCTTTTCTGCAGGATAGACCAGTTCATCAGTAAAGGTTTCCGGATGGAAGGTTTCCATTTTTTTGTTAAAATTCATCCGGAGGATCTTATTGAGTTCGTTCATGAGGGTTTGTTCCGGGATGTTCATCACCGAAGCGCACTCCTTGACATAGACTGTCCGGAATATGGCATCGGGGATCAGTGCGACCGACTGAACGATCTCCTTGATGAGGGAGGCACGTTTGATGGGATCTCCTGCTGCCTCCTTAAGCAACAGGTTGGTTTTGAATACGATAAAGTCGTTGGCGCCGGAGCGCAGCAATTCATCGACCTCGGAGGTGCGGTGTTTCCTGACGTATGAATCCGGGTCTTCGTTATCGGGGAAAAGCACGATCTTGACATTCATACCTTCCTCCAGGATCATATCGATCCCCCTGAAAGATGCTTTGATACCAGCCGGATCCCCGTCGTACAGGATGGTGATGTTACGGGTGAACCGCTTGATCAGCTTGATCTGGTCGGTGGTGAGGGAAGTCCCCGACGAGGACACCACATTCTCAATCCCGGCCTGATGAAGCGAGATCACGTCGGTATATCCCTCCACCAGGTAACAGTTATCCTGACGAATAATGGTATTTTTGGCAAAGAAGATCCCGTAGAGTACCTTGCTTTTGTTGTAGATATCAGATTCCGGCGAGTTGATATATTTGGGCTTGTTTTCGGCTGATGTCCGTATCCTGCCTCCAAAGCCGATCACGCGGCCGGTGAGGTTGTGGATCGGGAAGATGACGCGCGACCGGAAACGGTCGTACAGCCTGCCATCTTCCGACCTGATGGTCAGGCCCGTCTCCAGCAGATAATCCAGGTTATACCCGTTATCCAGCGCATAGTGGGTAAAATGGTTCGACTTTTCAGGGCTGTAACCCAGTTCAAACTTTTTGACGGTTTCCTCCCGAAATCCCCTCTCGGTGAAGTATTTCAATCCCAGCGCACGTCCTTCTTCGGTTTGGAACATCAGCTCGCTGAAGAATTTCTGCGCAAAAGTATTGACATGGTACAGACTTTCCTGTTCATTGAGAGCCTGCAGCTCTTCCGCGGTTTGTTCCTGTTCCTCGATGCGGATATTGTATTTTTTTGCCAGGTACCGCAAGGCATCGGGATAAGAGTAATGCTCGTGCTCCATGACAAAATTGACAGCGCTGCCGGCCTTTCCGCAGCCGAAGCATTTATAGATCCCGCGGGCAGGCGACACATTGAAGGAGGGTGTCTTTTCATTGTGGAAGGGGCAAAGGCCAACCAGGTTCGCCCCGCGTTTGCGCAGGGAAATAAAATCGCCCACCACCTCTTCGATACGGGCAGTCTCGATGATGTCGCGGATGATGTCGGGACGGATCATGGTGATACAAAGGTAGAGGATAAGAGGATGTCAATCCCAAATTCCAAGATCCAAATTCCAAACTAATCACAGGATCCAAATTCCAAATCATAGAAAAGTGAAGAAATCAGTTTATTTTTGAATAGATTTGCACGGAAGAGGAAAGACCTATCCTGAAATCATTATCAAAAATGGAAAAAGAAGTTCACCTCCTGAAAAAGCTGATTGAAAAGCTGGATGATAAGAATTTTAACCTCGATGCCTGGAAAAGTTCGGTGTTGATCATCCTGGCCAGGATATTCGGGGAGAACTCCCAGAAGCTGCGCCAGATCGAAAAGATCGAATACGACTACAGCAGCTGGTCGATGCGCGACACATCTGGCATTCCGTACCTGCAGACCTGTAAAAAGCTCGGACGCCAGGTTCTCGAGACAGCCATCCTTGAACTGGAAACCCTGGGCCTGCCTGCATCTGAAGTGCGTGTAACGGGCAGCCCGGATACCGGGCCCATATCGCAGGCATTTGAGGAAGTCCTTGCTGCCTCGCAATTCCGGGAGATCAAAGCGATCCTTCAATCCAACGAGGACGATGAGGTGATCCGGCAGAACCTGATCGATAAGCTGAAGGTACTGGGATTGGAGGTTTCGCCGAAGATACTGGCGAATATACTGCTGAATCGGCAGATCAGGGAACAGATTTGAAATCGTGGATTCATGGTTATTCGTGGTGATCAGCTCAGCACGGAGTTTATTCCGACGAAAGTCGGTGTGCTTCACGTTATTATTTTGATATTAATTTTTCAACCATAGAACTATTAATAACAACGAATAACCATGAATAACAATTTCTAACGTATGACCGATTCAATCCCCGACCAATCCTCCCTTTCCCACCAGGACACCATCCGCCTGGTCATCGACATCATTCACCGAACCGTGATGCACCATGTGCTCTGGTTTGGCCAGGTACAGGAACGCTTTGGCAGGGAAGAAGCGCTGGAGATACTGAAAACGGTATATGACAGGACCTATGAGATACAGATAAAACGGTTGTCGAAAGTCCTGGGATTTGAGTTAACAGACAATCTTCCTGCTCCGCTGCTGAAAATGAGCAACGAAGAGTTGAGTGCCCTGAAAGAAAGCCTGGCGGTCAACTGGCTGGCCAACGACGGAGTGTGGTTCCAGGCGGTTGAGTTCGCACATGGAATGAAAGACGCCAAACGTTGCAACGATTCCTGCTGGAGTCAGTTTTCCCCATTTGAAGCATGGTCGATCAAGAAATTTCTTTCCCTGCCTGATAATCCAGGTCTGGATGGATTGAAGCAGGCATTGAATTACCGGCTCTATGCCACTATCAATACCCAGAGCTTCGCGGAGGAAACACCCGGAAGCTTCATTTTTCGCATGAACGAGTGCCGTGTGCAGTCGGCCCGCAAGCGTAAAGGGCTGGACGATTATCCCTGTAAATCCAGTGGGCTGGTGGAATATACCACGTTCGCCAGCGCCATCGACCCGCGGATCCGGACCGAATGCATCGGTTGCCCCCCGGATGCCCATCCGGCGGAATGGTACTGCGCGTGGAGATTCTCCTTGAAAAGCCATTAACGATTACCCAGGTAATCTGTAATGGCAATTCATCCTGTTGATAACTTCCTGTCAGAGAACATATTACTTTTTTCTGGTTTCCGGATTAAACAGTAAACCTTTAATTTCATCGCCCATGAAAATAGTAAATGTACCCCCCCACCTATTGAATTTGCTCGAAATTTTAGATTTATGAATTAATCAGGTTAAGGTTCCGGAATGAGGAAGTTATGCATGAAGCCGGAAGAGTCCTTAAAAAAATAGAAATTGAGCTCAGGCCATCATTTTGAGCTACAACTCCTCCCCCGGATGGGGGAGGTTGGGAGGGGGCGGTGAACGGCCGTGTCTACAGTCCCTGGCTGGGGCGGTTCCTGAGTCCGGATCCCTATGTGCAGGTGCCGGAGAATAGACAGAGCTATAACCGGTACTCGTATTGTCTGAACAATCCGCTGAAGTATACCGATCCGGCAGGTTATATGCGCACTCCCGATTCTTACGATAATATCGAACCGGAACATCAGATATCCTTTCCGATTTCTCCCTCTCCCTCCACCTCTCCTTCTACCTGGATAATCGGTGATGGCTATTCAATAAACATCACCCCGCCTCCGTCGAACAGCGGTCCGTAGTAGAGTTCAACGACCTCGTACCTGAGATCCCGTATAAATTCCCTGATCGCATCACCCTGTGCATAATACTGCAGGCTGCCGATGAAAAAGATCCGTCTGCCCAGAATGCCGCATGCTCCTCCAATAAATCCATGCGGAAAACCGGGAAGCAGAATTCCGGCCGGATCAACATAAAGCACGTGGAATCCTTTGCCGGCTAGCACCTTCTGTATTCCCGCATCCGAGGTGATGTAGTTATCAGCCCCAAGGGAAATGAGATTGCAACGGCAATAGCCCTGGCTGACATGGATCCTTTTTTGCGGATCCACCTTACCAAGGATGACCGGATCGGTCAGATCAAGATGATGGATCAGAACTTCATCAGTAACAACCGCATTGTACCGGGCAGATGCAGGATACTGGCTCCCAACCTTGTTTTTACCCATTTTCAGGGGTACTCCTTTCCGTACCAGAAATTCCAGATATTCCCGGGGAAGGTTTGGCGCCACGATGAATCTGCTGCCGCATTGACACAGAAAAATATCCGGATGCCCTGAGATAGCTTCATAGGTGATAGCGGAGGTGGCCAGTCCGACCACTTCCCCGTAACGGGAAAGGCTTTGCCTGGCCTTCTTAGGTGCTTTCCTGTCAATGATGATCAGCATAAAATTCTCTGCCCTGAAGGGAATCGTTTTTGATAAATTTCACACGGTCGTATTTTCCGGAGAGCATCTTTTTATTGGCTGCTCTATATCCGATGGCGACATTGTACTGCCCCGGGCTGACATGAATGGTAATGGGGCCATCGTATTCACCTGACATGGCCTCCCTGAAATCTTCCTCCCATAAGACCGTTTCCACCAGCTCACGAAAGGATGGATGATAGGGTCCGGCGAGGAGATCCCGCCCGGTGATCAATCCCTCGGAGGGGTGAAGTCCCATGCGTAGGATGGTCACACCCGTCTCCTCAAATATCCTGCATATGGCTGCCGACCAGCGCACCGCTTCCTCCAGGGATAACGGATCATATTTCCCTTCCCGGTACAGTTGTGCCAGGGGAGTGTTTTTAATCACCAGTGTGGGATAGATCCGAGTGGAAGAAGCTCCAAGTTCGACGATCCGGCAGGCAGTGAACAATGATCTCTCCATGGTATCGCTTGGCAGCCCGATCATCATCTGCAGTCCCAGCTTGAATCCCATCAGCAGGATCAGTGCAGATGCCCTTTCCGTATCCGTAGTCGTATGCCCCCTGCCCGATCGTTTCAGAACTTCGTCATCCATCGACTGAGCCCCCAGTTCAATGGTAGTCACGCCATATTCCTTCAGCAGGTGCAGCCGTTCCTCGTCGATACAGTCAGGACGGGTGGAAACGCGGATTCCCTCCGCGATAGGAAGCGAGAAGCGGGAGGCGGGTCTGTTGGTCGGCAGGTCAACAGGTCGGCAGGTCGGCGGGGAGGAAGGAGGGAGGAAGCGGGAGGCAATGGATAGATACTGTTTTTGCAGGGCTGGATCAATGCCAGTAAAACTGCCGCCGAAGAAGCCGATCTCGATATGGGAGTTTTCATGGGGGATGGTGGCCAGGTGCTTTTGAATGATAGCCTCCACCTCCGTGGCATCCGGCACGCGCAGGGCACCCGAGATCTTCCGCTGGTCGCAGAACACGCACTGATGCGGGCAACCCAGCTGCGGGACGAAGATCGGGATCGTATAGTGTTTGATGGAAGGCATTGCTATAAACAGTGTTAGAACAAAGTTAAGCGCTCGGGGGGATAAATACTAAAAATCCAAGCACCAAATTCCAAACAAACTCCAAAGACCAGGATCCAACCTGCTTCCCGCAGAACCTGAAGACCTGAGAACCTGAAGACCCACCTCCTGGCTTGCAGCTTGTCGCCTGCAACCCGCAAATCGAAGCTTTTTACGCACATTACCTGTTTGTTATCTGATTTTTATTAATTTTGCAGACTTTTTAAAACAAACACCATAATCCGTAGTCGGATGAAGGAAAAATACAGGGAATACAAACAGCTGAATCTTCCGGAGATAGGGAAAGAAATTAAGGATTACTGGCAGGAACATGGTATTTTCCATAAGAGCATGGACCAGCGGAAAAACCATACCCCTTTCATTTTTTACGAAGGTCCGCCTTCAGCCAATGGGATCCCTGGCATTCACCATGTAATGGCGCGGGCCATCAAGGATATTTTCTGCCGGTACAAGACCATGAAAGGCTTTTATGTGAAGCGGAAGGCCGGCTGGGATACCCATGGGCTTCCCATCGAGATAGCGGTGGAAAAGACCCTTGGGATCACCAAGGAAGATATTGGCAGGAAAATTTCCGTGGAGGAGTTCAACACGGCCTGCCGCCGGGAGGTGATGCGCTACAAGAACCACTGGGACGACATCACCCTGAAAATCGGCTATTGGGTTGACCTGGATGATCCGTATATCACTTTTGAAAATAAATACATCGAAACCGTCTGGCACCTTCTCTCCCGGCTTTTTGAAAAGGATCTTCTTTACAAGGGGTATTCCATCCAACCATATTCACCTGCTGCCGGCACGGGCATCAGCAACCATGAGCTGAACCAGCCCGGCGCGTACCGCGATGTCAAGGACAACACGGTCACCGCGCAATTCAGGCTGCTGCGGGATCAACAGTCCGAATTCCTGTTTGAAAAGGCCCATGGCGAAGTGTTTATCCTGGCCTGGACCACCACCGCCTGGACGCTGCCTTCCAATACCGCCCTGGCCGTCGGACAGAATATCGAGTATGTCCTTGTAAATACATTTAATCCATATACTTCCAAACCTGTCACGGTTATTCTGGCCAGGGACCTGTTCGGTAATTTCTTCCAGAAGAAAAATGCGGGAATGAAAATAGAGGAGTACGAGCCCGGACAAAAAAACATACCTTTTGAGATCATTGGAAGCTGCACGGGCGCCCAGCTGACCGGCATCCGGTACGAGCAGCTGCTGCCTTATGCGCAGCCTGCCGACGGCGACGCGTTCAGGGTGATCCCCGGCGACTTTGTGACGACAGAGGACGGCACAGGGATCGTTCACATCGCTCCCAGCTTTGGCGCCGATGACTTCAGGGCGGGAAAGGAAAACGGCATCGGATCCCTGACCATGGTCGACAAACAGGGTAAGTTTATAGAAGCTATGGGGGAATTTGCCGGACGTTATGTCAAAAATGAGTATTACCCCGATTACGATCCTGAAAAACCAGAGTATCAGGACAGTGTGGATGTGGACATCATCGTCAAGCTGAAAAGGGAAAACAAGGCCTTCAAGACTGAAAAGTACGTGCACTCCTATCCGCATTGCTGGCGGACCGACAAGCCCATCCTCTATTATCCGCTGGATGCGTGGTTCATCCGGTCTACCGCCTACCGCCAGGAGATGATCGCCCTGAACAATACCATCAACTGGAAGCCCAGGGCCACCGGCGAGGGGCGATTTGGCAACTGGCTGGAGAACCTGGTCGACTGGAACCTTTCCCGCTCGCGCTTCTGGGGAACTCCCCTGCCCATCTGGATGACAGAAGATGGCAGTGAAAAGATATGCATCGGCTCGGTCGCCCAGCTGAAAACGGAAGTTGATAAAGCGATCCGGGCAGGATTTATGACTTCAAATCCGTATGAAAAATATATTCCGGGCGATGTTTCGAAAGAAAATTACCAAAACTTCGACCTGCACCGGCCCTATGTTGATCATATCGTCCTGGTTTCCCCATCCGGAAAAAAGATGTTCCGTGAACCTGACCTGATCGACGTATGGTTTGATTCGGGCGCAATGCCCTATGCCCAGTATCATTATCCATTCGAGTCTGCTGAGAAGCTGGAAGAGTACTTCCCTGCCGATTTCATTGCCGAAGGCGTTGACCAGACGCGCGGATGGTTCTTTACCCTGCACGCCATCGCAGTCATGCTGTTCAATTCTGTTTCCTACAAGACCTGCGTTTCCAACGGACTGATCCTGGACAAGAATGGGAACAAGATGTCGAAAAAGCTGGGAAATACAGTAAATCCGTTTGAGATGGTCGACTGGTACGGCCCTGATGCGTTACGCTGGTACCTGCTGACCAATGCACAGCCCTGGGACAACCTCAAGTTTGACGTGGAGGGGATGGTGGAGGCACAGCGAAAGTTCTTCGGCACCTTGTACAACACCTATGCTTTTTTTGCCCTGTATGCCAACATCGATGG
Organism: Bacteroidales bacterium; assembly: GCA_028716265.1. Classification (GTDB taxonomy): domain Bacteria; phylum Bacteroidota; class Bacteroidia; order Bacteroidales; family JAGONC01; genus JAGONC01. The sequence goes on along the minus strand of JAQUQD010000048.1, from coordinate 7,371 downwards.
CTTTGACTATTCTGCACCGGAGGTGCCGGTTTCCCAACGTCCGGAGATCGACCGTTGGATCCTGTCGGAACTGAATACCCTGGTTCAATACGTGGATGAGTGTTATAATGACTATGAGCCTACCAAGGCAGGGCGGGCAGTCCAGGATTTTGTGGTCGACCATCTGAGCAACTGGTACGTCAGGCTGAGTCGGCGCAGGTTCTGGAAGGGAGAGATGACGGACGACAAGATCGCAGCCTATCAGACCCTGTATACATGCCTGGTGATCACTGCACAGCTGGCAGCCCCCCTGGCACCCTTCTTTACCGATAAGATCTTTATCGACCTGAATCGCGTGACGGGTAGATCAGACGCCGAATCGGTACATCTGACCGATTTCCCGGTGGTAGAAACAGCTCTGATCGACAAGGGACTGGAGCAACGGATGGAGCTGGCCCAAAACATATCCTCCATGGTCCTTTCCCTTCGGAAGAAGTCTATGATCAGGGTACGGCAACCATTGAACAAGATCATGGTGCCTGTGCTCACCCCGCAGTTCAGGGAGCATATGGATGCGGTCAAAAACCTGATCCTTACAGAAGTCAATGTGAAGGAGATACAGTATATATCCGATACATCGGATATCCTGGTCAAAAAGATCAAGCCGAACTTCAAGACCCTGGGCCCCCGGTATGGCAAGCTGATGAAGCAGATCGTCTCGTCCATTGATCAGTTTGACCAGCAGGACATCAGCCGGCTGGAGCAAACCGGAAGCGTCATGTTGAGTCTGGATGGCCAGCCTGTCGAAATTCTGCTCAGTGACGTGGAGATCCTGACTGAGGATATACCGGGCTGGGTGGTTGCCAATTTGGGAAATCTTACCGTGGCCCTCGATCTGACGATCACCGACGAACTCCGGGAGGAAGGGCTGGCGCGTGAACTGGTCAACCGTATCCAGAACCTGCGCAAGGATAGCAACCTGGAAGTAACGGACAAGATCCGGGTTGAAGTGGGAAAAAATCCAGAGCTGGAAACAGCCATCAATCATAATTATCATTATATTTGTTCTGAAACGCTGGCCATTTCCTTGAAAACACCTGAGAAGATCACGGCGGCCAATAAGCAGCGGTTGGAAATCACAGAAGAGATCCAGGTGGACATCTGCATTGAAAAAGTCGGCTAACGGATCAATGTTTATTCCTTTTGTCGGATCATTAATACAGCGAGACCCATGAAAAACGAAAAAGAAGAAGTCGCCAGAACACGATACTCTGACGAGGAATTGGAAGAGTTCCGTGCCATCATCCTTGAGAAACTGAAAAAAGCACGACGGGACTTGGAGTTATTGACGGAGGCTTATACCAACAGCAATGAACACGATACAACCGACACTTCACCCACATTCAAGGTTTTGGAAGAAGGGTACAATGTTCTGTCGAAAGAAGAAAACAGCCGGTTGGCTGCCCGTCAGCAAAAGTTCATCAATGCGCTGGAAAATGCACTCATCCGCATTGAGAATAAGACCTACGGCATTTGCCGGGCCACAGGGAAACTGATCTCGAAGGAACGACTCAGAAGCGTACCCCACGCTACCCTGTGCATCGACGCCAAACTGAGCATGCAAAACGAACGAAGATAGATCAGGCAAAAAGGACCAAACGTTCACATTTCCTTGAAAAAATCACTGATCATCATTCTCGTCATCCTGTTGATCGACCAGTCACTTAAGATCTGGATCAAGACCCATATGTTCATCGGACAGGAGATCCATGTCATAGGGGACTGGTTCATTCTGCATTTTACTGAAAACAACGGGATGGCATTCGGCATGGAGCTGGCCGGAGAGTCAGGAAAACTGATCCTTAGCGTTTTTCGCATCATTGCGATCATATTGATCGCATTCTATCTGGCAAAGATCACCCGGGAGAAGGTCCACCCCGTGCTGGTGATCAGCATCTCGCTGATCTTTGCCGGAGCCCTGGGCAACCTGATCGACAGCGCATTCTACGGCCTTATCTTCAGCGAAAGCGCATACTACCACCCGGCACAGCTGTTCCCCGAAGGGGGAGGATACAGCACCTTTCTTCATGGTAAGGTGGTGGATATGTTTTACTTCCCGGTCATTAAAGGCCACTATCCCGGCTGGTTCCCATTCTGGGGATCACAGGAGTTCATTTTTTTCCGCCCTGTGTTTAATATCGCCGATTCGGCCATCACGGTCGGAGTCTTTACCCTTATTCTTTTCCAGCGGAAACTTTTTCCAAAGAAACCGGATCAGCGACCCTGCGAACCGGAAGGAGAGGCCACAGTCGGAGGGAATTGATGATTGAAATGATGAAACGGGATGTAATAAAAAATAATATCTTTGATCCAACCATTCACACTTTACTATGCCAGATAAAATCACCGGAAAGATTTCTCAGATCATTGGTCCTGTGATCGATGTCACATTCAGCGACGACGCCGTCCTCCCGCGGATCTACGATGCTCTGGAGGTAAGGACCGCCGAAGGACATGTGGTTGTCCTGGAATGCCAGCAGGACATTGGTGAAAACACCGTGCGCACGATCGCCATGGATTCCACCGACGGACTGCAGCGGGGTATGCCTGCCGTCGCCATGGGTCAGCCCATCTCTATGCCGGCAGGCAATGAGATCAAGGGACGCCTGTTCAACGTCATCGGGAAATCCATCGACGGACTGGAGGAGGTGCACACCGAAAAACGGTATGATATCCACCGTGATCCCCCGAAATTCGAGAATCTGACCACGCAGAAAGAGGTGCTTTTTACCGGCATTAAAGTGATCGACCTGATCGAGCCATACGCCAAGGGAGGAAAGATAGGCCTGTTCGGAGGAGCAGGGGTGGGCAAGACGGTGATCATTATGGAACTGATCAACAACATTGCAAAAAAATATTCAGGCCTCTCGGTATTCGGAGGCGTGGGTGAGCGTACACGTGAAGGCAACGACCTTCTCAGGGAGATGATCGAATCGGGGGTTATCCGTTACGGGAAAGAATTCCTGGAAGATATGGAAAAGGGCGGCTGGGACCTTTCCAAAGTGGACCACGAAGAGCTGGCCAAGTCGCAGGCGACGCTTGTTTTCGGCCAGATGAACGAACCTCCCGGAGCCCGTGCCAGGGTTGCCCTGTCGGGCCTGACGGTCGCGGAATATTTCCGCGACGGGGATGAGAAATCAGGCGGAAGGGATATCCTGTTCTTCATTGATAATATTTTCCGTTTCACCCAGGCGGGTTCCGAAGTATCGGCCCTGCTCGGGCGCATGCCCTCCGCCGTCGGTTACCAGCCCACGCTGGCCACGGAAATGGGGATCATGCAGGAGCGCATCACCTCCACAAAACGGGGTTCGATCACTTCTGTCCAGGCAGTGTACGTTCCGGCCGACGACCTGACCGATCCCGCCCCAGCGACGACCTTTGCTCACCTGGACGCCACCACGGTCCTGAGCCGCAAGATCTCCGAACTTGGTATCTACCCGGCCGTTGATCCGCTGGATTCCACCAGCCGGATCCTTTCGCCCGACGTGGTGGGCGATGAACACTACCGTACCGCCCAGCGCGTAAAAGAGATCCTCCAGCGCTACAAAGAGCTGCAGGACATCATCGCGATCCTGGGAATGGATGAGCTCTCGGATGAAGATAAGCTGATCGTCCACCGCGCCCGCAGGGTGCAGCGGTTCCTTTCGCAACCCTTCCACGTGGCCGAGGCATTCACCGGCCGCCCGGGAGTCTTTGTCCCTATCGAAGATACAATCAAGGGATTTACCATGATCATGGACGGTGAAGTGGACCAGTACCCCGAAGCGGCCTTCCATATGGTCGGAACCATCGAAGATGCCATCGAGGCAGGAAAGAAGATCCTGGAAGAAAGTAGCAAGTAAAATGAAAGTCGAGATCATCACACCGGATAAGACCATCTTCTCGGGAGAAGCTGTCCTGGTTCAACTCCCCGGGATCGACGGCTCCCTCGAAATCCTGAAGAACCATGCCCCCCTGATCACCATCCTGGGAAAAGGAGAGGTCAAGGTCCAGGATACCAGCAACAAGATACAGCCTTTCTTGGTGAACGGCGGCGTCGTCGAAGTGCTGCGCAACAAGGTACTCGTGCTGGCGGAATAGTGAGATTTATATATTCAGTATTCAGTATTTTTGGATTTCGGATTTAGGTTTTAGGATTTATTTGGAATTTGGATCCTGGGATTTGTCTGGAATGTGGTGCTTGGAATTTGGGATCTGATATGCCCTGTAGCATTGCATTATGGTGCTATAGAAATCATAATCCGAAGCCACCAGGATGAAGGATAAATCCAGGTTGCAAAACTTCATCAGCTGAACGATCGTAGCTTCACTTTTCATTCCTGTCAGCCGCGAAACAACATACGGATTATACCGTCTGACAATCCTTTCTTCCAGTTCTTCCCTATATAGAACAGCCCTTAATTCCCTTTCCTCCTTTGGTCTTTTTCCAAAAAGGCTGTACAAGATGCTGGCAGGGCCTGGTGCCATCCCGAAGTGGTTCGAAAATAACCAGTCAAGATCCTCTTTCCTGTAGATCCTGGTCAGGGAACTGGTTGAAAATTCAGGGAGATCCATGGCAAGTTCTGTCTCCTTATATTCTTCCCATGTCACTGCAGGGGGCGAGATGGTCACCTCGTTCAACAGCAGGGTGTCCGCTGTTAGGATCACCTTCAGCCAGTACTTTTCAGCGGTGAGCGTATCCGGTATCCGTAACCGCGCCGTTTTGTAGGAAACCGACGAGATGACCAGGACATCACCGGGATAGACCGGGATGCGGAACTTGCCGTACAGGTCGCCCGCACAGCCCTCGTTGCGGCCTGCCACCAGCACATTGACAAAGGGAACCGGGGCATATAACGTATCCTTTACCTCCCCTTCAATGACAATGCGTGGCTGTTCTTGCGCCACAAGGATTTCTCCTACTAACAACGCCAGGCATATAATCAGAATTCTGACCATGCGAAAACAATAAATGTATAAAATTACGGAGGAATCTGGGTTAATAGCTGTTAAGAAACGTTAATTGATACCTGATGAGCGGCCGATAGCTGGCTTGACACCTCAGGATTGGCAAAGGGCCTCTACCAGTACAAGATCTCCGTTGACAACCGGACTGTTTGCAGCAGGAAATAAATCAAGATATCCGATTAATCCTCACCCCTGGGGGGTGCGGATTAATCGGATATCTTCACCCGTATCCCTTCCGAATGCGAAGCGAACTCCGGCGCATACATGCACTGGATGGTGGTGATGCCGTTGGAGAACTCGCCGGCCTGTGAAGCCTTTAACGGATATTCAAACACATACGTGCCTTTGGGCAGGTATCCGATGAAGAAATTGGTGGAGGCATCCCGGGTGCTTTCATAATAGCCCAGTCCCCCCTGGTAACGGTATCCGGAGAGAACATTCACCGGCTCAAAAGCAGCGGCGCGCATGTCTTTCATATGCACGTACTCCATGTCGCGGTCGACGCGGAGCTCGATGCGTACCTTGATCCTGTCGCCGACCTTCGCCTTCGTTTCACCCTGCACGACAGGCTCCATCACCGGACCTGTCGGTGTGTTGCGTTCGATGAAAAGCATTTTCTCCAGCTTCAGCGGGGTTTCATGCGGGGTAATCTTATCCAGATCCTCAAAATATTGCCAGTAGATCCCTCCCCATGCAATGCCTGCGTCGCGTTTTGTCACGGTGATGTTTCCCATTTCCGGAACAATTTCTTTTCCGGTCCAGGCCGTCTTGAAATACCCGGTACCCGCCTCTACCTTCACATCATCCATTTTTTGCGGATCCACATCAGCGTTACCCAGCTTCACCTGTACCAGGTTGTCACTGGCCAAAAGGTCGGTCCCCCGGAGTAGCAGGGCATACACGGCTTCAACGGTAGCCTTGGTGGTTTTCCAGTCCTGCGTCTGTTTTTGCTTTAGCAGCCATACTTTCATCTCCTCCACGGATTTCTGGTCTTTGGCGACCTCGTCGAACAGCTCAATCAGCAGTGCCTGGGTTTCGATGGGTGCCTGATGCCAGAAATAACCGGCATCTCCTCTCCAGTACATCCCCATCTCTTCGCTGGACATGGCCCGTTCCTTCAATGACCTGATGATGGTTGCCGGGATTTCCTTTTCGCCGTACCGGTGGAGTGCCAGGCAGGTCATGCCCTGCATGTAGTTGTTCTGCTTCACCCAGTATTTCTTTGCCTGCCCCATGAAATAATCGAATGCCTCCCGGTTCTTCCCATCCAGCTCCACGGTGAAATTGAAGGAACTAAAATAGCTGCGGGCGTACAGGTAATGGATCTGTATGTAGCCAATATGCTCTTCATCCATCTTATCCGGATAATGCTTCCGGATGTACTCATAATCCTCGCGCATCCGGTCGTCGAGATACAGAACAGCCTTGCGTATCATTTGCCATACCTGGTCATTGGCTACCATATCCTGCACCCTGAGGTTGTTCAGATGCCCAAAGCCAGCGACGACATGCTGGGTGATGTACCGGTTGTCCTCCATCCCTTTGAACCAGGGCCATCCGCCGTTGGGCAGCTGCATCTCCTGAAGCTTCTTCAGGGCAGCCTGCTGTTCGGAGGCCATCCTGTTCAGATCGAAAAGCAAAGCGATGCGTTGTTTCCGCTCGGTTTCATTCTGTGCGTTCAGCACCCAGGGCGTCTCCTCCAGGATCAACGCCTTGAGCTCCTGGTTCTTTTCCAGGTTCGACAGCAATGCATCCGGGGTAAAATTCTTCCAGGCGTCGAATACCCGCCTGATCTTCGGATTGGAATTGGCAATATGGCTTGCCAGGGTATTGGCGTAATACCTGCTGAAAAGCTGTTCGGAGCATTCGTAAGGGTATTCCATCAGGTAGGGCAATGCCTGCACGGCGTACCAGGCAGGATTGGACGAGTACTCCAGCGTCAGCCGGTGGTTTTTCAGGGTAGGGGAATTACCGGATTCCAGGAGCTTCGTAAAATGGAACTGCCGGGTTTGGTTTCCTTTGATGGGTAGTGGCATGGTCTCGGTCACCAGCATCCGGTTGGTGAGCACAGGCAGGGTGGCTTCTTCTCCGTCAGAGAAGTTACCCGCCGTGGCCACCACGCGGTAAGTGACCGCATCCATAACTCCATAGGGAATGGCCAGCGGCCATGAGACCACCGTATTCTTCCCTGCTTCGACAGTAAAATTCACTTCGTTGAGACCATTGGACTGGAGTATGGTGATCGGTTGCATGGTGATCGCGTTAAGAGTTTCCAGTGTGGCTTTTCCGGTCAGGGGTGCTTCCGACAAATTATTGATCCTTGTGGAGAAGACCATCCGGTCGCCTTCCCTGAAAAAACGCGGGGCGTTGGGGAAAACCATCAGG
>JAQUQD010000047.1 GCA_028716265.1 Bacteroidales bacterium | reverse complement strand
GTGATGTGGTAGTACATATGGCTGCCCTGGCCAGGGTGTGGTCGCGTGATCCGGGTGAGTTTCATACGGTCAATATCAGGGGTACCGTCAATGTCATGAATGCGGCCCTTCAGGCAGGGGTGAAACGTGCTGTGATTACCTCCACTGCCGGAGTCTTCGGTCCTTCCCTCGATGGCCAGCCCGTCGGCGAACAGATGGCCCCGGGAACGGATCCTTTCACTCCCTATGAACGTACAAAGGCTATCGCCGACCAGGAAGCCGGAGCATACACCGAAAAAGGGATCGACGTGGTCTTTCTTCATCCTACCAGGGTGTTCGGACCCGGCCAGCTGAGCGAGAGCAATACCGTTACTGCCATGATCGATGGCTATCTGAAAGGTAAGTGGCGTGTCATCCCGGGAAACGGAAAAAGCATCGGAAATTATGTATATATTGACGATGTGGTGCAGGGGCACCTCTTGGCTCTGGAGCGAGGGACCAGCGGTGAACATTATGTTCTCGGGGGAGAAAATGTTTCCTATAATGAATTTTTTGACATCCTGAAAGAGCAATCGGGAATCCACCACAGGCTTTTTCATATACCTTACGGTGTTATGCTGTCTGCATCGACGGTGATGGACGTCCTTGCGTGGTTTGGGATTAAACCATTGATAACCAGTGGATTTGTTAAAAAATATAACTACGATTGGATCAACAGCAGTCAAAAAGCGATTGATGAACTGGGATATCGTCCTATTTCCCTGAAGGAGGGGATCACCAAAACCATCCGCTGGATCCGGAGTGTGAAGTGATAAATGAATCAAAAATCTTAAACCACCAATAGAATGATCAAAACTGTGTGCCTGTCGGTCGCCGTGTTTCTCATGGCGGCGCCTTTCCTTTACGCCCAGATGGAATTCAGCAGCGGTGGGGAATACTGCTCCCATGCCAAGTCATCCCGGCACCATGCACTCCAGACACGGAGTGCCAATTCACCGCGGCATATGTACGATGTGCTGGAATACAAGCTCGATCTTGACCTGTACTCCAATTTCATCAGTCCCTATCCGAAGTCGTACATTGGTTCAGTGACCATCCACTTCAGGGTGGATTCCCTGTTGAATTCCATTGAGTTGAATGCAGGAAATTTTTCCCTGCAGATTGACTCGGTAGGTATGGCCGGCTTGTATTTTGAGCACGAAAATGACACCCTCCGGATTGACCTGGACAATATTTATTATCCTGGAGACTCGCTTTATGTCAAGATCTTTTACAAACACAAGAATGTGATCGATAATGACTTTTATTCCAGCGAGGGGACGGTCTTCACGGATAGCGAGCCCCAGGGCGCCAGAAACTGGTTTCCGTGCTGGGACCAGCCTTCGGATAAGGCCAGGCTGGATCTGACAGCGAAAGTCCCTGCTACCGCGAAGCTTGGTTCCAATGGAAGACTGGCCGATTCGGCCCATGTCGCTGATACGGTCTGGTATCATTGGATTTCAAAGGATCCTGTGGCGACCTACCTGATCGTCATGGCCGGCCGTAACAACTACAACCTGGATATTGTCTACTGGCCCCGGCTTTCCAATCCGCAGGACACAATGCCGATCCGTTTCTATTATAATCCTGGGGAAAATCCAACCGCCATCAAAAGCATAATCGGATCACTGGCCGATTTCTTTGCTTCGACATACGGGGATCATCCTTTTGAGAAGGATGGGTTTGCCACGCTGAACAATCAGTTCAAGTGGGGCGGGATGGAAAACCAGACTCTGACCTGCCTCTGCCCCAACTGCTGGAATGAAATGCTGATCGTCCATGAATTCAGCCATCAGTGGTTTGGTGACATGATCACCTGCGGCACATGGGCCGACCTGTGGCTGAATGAAAGCTTTGCCAACTTCAGCGAAGCGCTGTGGATGGAGGAAAAATACGGTTACGCGGGCTATAAGGATGAGATCGAATCCAATGCGAGCAACTACCTCTATAGCAATCCCGGCTGGCCGATCTATAATCCTTCCTGGGCAATCAATCCTCCCGCTGACAATATTCTTTTCAACTATGCCATCACCTACGCCAAATCTGCATGCGTCCTGCATCTTTTCCGGTATGTCGCCGGCGACTCGCTGTTCTTTGAGTGCGTCCGTCAGTATGCACAGGATGCGGTCAATTTCCGCTACCAATCGGTGGTTACACAGGATTTTATTACTAAAATGAACGAAGTGACGGATGAGGATTATTCATGGTTTTTCAACCAATGGCTGATGTATCCCAACCATCCTGTGTATGCCAACACCTATAATTTCACGGAACTCCCTGACCAGCGGTGGGACGTATGGTTCAGGGCCAGCCAGGTGCAGTCAGACGAGCAGTTCTTTGCCATGCCTCTGGAACTGAAAATAGGATTCAGCGATGGATCCGACACCCTGGTAAAGGTGTTCCATTCAGTTAATAATCAGGAATTTATGTTCGCATTTGCGAAAGAGCCCGTATCACTGATTTTTGACCCTGACAACCAGATCGTACTGAAACAGGCGACTACCATTGTCGGGACAGGTGAAACACCTTCATATTCGAAAGGGTTGGAATACACGCTTCATCCCAATCCTTTTGAACAGTCGGCGCACCTGACCGTCACTTTACCTGATGAAGGCCGTCTGACCGTGGCGTTGTTGGACAGAAACGGGAAACTGGTCACTGTTCTGATGGATGAAAACAAATCTGCCGGGATGCATAATCTGGTTATTGACAAGGATGGAATGGCCAGTGGGATCTATTTCCTGAGAATGATTTCAGGAACGGCGGCAGCGACCGGGAAGCTGGTCATTCAATGAACAGGCGGACGATGCTGTAGACCCCTGCTGCGACTGCCATACTGCCCGGTATGGTGAGCACCCATGCGATCACGATGTTACCGGCGATGCCCCACCGTACGGAGGAGAGCCGCTTGGTCATCCCTACCCCGATGATGGAGCCGGTGATGGTATGCGTCGTGCTTACAGGGATCCCGCCGAGAGAACTGCCGATGATCGCTATGGCTCCCGCCGTTTCGGCACAGAATCCCTGGAAAGGCTTCAGGTTGGTGAGCGACAATCCCAGTGTTTTGATGACCTTCCATCCACCGGCCAGGGTACCCAGAGATATGGACGAATAGGCTGCAATGATCACCCATGTGGGGATATGAAATTCAGACCCAAGATGCCCTGTAGTGTACAATAGTACTGCAATGATACCCATCGTTTTCTGCGCATCATTGGTTCCATGGCCGAGGCTGAAGACTGCTGAGGAGAAAAGCTGCATTACCCTGAAAAGGGAATCCACCTTGCGGGGAGAAGATCTTCGGAATATATAAAGGGTTAAAACCGAAATCAGGTAAGAGAGTACCATGCCTGCCAGGGGGGAAAGTACGATGAACAGGGCTACCTTTAAGACCCCGGAGGTAATAATGGCATCGGAACCACCAACGATAAGTGCCGGGCCGATCAGGCCTCCTATCAGGGCATGCGACACACTGATAGGCAAACCGATGCGGGTGCAGGTATAGGTCCAGATGATGCCTCCCACCAGGGCCGAAAAGATGATGTACTTGTTGATCATATCAGGATCAACGATTCCCTTGCCAATGGTTGTGGCAACGTGAACCCCAAAAATAAAGACGGCTGCAAAATTGAAGATGGCAGCCCAGGCCACTCCCATTAAGGGCGACAGTACCTTTGTGGAAACAACGGTAGCAATGGAATTGGCAGCGTCATTCATGCCGTTCAGAAAGTCGAACAGCAAAGCCAGGGTGATGGTGATGATGACCAGCGCGTCCATCAGGGGTGAATAGGATCAGGCTACTTTGATGATTATTGTCTTCAGAACGTCAGAAACATCCTCAAGTCGGTCGGCTGCCCGCTCCATGGTCATAATGATCTCCCTTTTCTTGATCAGCTCGATTGCATCTGTTTCAGTATCAAATAGATCTGAAAGAAAAACATGGTACAGGTCGTCAGCTTCATTTTCGATCTCATTGATGCGGATACAGGCTTTGGATATCTTTTCTGGTTTTTTGAGGTTCTTCAGTTCTTTGACCGCCTGGTTGTACTCGTCAATGCCCTCGATCAGCAGATCTGCGAACTTCACGAATTCCGGAGGGAACTTTTTAGGTTTGAACAACCGGATCCGCTGGCTGGAGCCATTGATGAAGTCCAGCACATCGTCGGAGGTGGAGGCCAGTTTATGAACGTCCTCCCTGTCGAACGGAGTGATAAAAGTCTTGTCCAACTCATCGAAGAGCCGGTGCGCGATCTCATCCCCCCTGGTCTCCAGTTCTTTGATATGGGTAAAAAGAGCCTCCCGCTCTTCCAGTGATTCGGTAATAAAAACTTTACGCAGGGCTACAGCGGCTTCAAGAGTCAGTGCAGCCGATCCTTCAAATAACGGAAAGAATTTCTTTTCCTTAGGGACCAGTCTTTTGAAGAATGTTTGAAAACTCATGGTCTGATGATGATTAGAAAATAAATTACCATCGGGAGTGTTATGCTAAATGCGGATGTCAAATATAAAAATACGAATCAAACCAATCCATTAATTTGTAAATAACTTATTCACAAAATAGAAACAGGTCAGGGTTTTGTCGTTGGAAGTCTTTTGCACGAACCTCAAAGACGCTAACCAGCAGGCATTTTAAGGATAAAGGACATCCTTTGGGCTTTGATGCCTCTGGAATAAGTAAAATTGAAGATCAGATAAACGCTTTGGATATCCTGTTACCGGATCATGATTTTCCGAACCAGCGTGGTGGTTCGGTTTTCAAGATACAGGAAATACGTGCCGGCGGAAACATCCTGCAGGTTGATCTCCAGTTCTTGTGTGCCGGACCAGAGAAGGTTTCTTTTTTCATAAACAACGCTGTTCAGCGTATTCAGCACCCTGAGGTCAAACTGACTTTCCCTGGTGGTTGTCATTCTCAGCGTGAATTTTCCGTCGCCTGGATTAGGGAAAATATCCACTTGCCCGATCCCGTATTTTTCGTCCAATCCGCTGCAAATATCCAGGATCACCCCGATGGCTTCCGACCACACGCCCTCGCCGCAGCTGTTCAGTCCCCTGACGGTGATCTGTGCAGCGCCTGTCCATTGGGTATTCCAGGCAACGGTTCCCGTCGTGTCAGTGCCGGCGATGACTCCGGCCTCCGCAGGACTGACGCTCCATTCATACTGTGTGGCGAATTCGGTCCCGGCGGTCGTATAAGCTGAAGTGTCGATGAAATTGACACATACGTATGTCTCTCCGGCAGGAGCAGCGGGTTGCAGCGGCAACGGATCAAGGGTGATGGTGAGCGGGTCAGAAACCTGGCCTTCACCGCAATCATTGATCCCGAAGACGGATAGTTCTGCAACTCCCCAGAATGATGCCGCCCAGTCAACAGTGAGGGAAGTATCGCTGACCGTCAGACTCCCTGCTTCAGGGGGATCCAATGTCCACACGTAAGCGGATGCACCTTCGACGGACGACACGGAATACACTGCTGTTCCGGTATTCTGGCACAGCACTTCCGGACCGGACGGCGTTGTGGCAGGAGCCGGCAGGGGTGTGATCATCACGGCGAGTGAACCGGAAGCGTTATCGCAGGGATAAAGCCCGGTCAACTCCAGGGTGAGTTCGAAGGATCCGTTTGATATATCACCGGATCCCGGGGTATAAACAGTGGACAGAAGGGTATTGTCTTCAAAGGTTCCATCTCCTGATGTCGTCCAACTGAAGGACGCACAGTTCCCTGCAACAATATCCCCGGTTGTAAAGAGATCACCGGCGCAAATAGCATAGTTTTCTTCCATTTCAAGGAATGGGGAGGCCTGGATGGAGAGTTGCATGTCGTCACTGACTTCATCGGTTTCGTCATAGGCGGTTAAAGTCAGGACGACATCGCCCGAAAGGATGTCCTGGGGACCGGGTGTGTAATCTGGTTTAAGGATGGTTGGATTGTTGAAGGTGCCATCACCGGAGGTGGTCCATAGAACGGAGGTTTGGTTGTTGGCAGTTCCCGAAAGTGTGAAGGCGCTTCCCTCGCAGATCGTCCCGTTGGGACCTGCGTTGGCCAGCAGCTGTTCGAGCAGCGGGAACGTGATGTAATCGACCCATACCCGGTCATCGCCGCCTGTACCGCCGCCGTCCTTGACGTACTTCCATTCAAAGGTATGGAATCCTCCCACAGGGATAATAAAGGATTCTTCCGTCCAGTCAGATTCTCCTGACCATGTTCCCAAGACTTCATCATCCATTAAAAATTGAAGGATATCCGCATTGGACTGTGTGCTGGTCTTCTTCCAGAAACACATGGAGGTGGCAAAAGGCGAGAACTTTACCTCAAGTTCTATTTTAAGGGAGGAAGACTGGTCATGCCCGATCTGTCCGCATGCTGCGGAATAGGTCCCGTTCCTTTTTTGCTGGGTATCGATCACCCAATTGGCGTTTCCGCTGAAGGTCCATTCGTTCTTTGCGAAATTCCCTGTCTCGAAATCATCGTCGGGTTGTGGTTCTACCGTGAACGACCATATCGGGCCATCAACCGATCCGAATGAATTGATGGATTTCACCCTCCAGAAGTACTGTTCCTGGTAGGCGAAATCCGTCTGGGGAATATAAAACGTATCCATCACGGTGGCTCCGTTCACCATATTCGTCGGTGGGTTGTCGGTGCCCAGGTATATTCTGAAAGATGACGAACGGTTGTTAAAATCCTTCCACTGGAGCGAGGTAAACGGCTTGACGTTGTTTGCGCCGCTGGCCGGTACGGGATATGCTGCGGGACTGGGAGTTGTGGGTGTCATAAAAGGAGACACATAGGTCATGGCAGCCCCGGTACGGTTGTCGGTCCAGCAGGGAATCACCACGCCTCCTCTTGCAGAGATGCCCAGGTAATCGCCGAAATAGCCACTCGCCGTTCCGGGGATCGGGGTAGGCGTAAAGGCGACATCACTCACCCGGAAATCATCCCAGGTCTGGCCGCCATCCAGTGAGTTGGCCACCCAGGTCTCCACCTGGTTACTCGACACATTGCGGTCATCATAGAAAATCACACTCAATGTTCCCGTCACCGGATCACAGGTGATCCACGGGAAATAATGCTTTTTACCGGTATTCATAGGATCCTGGTTGACTTTGATGGGAGTGGACCATGCGTTGCCACCATCCGTGGATTTGATCATGTACACGTAAATGTCGGGGCCCTGGTTAGTGCCGGGTACGCCTACATTGGGCCATACGACATAAATGTCTCCTGAGTGGGAGCTGTTGCTGATGTCGACCGCCATGGAGGGAAAGGAGTTGACACGGTGGTTCTTTCCGGCGGTTGTATTCCGTATGCCCTTGATACTTTGTATGATCCGTTGTGCCGGTTGGAAGCTGGCGCCTCCGTCCAGGGATCTGGCAAATCCCAGTGCATTCTCGTCACCGGGCCAGTTGTCATAAATAGCCCACACAGCATAGACTTCACCGGCGGGACCGGTTTGAAGGTTCACTCCCTGGTTGTGGTTTCCGGCATTGACCGCACCACTTATCATGATCTTTTGCTGCCAGCTCTGTCCTCCATCCGTGGAACGGGCCACCTCGATCTCATTGTCGCTGGAGCCCCCGAAGGAGGTCCACCCCGAATACAGGTTGCCTTCGTACGGGCTGCTCGTGCTGTTATCGATCGTGAGGTGGTTCTTGTCGAGCAGGCTGCTGAACCCTGACGGTTTGGTCGCAATGGTTACCGAGGTCCATGTCTGCCCCTGGTCGGTGGAATAGGCACAGCTCTGTCCGCTTCCGGCGTTAATAAAACCGTTATAGAACCAGCCGTTGGTTCCGATGGCAACCGATGGATCGCCTGAATTCGTTCCACCTGTACCAAAAGTCGATCCATCCCATGTGTCTCCGGTATTGAAGGAATAGAGTCCATCAGCGCCATACAGGGTGCTTCCGGAGGATGACAACGAGTTGTTTGAATTCAGGATCGTTTCCATTTCACCCGGATCAATAAAAACAGAGTTCTCACTTTGCGTCGTGGTTGCGTCTGACACGGCCACGTCAGGCGAGTCCTCGATGGTCACAGTTCTGGACTGTATGGATGAACCTTTATATTGAGCCGGCTTAGGGATCACATGGGGATTCAGCCTGGTGAGTCCAAGACTGGCCATCCGGCGCCAGTAACCCTGGTTGTCGATATAGGTCTGAACCTGGTACCCTTCAGGTACGTCCTCATCCCCGGCTGAAGCACCGGTGTTTTGTGCGCGGAGAGCAAACGGAATGATAAAAAACAGGCAAAAGGATCCAATAAGTAATGATTTACGCATGATCTGTAAATTTTATGACAAGATACAGCAGTTAATAAAAGCGGGTGTAAAGATACTTGTTTATACGATAATCATGGCAGGGGAGGGTCGTTAGTTACGAACAGAAAATCCATGCCTGGGCCTGTGTCAGCCGTCAGGGTCACTATGGGGAACTGCGTTTGATCATCAGTACAAAGAGGATGGCCAGGTGGTATATCGCTGACACTAGGAAGGTTTACCAATGAAGAGAATATTGTCCTGGACGTTCCGTCCTGCATCGGACATGCAGAACGCAATGGCCTCCGCGATGTGGATGGGAGAGACCCACCGGGTGAAATCTGCCTCCGGCATGGCCTTCCTGTTGGCCGGCGTATCGATGGTCGCAGGTACGATGACCGAAGCGGTGATATTCTTTCTCCATCCTTCTGCGTTGACGAACCCGGCCAGTTTGACCACCATGGCTTTGCTGAGGGAATAGGCAAAAAAGGCGGTTCCCTCACGGGCATCCAATGCGGGCCTGGATCCGATCAGGATGAATTGCCCCCCTTCTTTCCGGGTTTCAAAGAAGGAAAACAGTGGTCTGACCATGTGAAAGGCAGTATGGAAATTCATTCGGATCATGCTTTCCAACATGATGTCGCTGGTTTGCTGAAGGGCACCCACTGCAAATCCCCCCACAAGCAGCACGGCAGCTGCAATGTCAGGGTAGTGATCTGTGAGGGAGGTGACCAGTGCAGTCGTTTTTTGTTCATCTCCAAGGTCAGCCTCCTTCAGGATCAGTCCGGGATGGTCCGGCAACTTCCCTGCCCCGCCTGACCCGGTGATCGCAATTACCCGGTAACCTGCCGACAAGAGATGATCGGTGACGACCAGTCCCAGGTTCCCGTTGGCACCTGTTATAATGACTGTTGACATATAAAATAAATTTGTTTGTATATGATTAATTGTTATATCCCACCGGGAAACGACCAGATCTTCAGTGCGTATTTTCCGGTGGAGGCATTGAAAACAATTTCGTTGGTACAGGTTTCCTCAATGTATGACAGGGTTTTCAGGTACTGACCGGTTCCCTTGCGCAGCCATTCCGGCAGATCTTCGTCGTTGTCGATCTGCAACAAGGATTTCATTTCCTCCACCAGCTCGTCCAGTTTTTCCACGGGGGATTTTATTCCCAGCAGGTCCTTTGTGCGCATGGAAGCGACGACCGAAAAGGTCAGCTCTTTTACTGAACGCGTGATGGCCTGCCCGATCAGGTCCATCTTCGCAAGCTGTTCAATCCGGTGCTTTCTCAGGATGATCTCTTCCTCCGAGAAGATGAAATTCAGCAGTCCCCCGTAACAAGCCAGGCTGATGATCACCATATCCCTCAGCTCGGGAAGGTCGTTTCCCATGACCAGATCCCTGACCCTGGATTTTATTTCCTTGATCTGCCGGTCGTCAGCCACAGGATATTTCTTTGATGCATATCCCAGGAAGATGTGTTGCTTCCTCACCTTCAATATTTTCTTGCGCAGGAGGCTTTCCAGTACGGACTGTCGGATGTGCTCGGCCCGCTCGGTAATCCGGATGAGCCAGTACGTGATCGATTCCTGTCTGGGTGCTTGAAAGATCCATTCCATCACCTCATCCAACAGTGCATCACCGGTGGGCGTTCCCTGATCGGGGATGATGTGCTCCAGGTCGGTGTCGATTCGGTTCCGCAGTGCCAGATCCATCAGGATGGATGCGGCCAGGGTGATCTCGAATTTTTTGTGTTTGAAATCAATTTTCTGGCCCCCAGTTTTATGCACAGGCAACAGGTAGATTTCTTCCGGGATCGTAAGAATGAATTCCATAGAATGAATGTTTTATGACTGTGGTGATACGGATGACTTCATTGGTATTTCATTGTTGATCATAATTCTTCCTGAGTGTCAGCCGCTGTTCTCTGGCGGCCCGTATCCAAATGGGCAACGAATCCCAGAGGATGACCACCAGGCAGATCATGATGACGGTGGTAAGCAGCAGGTTGATCAACCCCTGGATAAAGTGCTCTGGCTGAGAAAGCATGGGCAAATAGATGCCGGTCATGTTTTTGATGCCTGCCACACACGTGGTGATGCCGACGAACGCCATGGGTATCAGGGTCACCCATGCGTACCGGATCTTTCCCCGGTTGACAATGTACGTGGTGCCCACGGCCAGTGCGATGGTCGCCAGCAGCTGGTTGGCGCTGCCGAACATCGGCCAGATGGTGGCGACGCTGCCCGTATAGATGAAATACGCCCAGCAAAACACCACCGCACCGCTGGCGATCAGGTTACCCGGCAGCCAGTCGGTACGGCTGAAGGGCTTATAAATCTTGCCCAGAGTTTCCTGCAGGATGAAGCGTGCGATACGGGTTCCTGCGTCGATGGTCGTCAGGATGAACAGGGCCTCAAACATGATGGCAAAATGATACCAGTACGACATGAGTCCCCGCAGCCCGGGGATGGAGGAGAAGATCTGGGCCATGCCCACGGCCAGGGATACCGCTCCCCCGGTACGGCCTGCCACATTTTCACCCACCTCCTCAGAGAGCTGCACCAGATCCGATTCCAAAAATCCCATGGCCTGCAGCTGCGGAAGGATCTGCTGAAATTTCTCCGGTGAGACGTTGATCTGGAAATAATCGAGCGGATAGAGGCTCGCAGCCGCGATCAGTGCCAGGATACTCACAACCCCTTCCGAGAGCATCGCTCCCACGGCAATGGGTTGGATATGCGACTCTTTCATGATCATCTTGGGCGTGGTACCCGAACTGACCAGGGCGTGGAAGCCAGAAATAGCTCCGCATGCGATGGTAATGAACAGGTACGGGAACAGCGTGCCGGGGATGACGGGTCCGTCGCCCCGGATGAATTCCGTGAAAGCCGGCATTTTCATGTCGGGCATCACCACAATGATCCCGACGGCCAGCATGGCTACCACCCCCAGTTTCATGATCGAGCTCAGGTAATCCCTTGGGGAGAGCAGCAGCCACACAGGCAGGACGGAGGCAATGAATCCGTATGCTGCGATCAGGATGGTCAGCGTTTTGTGGTCGAATGTGAACCAGTGGGCAATCGATGATTCTGGGATATGCTTGCCGAAAATGACGGCCAGTGAGAGCGTGACCACTCCCATTACCGTCGCTTCCACCGTTTTCCCTTTCCTGAAACGGAACATCCACAGACCCATGAAGATGGCAATGGGGATGGTGGAGGCGATCGTAAACGTGCCCCAGGAACTTTCCGACAACGCATTGACAACCACCAGCCCTAGTCCGGCCAGGGCAACAATGATGATCAGCAGGGTGGCAATGGATGCGGTGACTCCGCTGGAGGCTTTTTTGATCTCATCCCTGGCAATCTCGGCCAGAGAGCGGCCATCATGCCTCACCGAAGCGGTCAGGATAACAACATCATGGACAGAACCTGCCATCACAGCTCCAATGAGCATCCATAAAAATCCCGGAAAATATCCAAACTGACACGCCAGCACAGGTCCCACCAGCGGGCCAGCCCCGGCAATGGCTGCAAAATGATGCCCGAACAGGATCCATTTGCCCATCGGGTAGTAGTTCTGTCCGTCATAGAGCCTCCCGGATGGTGTGATCCGTTTCTCATCCAGGGTCAGGACCTTGGCGGTGATAAACCCAAAGTAAAAACGATAGGCGAGCGCAAACAGTGCCAACGCAGCAATTACCAGCGGCATCGCATTCATGGGCGGGCGTTTTGAACCACCAAATGTATGGTTTTTTGAAAAAATTTCAATAACGACTGTAAACAATATGGAGAATAATTTGAATGTGACAGGCATACTTTCATACATTTGTGCGGAAAAGGGCAATCAGATTATTAGAAAGACTTACCTGACCGTACACTTACTTAATATTTTGCCACCATGAGCATTGAGATTTTACCTGTCACCAAACGGAAGGACCTTCATGATTTCATACATCTGCCATTTCTTCTTCACAAAAACGACCGGCTTTGGGTTCCTCCGCTGTTCATGGACGAATGGCAGTTTTTCAGTGCAAAAAAGAATCCGGCCTTTAAAAAAAATGATGCGATCCTTTTTTTAGCCAGGAAGGACGGCAGGACCATGGGGAGGATCATGGGCATAGTCAACACGGAGCGCAACCGGATGTTTCATGAGCAAAACGCCCGGTTTGGCTTTATGGAAAGCATCGAAGATGAAGAGGTGGTTGGCGAACTTCTCAACAGGGTGGAGTCATGGGCACGTGGTCTGGGAATGGTCAAACTGGTCGGTCCCATGGGATTCAGCGACCAGGACCCGGAAGCGTTCCTGATCGAGGGTTTTGAATATGAACCTACGATCTCCACCATCTATAACTTTCCCTACATCCCCCGTCTGGTGGAAGCATGCGGCTATACCAAGGAGATTGACTATTATTGCTACGTCCTGGACCTGTCCCATCCGATCCCTGAATACTACAAAATGATTGCCGACAAGGTCATGGCCAGGGGCGAGTTTACCTTTAAGAACTTCACAAAGCGAAAGGAAATGGAACCCTATGTTAAACCCGTTTTGGAGCTGCTGAGCGAAACCTACATCGACCTGTACGGATTTGTTCCGCTCTCTCCCGAGGAGATCGAGGCATTGGGGAAAAAGTATCTACCCATCCTGGATCCCAGGCTGGTCAAGATCGGACTGAAAAACGACCAGGTGATCGGTTTCCTGATCGGCATGCCCAATATGAACAGAGGATTCCGTAAGGCGAATGGACGGTTGTTCCCCTTTGGTATTATTCACTTACTGCGCGAATCGAAACGATCCAAACAGCTGGACCTGCTGCTGGGAGGCATCCGGAAAGAGTACCGGAACATCGGGCTGGATGCCCTGGGAATGAAATGGATGATCCAGACCGCAAAGGAGATGGGATTCATCACCATCGACAGCCACAACGAGCTAGAGAATAACCTGGCTGTGAGAGCAGAGATGGAACGGCTAGGCGGAAAACTGTGTAAAAAGCGGAGGATCTATCAGAAGTCGCTGTAGAAGAGCTACAAGCTACAAGCTACAAGCTACAAGCTACAAGCTACAAGCAATTTAACAATTTAACAATTTGACAATCGAACAATAGACCAATCGAATAGTAACCGTTACATTAGAATGTTGAATTATGGAAAAAAGTATCAAAGGCAGCCGGACAGAGCAGAACCTGCTAAAGGCGTTTGCAGGTGAATCCCAGGCACGAAACCGTTACGAATTTTTCGCCAAGGTGGCAAAGGAAGAAGGCTATGAGCAGATCAGCGCCCTTTTCCTGCTGACAGCCTCACAGGAAAAGACCCATGCCAAGCGGTTCTTCAGGTTCCTTGAAGGAGGGGATGTCACGATCACTGCCATGTACCCGGCGGGAAAGATTGGAACTACAGCCGAGAACCTCCGGGCCGCAGCGATGGGCGAGCATGAGGAATGGACCAGCATGTACCCCGAATTTGCGGAAGTGGCCAGGGAGGAAGGATTTGTCCAGATCGCCACGGCATTCAAGGTGATCGCCAGGGCAGAAGCCGAACACGAAAAACGGTATCTGAAGTTGTTACAAAACATAGAGGAGGGAACCGTTTTCGCAAAAAAGGAAAAGGTACGCTGGGTGTGCCGTCACTGCGGTTATGTGCATGAGGGACAAAAACCACCGGAAAATTGCCCGTCCTGCCTGCACCCAAAAGCCTATTTCGAGATCTACAGCGAAAACTACTGACCGCTTTCATAAACGTATCCTTATTTTCGCTGTCTTATCCAATCCTAAAAGATTACACCATTGCCAAGAATTACCGATGTTTCCGAATTCCGTAAGGGTGACAGGAAAGTGATCCGTGGGTGGGTGATGTACGACTGGGCCAATTCCGTATACCAGCTGACCATCTCCTCTGCTATTTTCCCGATTTATTACAACACCGTTACCCGGACAGGCGACAACTTCACGGTTTCCTTTTTCGGAGCCAAAGTCATCAATACCGTCCTGTTCTCATGGGCCATTGCAGCTGCATATCTTGTGGTGGCAGGCTTTTCACCGCTGTTTTCTTCCATAGCCGACTACACGGGCCGGAGGAAGGCGTTCATGCAGGTCTTTACGTGGATCGGTGCACTTTCCTGCGGCGCATTGTTCTTTTTCAATTCCTCCAACGTGGAACTCGGGATCATTGCCTTTGCGCTGGGGACCCTCGGTTATGGCGGCAGCATTGTTTTTTACAACTCCTTTCTGCCGGTCATTGCAGAGCCCGAGGACCAGGACCGCATCAGTGCGCGGGGCTATTCACTCGGGTACCTGGGAGGAGTCGTGCTATTGCTCTTTAACCTGCTGATGATCATGAAACCGGGTCTGTTCGGTATCGAGGGCGATTCAAGCCTCCCGGCACGAATTTCTTTCGTGACGGTGTTTCTTTGGTGGATCGGTTTTTCGATGATCACTTTTTACCGGTTGCCGAAATATACTTACCGCAAGAGGACTCAGAAAGCCAGTGTCTGGACCAATGGGTACAAAGAACTGCGGTCGGTGTTTCATATCGTCAGGAAATCCTACAAGCTGAGCATGTACCTGATCGGCTTCTTCTTCATGATGATGGGACTGCTAACGGTTATGTTCATGGCCGCCACCTATGGGGAAAAGGAGCTGGGACTTAAGGAGAACGTATTGATACCAACCATTCTGCTCATCCAGCTCGTGGGAATGTTCGGCGCCTGGCTGTTCGCACGGTTGTCGGCCAGGTTTGGTAACCTCAGGGCCCTGATCTTTTCAGTGGGCAGCTGGGTTGTTATCTGCGTAGGGGCTTACTTCATCACCCATGCCATCGGTTTTATGATCGCCGCCTTCTTTATCGGGATCGTGATGGGCGGATCACAGGCACTAGCAAGATCGACCTATTCAAAGATGCTTCCTGAAACGACCGACCACACTTCCTTTTTCAGTTTTTACGACGTCATGGAAAAACTGGCCACGGTGCTGGGTACGTTCAGCTTCGGGGTCATCGAGGCTCTGACAGGTTCCATGCGCAATTCGGTGCTGGCTGTCACGATATTTTTTATTATCGGAATGATCTTCATGTCACTGCTCGGAATTCGGAGCTATCGTGAAAAAATTGCCCTGAGGGTCAATTGATGTTGAAAAACCTACAATGTTTTCTTATATTTGGCCAACCAATTCCATTTATCTAACCTAACACGAAATCCTATGAAAAGAGTGTCTTTTTTCTTGGTCTTCGTACTGGCATTCAGTACGGTCGTGACATTTGCCCAGACCGAACAGGGCAAGTGGTTCCTGCAGGGCTCCAGCAACCTGAGTTTTTACATGGGAAAGGAAAAATACAAACAGGGTGGAGACTCGCACGTAGCGGATAACTATTTTTCCTTTAACTTCACTCCCATGGCAGGATATACGGTCATTGACAACCTGCCGGTAGGGTTGTTCGTTGATTTTACCAGCACGAAGTATACGAATCCTGACGACAAGGATGATTTTGACCGGTCCACTGGATTTGCAGTAGGCCCGTTTGTGCGGTATTACATTCTGGATCTGAATGGTTTCAAGCCTTTGGTGGAGGCAGCAGTGGGCATTGGCACCCATTCGGATGCCTATGGCCCTGAGGATGATGACAAGGACAGTGGCGGCTTGTTGGAGTACTGGCTGGGTGTGGGAGGCACTTATTTCCTGAACAACAACGTCGGGATCGACCTGGGCATAGGGTATGGAAGTGAATCGTACAAGTATAAAGCCGAGGGCGAGATTGATGAATACAAGGATGTATACAGCGGTGTCTATTTTGAACTGGGTGTGGTGGTGATGCTTGGGAAATAGCACCCCATCTCCCTTCTCTACTCCCGGTGGATGTCATCCTTGCGGAAGCAAGGATCTGCTCCTCTTTAATTGTCGATTGTCGATGTGACGATTTTCGATATGCGACGTTCACTATCGAACATCCAAAACCGACAATCGAAAACCCCGCAATTGAGTTACCTTTGTACAAAACAGGAGGACCATGCATGAGGAGGAAAACACTTCATCTTTTGTTTCTCAGCGTAGCACTTATCTCTTTCACTGCCATCGTTGAAGCACAGCAGTTCTATTTCGGAGCCGACCTCTCTTACATAAATGAAATGGAAGACTGTGGAGTAGTCTATTTTGAAAATTCGTCGTCGAAGGATCCCTATCAGCTCTTTTCGGACCACAACTGCAACCTGATACGCCTCCGGCTCTGGCATACGCCTTCATGGTATGATGCTCTCAATGAAGGAAAGCGGTATTCCGATCTTCAGGATGTAAAAAAGAGCATCCGACGGGCCAAAGAATTGAATATGGATGTGTTGTTGGATTATCATCTCTCGGATGACTGGGCAGATGCAAGCAATCAGCTGGTTCCCTCCGCCTGGCTGGGCGTGGTGGATAATCTTCCCTTGCTGATGGATTCCCTTTATAATTACATCTCCGCTACGCTTCTGCAACTCAATAAGGAAGGACTTCTCCCTGAGATGATCCAGATCGGCAACGAGACTAACAAAGGCATCCTGCTCTCACCGCAGGATAACCAGTCGGGCTGGGTGCTGGACTGGAATCGCAACAGCCAGCTGTTCAACACAGCGATCCAGGCGGTCAGGGACGTGGAGTCGCAGACCGGGAAACAGATCCAGGTGGCCGTACATTTTGCTGACCCTGCCGATGTGGCCTGGTTCGTCTCCCAGTTCGTCGCCAATGGGGTGACCGGATTCGACATCATCGGTATTTCCTATTACTGGCAGTATCATCAGCCCTATACCAGCAGTCTCACAGGCGATGTCATCGCAGCGCTCATTACGGCCTATCCGCCCTATAAAGTGATGATCTTCGAAACAGGATCCATCTGGACAACGCAGAGCCACGACAACGCCAACAACGTCCTCAACACAGTCAATCCGTCGTATTCACCGGCCAGTCCTGAGAACCAGCAAAAATGGATGATCGATCTCACACAGGAAGTGATCAACAGTGGCGGCTGCGGGGTAATCTATTGGGAGCCAGCCTGGGTGTCGTCCGACTGTTACACACAGTGGGGACAGGGATCGCATTATGAGAATGCCACCTTTTTTGATTTTAACAACAACCTGATCAACACGGGAGGTGTCGGCTTTATGCAGCATGATTACGACAACCTGTCCGCTGAAACTGCGGCCATGTCCGGTGCCGGGATCAGGATCACCCTGGACAGCAGCCGCCGGAAAGCGATCCTGCAGTTCACAGAAAATACTCCACAGGGATCCTATCGGCTGATGATCGTGGATCAGGGTGGGAGAGAGGTGCTTTCGGATCAGATCAGCAAGACCGGCACGCTGGCATCGCAACTCACCATTGATATCCCGGCATTGTCTCCTGGAATGTATATTGCTGCTGTATGGCAGGGGAATGCGGTCGTGGCGAGGAATAAACTGTTGATCCCGTAAAGTTTTTTCATTGTCAATTATCGTTTTTCGATGTTCGATATCGAATATCGTGCAACCGACAATCGCGCTATGTCTGTATTTGTTACTAGTTTTTAACGCACCGCACGCTGAATCCATTTACCTTGTCGCTAGTAAAGCGGGTCACACGTGCATCGTCATAGCTGAGGTACCTGCTCCAGACAGTCTGCGAGTCATACTGGGTGGAGGACCAGAATGTCCCCAGGTAATTTTTCTCGAAAAATTCTCCATCGTAAATGTTGCGGTAGCCACCAGGCAGCCCGGAAAAGCCGCTGGAGTTCGTGGCGCCGGTGTTGGGCTCGTTCCAGTGATCCAATCCGTCCTCCTTCATCTTCCCGCCCGCGTCCAGTCCGCATTTGCCCACCTTGTCCCACTCGGGACTATCTACCGGGTACTGGCTGTCGATGGTGCCGGTAAAGGTCTTTAACTCACTGTCGGAGGGGATGTGCCAGTTGGGCGGACAGATGCCCTGTGCCCCCTGTAGCGTGACGTATTGCATAGCTTCCGGCCATTCATACAGGGCGCCGTACTCTTCACACTGAGCAGGATCATTGTTGTAGCAGTATTTTTCGATGGTGCCGTTATCGGCCTGCTGATAACCCTCCGCCGTGCTATTGATCCGAGTTCCGATGTTGATGTTCTCTGCCATCCAGCATTGGTCGCCGATCAGAACAGTGGCATAGGTCTGTCCGTCGCGGCCGTCGGTCAATGGATCCCCGCAGTTGAACATAAAGCTGATCATAACCGTATCCACCGAGCTTCCGCAATCTGTGGCAATCGTCCAGCTAAGAAGATAAGTGCTGTCAACTTGTCCATGGAACCCGCTTACCGGGCTCAGGGAGTCCTGGATCGTTCCACCGGTGCCGCCTGCGATGTGCCACACACCTGCGCCCCACTCAGGCGTGTTGGCCTCCAGTGTCGTCTGGTTGCCAGGGATATTGAACTGGTCAGGACCTGCATTGGCAGGTGTGGGCTGAGGGACGCAGCCCCTTATGCAGCGGACTGAATAACCGAAAGGCGTGTATTCATAACTGTAACGCAGGATGTTTTTGTGCTCGAAATCAAGCAACCTCAGTACCGTAAAGGTAGTATCCAGGCGAGAGGAGGTCCAGAAATAGGCTGAACTGTCTTTTTCGATAAAGGCTCCTGTTTCCATTTTTCGTTTTCCACCTGGGAGGCCTGTGAAGCCATACTTGTTGGTCGCTCCGGTATTGGGAACATTCCATAGCGCCGTGGTCGTATCCTTGAGGTTTCCACCAGCGTCAAAGCCTCTCCACCAATCATCCTCCCAGACCGGATCGCCCGCAGCGTACTGGCTGTCGGCATACCCTTCCAGCACTCTCCATTCGGAGTCAGAGGGAATGTGCCAGTCAGGGGGACAGATCCCCTGGTTGCCTGGAAGGATGGCATACTGCATGGCTTCGTCCCATTGGTACAATCCGCCATAGACAGCGCAGTTGGCCATGTTGTTACCATAACAGAATTTCTCAATGATCCCGTTGTCGGTCTGAACCGCCCCGCCGGCTTCACTGGCGATCATGACGCCCACGTTCATGTTCTCCTTGAGCCAGCACTGGTTGCCGATCTGGACGGTGTTATAGGTTTGTCCCTCGTATATGACTTCCTCAACGTCGTCACAGGGTTGGCCAAAGAGGTCCGCAAAGCTGATATGGACGGTATCGGCCGAGCTTCCGCAGTTAGTACTTATCGTCCATACCAGGGTATATTCGTTTCCCTGGATCCCCTGGAAACCACTCTGAGGATTCAGCGTGTCGATTATGGATCCTCCGGTCCCGCTTGCGATATGCCATACACCTGTGCCGCAGTCAGGGGTATTCCCTGCCAGCAATACATTGGTGTTTTGCAGTTCAAGCTGGTCTGCCCCTGCGCTGGCCTGGGAAGGTTGCGGGACACAGTCCTTGAGGCAGCGTACGGAGAAGCCGTTTCCCTTTGAAGCGTTACCACGCACCGCATCATCATTATTGTAATACACATAGCGGTCCCAGCTGCTGACCATATCGGCTGCGGAGGAGGACCAGAAGATGCCGTACTGGCCCAGACCGGTGAAGGAGCCGTCCGTGTTCAGCCGGTAACCTCCGGGAAGAGCCGTGAATCCGCTGGTATTCGTAGCTCCGGTATTGGGAGTCAGCCAGTGGGCAAGACCGGCCTCTTTCATCTTCCCGCCTGCGTCTCCCAAACCTCCCATGTAATCCGTCAGCCTGGAGAAATCCCCGTCGGAGGGCAGGTGCCACCCGGGTGGGCAAATGCCCTGGGCGCCTTCGCTCTCCTGGTATTTCATCGCTTCCGGCCATTCATACAGACCGCCGTAGTCGGCACACTTCGAGGCATCGTTGTTATAACAGTATTTTTCTATGGTTCCATTGTTCGATTGTTCAATTGTTCCTGCAATCAGGGTACCCACATTCAGGTTCTCTTTAAACCAGCACTGATCGCCGATCAGCACCGTAGTGTAGGTTTGCCCGGAGTAAATGACCGTAGGCGTCCCGGGACAAATCATTCCTGGCGTCTGCTGGACCAGGCTGGAAACTAAGATGACATCCAGTATGTTGATGACGCCATCAGCGTTCATATCAGCGGCTTCAAGGTTAAAAGGATCGGGGCTTCCCCCCATGATATGATTGACCATGGCAATGATATCCAGTACGTTGACCTCGTCATCTTCGTTGGCGTCCCCATAAATGGTGTATTCACATTCAGGTGGGGAAGGAACGGGCTCAAACAGGCTTACTGCCCCTGTGCCCGGCTTGTCAAGGTACGACAGTGATCCATATATACGGGTGGTGTATAGGGATAACACTACTGTCATACATGCGATGAAAAGTAGCGAATTTCTCATGATAGTAAGCGTTGATGAATCGAAGCATAAAGATATCGTTTTTTTATGCGGAATTCAATTTTTTTGGTTTTAATGTGCCAATGCGTTAGCCATAGTCAGTCCAATGAATATGTTTTTCTCCTCCGGAACTGTTTTCATAAATGGTCCAATATTTGATTCAGGACTGCCCAGAACGGCAAAAGGCTTCCTGAGGCCTTGAGAACTAGCGGGATACCGGACGCCCTTCTAGGTTTAAGTTCTTAATCAAAAAATGAGGTCATATGAAAACACAGGTTAAATTTATCGCAGTCTTGCTCCTGGTCTCGACGTTTACCGTCTGGGTACCGGAAAAGACATCGGCTCATCATAAAGTCGTCATCAGCTTTCAGGTCTTCTATGATGAATTGACTCCTTACGGAACCTGGGTTTACCATCCTGTTCACGGATATGCCTGGGTACCCGATGCAGGGCCTGGTTTCTATCCCTACGCTACAGAGGGCTACTGGGTACTCACCTGGGCCGGATGGACATGGGTCTCCAATTATCCATGGGGCTGGGCGCCGTTCCACTACGGACGCTGGTACATGGATTCTTTTTACGGGCCCATGTGGATCCCCGGTTATGAATGGGGGCCCGGATGGGTGGTCTGGAGGAAATCAGGCCATTACTACGGCTGGGCGCCCATCGGCCCGGGCGTCAATATACAGGTGGCATACGGGCATACCTACCATGTTCCCCATGACCACTGGAGGTTCCTGAATGGTCAATACTTTGGAAAACATGACCAGTACCACCACTATGCACATGTGTCCGACAACGGGGCATTCATGGAACACTCCACCGTGATCAACCAGGTCCGGACCGATCAGTCCAACTATGTTCCGTATAATGCTGGTCCTGACAGGAGAGAGATCGAACGATACAGAGGCGAACCCGTTTCCCAGGTCGCCATCCAGGAACGTGAAAAACCAGGCCAGCGCCTTGGCAGGAACAAGCTGGAGTTGTATAAGCCAGATGTCGAAAAGGATGGTTCCGCCGGAAGGAAAGCCGCTCCCTCGCACGTGACGGACCTCGAGAATCTGAAGGGCAGGACCAGAACCTCTGTAGAAATGAGCCGTGACAGGAAAGATCAGGAGACCTACCGGGAGCCGGTCCGGTCACCGCAGGGAACCACGGTGAAACGGACCGAACAGGTCCGGCAGGACCGTCAACCTGCTCCCTCCCGGAACAGGGAGTCCGTTAAACGGTCAAACCAGCCTGCACCGGCAGGAAACCAGGGTGATGTACGGCCATCTCCCCAATCCACACCGCAGAGAACCAGCGGGACGGTAAATCAAACTCCCCGTAATCCGGTGGTGAAGGAATCGGAAACTAAAAGGCAGGCAAAACAGGGTGAAGCTGATCCCAGACCACAGACTGGAAGGTCATCTCAAAGTGCCGGCACCACCCGAAGCAGATAACACCAACCAATCTGCCAGAGTACACGGAGGCTGCCCCGAATCACAGGGCAGCCTCTTTTTTTTGTGGTCAGAAATGGACATGTCCTGTAAAAAAATTGAACACTATTTGAACGGCATCCAAAATCATTTACATTTATATATAATTGATTATGAGTTAATTATATGCTATGGCATGATTCATGGATATTTTCAGGATTATCCAATTTTTAATCCTCCCCGATGATATATCTGGACAATATTCATAAATCGTATGTAATGGGTACCAACGCGCTGCATGTGCTGAAGGGGATAAACCTGGAGGTAGCAGAAGGTGAGCTGGTGGCCATCATGGGCTCTTCCGGTTCGGGTAAGTCAACGCTCCTGAACATCATTGGCATGTTGGATACCTATGATGAGGGGACGTACAGGCTGGATGGCCGGTTGATCCGGAATATGAGCGAAAAGAAGGTGGCCCGTTTCCGCAACAGCCATATCGGGTTCGTCTTTCAGTCGTTCAACCTGATCTCCTTCAAGAATGCCATGGAAAACGTTGCATTGCCCCTCTATTACCGCAACATCAGCCGTAAGAAGCGCAACCATGTTGCGATGGAACTACTGGAAAAGATGGGGCTTGAGGAATGGGCCGAACATATGCCCAACGAGCTTTCGGGTGGGCAGCAGCAACGCATTGCCATCGCCCGGGCGCTGGTGTCAAAACCCAGGGTAATCCTGGCCGACGAACCCACCGGAGCACTTGATTCCCAAACCTCCTACGAGGTCATGGACCTGTTCAAAGAGATCAACCAGTCGGGGATAACGGTCCTGATCGTCACCCACGAGAATGACATTGCCCATATGACCGACCGGATCATCCGGCTACATGACGGCAACATCGTGGCAGATGAGATGAACAGCGTACGAAAGCACGAACCAGTCCTCCAACCCTCAATACCCTGATCCATGTTTGATCCGGATAAATGGCAGGAAATCTTCAGCACGATCAGAAAGAACAAGCTGAGAACCTTCCTTACGGGTTTCAGCGTGGCATGGGGTATTTTTATGCTGATCATCCTTCTCGGCTCGGGAAGGGGACTGGAAAACGGTATCAAGGAGCAGTTCAAGGATGATGCTACCAACAGCATATGGATCAACCAGGGGACCACATCCATGGCGTATAAGGGATTGAAACCCGGCAGGAACATTCGGTTCACCAACGATGATCATTTTTCCCTGAAAAACATGCCCAATGTGGAACATGCTGCAGGCCGGTTCTCCATCTGGGAAAATACGACCATCAGCTATAAGAACCAGTACGCCACCTATGACATCATCGCAACGCATCCTGATTACGCCTTCCTTGAAAAATTGCAGGTCAACAAAGGCAGATTTATTAATGATTTGGATATCAAAGAATTCCGGAAATCCGTGGCGCTGGGAGAAGTTGTGGAAAGGGAGCTGTTCAAAGGAGAACCGGCTGTGGATAAATACATCATGGTGGCAGGTATCCCGTTTAAGGTAGTGGGTGTCTTTACCGATCCCGGAGGCGACCGTGACCTGAACCGTGTCTATATTCCTATTTCCACCGCACAGCGGGTTTTTAACCGGGGAAACAGGGTCAACCAGCTCTCGGTCACGGTATCGGATGTGACTGCCGAAGAAAGCAATCAGATGGTTGAATCCATCCGGCGTGATATCAGCAAGCGTCATACGATACACCCGGATGACAAACGGGCCTTGTTCATATGGAACACCCTGGAACAGTACAAGAAGTTCCTCAGTTTATTTGCGAGCATACGCATTTTTATATGGATCATCGGCATCGGGACGCTGATTGCAGGTATTGTCGGGGTCAGCAACATCATGATCGTAGTGGTGAAAGAGCGGACCAGGGAGATCGGCATCCGCAAGGCCCTGGGAGCCACCCCGGGCTCGGTAATCGGACTGATCCTTCAGGAGTCGGTTTTGATCACAGCCTTTGCCGGTTACTTCGGATTGATTGCCGGTGTAGGATTGCTGGAGATCATCTCCCCCTATTTTTCAGATAGTGAGAACTTTTTCAGGAGCCCCGGTGTCGACCTGAGAGTAGCCCTTACCGCTACCGGCATTCTGGTCCTGGCCGGAACAATGGCAGGCTTTATTCCGGCCAGGAAAGCATCCGCCATCCGGCCCATCGAAGCATTAAGAAATGAATAACCATAATCCAATAACCTGACTATGTTTGACCCGGATCGCTGGCATGAGATCTTTTACGCCCTCAAAAAGAACAAACTCCGTACGGTCTTAACGGCATTCGGAGTATTCTGGGGGATCTTCATGCTGGTGATCATGATGGGCAGTGGCAACGGCCTGGAGAATGCCGTATTTGCCGATTTCGGGAACATGGCCTCCAACAGTGTCTTTATGTGGACGCAGCGGACGACCATGCCCTACAAAGGATTTCAGCGGGGCCGTTATTACAATTTCAGGAACAGCGACACCCAGGCCCTGAAGGACAAGATCCCTGAAATAGAGCTGATCGCTCCCCGCATCCAGGCCTGGGGCGGGGGAGGAGCCAACAACGTGATCCGCAACGAACGGACCTCCTCTTTCACCATCTTCGGTGACTGTCCCGAACTGCAGCTCATCGATCCGTTGAACATGACGGACGGAAGGTTCATCAATGCGTTCGACCTAGAACAGCATCGTAAGGTGGCTGTGATTGGCGCGAAAGTGAAAAACGACATGTTTGAGCCCGGGGAAGATCCGATAGGCGAATACCTCAGGATCCAGGGAGTATATTTCCAGGTTGTCGGAGTGTTTGAATCCAGGAAATCGGACCAGCAGGCCGAATGGGAGAACCAGGTCATCTACCTGCCGTTCACCACACTGCAGCAGACGTACAATTACGGGGACATTGTCGGCTGGTACGCTTTCACCTCCCACCCTGACGTACCTGCTTCCGTCGCTGAGGCAAAAGCCAAAAGGTTGCTGGCCGAACGGCACAGCATTCATCCGGAGGACCAACGTGCCATCGGCTCCTTTAACCTGGAGAAGGAATACCAGAAGATGACGGGGCTGTTTATCGGCATACGCATCCTGGTCTGGATCGTGGGCATCGGAACCCTATTCGCAGGAATGGTGGGAGTTTCCAACATCATGCTCATCGTGGTCAGGGAACGGACTAAAGAGATTGGCATCCAGCGTGCCATCGGCGCTACACCCTGGAACATCATGAGTCAGGTGATCACCGAGTCGGTCATCCTTACCACTGCTGCTGGATATTTTGGCCTGGTGGTAGGCGTCGGGATCATCGAGGCCGTGAACCTGGCCCTTTTAAAGACAGGCACCAGCAGCGACATGTTCAAAAATCCGGAAATTGATTTTAAGATGGCGATAATGGCCCTGTTAATCCTCATTGTCTCCGGAGTGCTGGCCGGATTGGTGCCGGCACGCCGGGCCGTCAGTATAAAGCCCATCGACGCCATTCGTTTTGAATAATTATGTAATACATACTATGAAGTTTCACTAAACCAAAGCATGCCAAACGTAAATAAAAAACATTCATTTTGACACACCCTATGTCATACGAAGGTGGACAGAGGGGGCAAAAGAGTAGCACCTTAATACTTAAATAAATCATTTAAGAATTTTATACAGATGAAAAAAGTATTGAAAATATCGTTCATTGTGATCGTTTTGACCGCATTCCTGGGTACGATCTGGTTCCTGTACAATAAATCCAAAGCTGAACCGGTCGTTTTCGAAACAGCGTCGCCTTTCGTGACGAACATCATCAAAAAGACGGTGGCCACCGGATCGGTCGTGCCCAGGAAAGAGATCATCATCAAGCCCAAAGTGTCGGGCATCATCGACGAGATCTTTGTCGAAGCGGGAGAATATGTAAGCACAGGCGATGCCATCGCGCGCATCAGGATCATACCCAATATGGTCAATCTCAACAACGCAGAATCACGCGTGACCAGGGCAAGATCG
>JAQUQD010000046.1 GCA_028716265.1 Bacteroidales bacterium | reverse complement strand
GGAGGGATTTAATAATAAAATCAAAGTACTTAAGCGAAGAGCCTATGGGTACAGAGATATGGAATATTTCGCCTTGAAAATTTATGCCCTTCATGAGAACAGGTACGGATTATTGCGATGAACCATAAAGAAATGTGCCAGATTCATAAAATGCTGATATTCAGTTTATTGTGATTATGTGAAAAAACGGAAAAGTTCTATAATGAAACTTTTATCTTATTATAGAACCTGATAAAGTACGAATTCCGGAAGGTGCAGAGGGAGGGGTGAGATGGGGAATGAAACAACGGGATCTTCAACAGAACCCAATCACAGTATATCCCCAGGTATTCTCAGGTGAGCTCAAGGATTTCCGCCGAAGGATTACCTTTACATTTTTCCGAGCTCTGTTCTGAGCTGATCATGCAGTTGCCGGAAGGCGGTCTGAAAAGCGGAGATCAGATCAGGCAGCTGGTCAAGGTGCTTTTCCTCCCGGGCATATTCATGGATGAGGCGAATCATAGATTTCATATCTTCCGATGATACCAGATCGATGCTGGATTTTATCTTGTGCGATGCCTGTCCTAACCTTGCATAATCCAGTTTCTGATGAGCATCCAACAATTCGTTGAAATATTGCGGGGCAATCGCAAGGAATTTTTCGATCATTATTTTCATCTGCTCCCGGTCGTTATCCAGGATCTGCAGCAGATTGTCAAGGTTATGGTAGGTAATTTTTTCTTTTCCGGATTTCCGGTCACCTTTTGTGGCTGGCAGGTGAACGTTCTTTTTTCTGGTCCCCGGTCGCAACATTTGAACGATCTTCGCGATCAATTCCTCTGGCTGGAAAGGTTTCGACAGGTAATCATCCGCTCCTGCGTCTAGGGCTATCTGGAGGAATTCTTTCATCACATTGGCTGTCAGGGCGATCACCGGTAGCTTAAGCCCGAGTTTTTGCCGGATGATCCGGGTGGCGCTGTACCCGTCCAGCACCGGCATCTCCAGATCCATCAATACCAGGTCGAAAGCCTCCTTGCCCAGCATCCTGATCGCCACCTCTCCGTTCTCGGCTACAGCCACCCTTACATTCCACTTCTCCAGAATGGTCCTGGTCAGGAACTGGTTGATCTCGTTGTCCTCCACCACCAGGATCCGTTTCGATTTCAGTAGGTTTTTAGCAATGGACGATGGCTTTATTTTTTCTGACAGGAATGGTCGTTCCGATTTTTGCAGCTCCAGGGTGAGCGTAAAGCAGCTCCCTTTACCTTTCTCGCTTTCTGCCGTCAGGGTGCCGCCCATCAGCTCGGCCAGCTGCTTGCTGATAGACAATCCCAGTCCGGTACCTCCGAATCGGCGTGAAACACTCTCGTCTTCCTGCATGAAAATGTCGAAGATCTGCTCCAATTTATCCCCATTGATCCCAATGCCCGTATCTGACACATTGAACCTGACCCTGGCCGAAGTTTCGGTTTCTTCAAGAATGTCACATATCAGGGTGATACTTCCCTGATGGGTGAACTTTAAGGCATTGGAAATGAGATTGTAAAGAATCTGTTGTATCTTATAATGATCCCCGCTAAAATACCGGTCGGTTTCATCGCTACAGACAGTATGAAGGTTCAGTTGCTTTTCGTGGATGATCTGGTCATAGGTGCTGCTGATTTGATGTATGAGTTCCCTGAGATTGAAGTCGTTCATTTCCAGCGAAATTTTCCCGGATGCGATTTTTTCATAATCAAGGATTTCATTGACGATCCTCAGCAAGTTGTTGGCCGCTGTGTACAGGTTCCTGACAATTTTCATCTGGTCCTGGTCCAGAACGGTCTCCTGCAGGAGCCTGGTCATGCCGATGATTGCGTTGAGCGGCGTCCGGATCTCATGGCTCATCCTGGCCAGAAAGAAACTTTTATGGGCATTGGCGGTCTCTGCTTCCGATTTGGCTTTCTGCAGCTGCGACTCAATGAGTTTGCGATGGGTGATGTCCCGGTATTTCCAGACAATGCCCATGAACCGTTCATCGTGGAGTATCGGGATGAAATCCCTCTCCAGAACCCTTCCGTTCACCATTTGGATCTCTTCGTCCAGGACAGATTGCCTGTTGTCCAGAATTTCATTGACTCGCTGAAGGAACAGATCCCTTTCACCGAACAGTTTCAGTGATTCCTGGGCGGCTATCTGGCAATCCATCCCGATAAGCGTTTCGGGATCTGATTGTATTTCGAACAACCTGCAGAATTCTTTATTGGTAAGTACGATTCTCCGGTCCAGATCCTCGACAATGATACCTTCGTGCAGGTTCTCGATCAAACTGGTAAGGCGCGAATTGGCGGATTCGAGCTCATCCTGGAATGCCTTTCTCAGGGTAATTTCCTTTCCATACACATTCAGGTAGTAATTCTCCTTTACCGGAACAATGGTCAGTGAAAACACCTTTTGGTCAACCACGTATTCCACCTCTTTCACTGTGATCTCCCGGATCGAAGGTTCCAATAAAGACCTTAAATCCGGAGGGATGACCTTTCCGGATTTGCATTTTGTACGGTCAAGGATTTCCTTGCTGGCTTCATTGGCATAAAGTAACCTGCCGTTGAAGTCGATCCGGAACACCGGGAAAGGATCCTCTGAAGGTATGGTGGACAGCAACTGATTCTGCCGCCTGATCTTTTTGATCTCATTCCTGTTCAGAATATTGGCATAGAAAGTACCGGTGGTGTTGGCCAGAAGATTCAAAACAGCGATATCATGATTCGTGAACCTGTTCGCCTGAGAACTCACCAGTCCTATGGTTCCGACTGCAAGATCCTGGTAGGTTACCGGTACATACAGGCAGGACCTGACAGTAAAATCCCGCTTTGAACGGACCCTTCCCTGAAGGAATTCTTCTTCGGTATCACGGAGGTAGAGCATTTCCTTCGATTTAAAAACATCACCCGGATGACGTTCCATGACTGTCCGCCCGGCTTCTTCCTTTTCTTCCTCGGAGAATCCTTTCGCCCAGTACAGTTTCAGCCGCTGTTTGGTGTTGTCGAACAGGTAAAGCCCGCAACACTCGATATCCAAAAGCGCATCGAAAAAATAACTCACCTCCCTGGCCAGGTCCTCAACTGTGGTGATATGGATGCAACCCGATATCAGCTCACTGAGCTTATTGAAAAGTTTAATGTTCCCTTTTATTGTCATTTATCAGGAATTAAAGGTTGTACTTCTTCATCAACCGGTAGAGGGTTGATTTGGCAATCCCAAGTTTTTCAGCCACCAAAATAGCCTTAGTGTCGTACTTTTGGAGATAATGGCTGATGATCTCCCGTGTATAATCCTCCAGGCTCATCTCCCTGGCCAGCAGTTCCTTTTTTTCATCGATCGCCCGGAAGGTGATATGCTCCGGTTCAATTTCATGCTTATCAGCCAGCAATACCGCTAATTCGATGATGGATTTAAGTTCCCTGATATTGCCCGGATAAGTGTAACTCATCAGTTTCTTTTTGGCATCCGTTGAGAAAGCGACTGGATCCTTTCCGTTTTCCCTGCAAAATTCGCTGGCAAAGTGCTCTGCAAGAATCAGTACATCTTTTCCCCTTTCTTTCAGCGGCGGCATGTGGATGGGCAAGCCCATGAGCCGGTAGTAGAGATCGGCCCGGAATCTGCCTTTGCTCACCTCTTCAGCCAGGTCCTTGTGCGTGGCTGTAATGATCCTGACGTCGATTTTGAGCGCCGTGTTGCTGCCGATCCTGAACAATTCCCTTTCCTGCAGCACCCTGAGCAGTTTTACCTGCATGTTCAGGTCCATTTCAGCGATCTCATCCAGGAAGATAGTTCCTTTGTTCGCCTCCTCAAACTTGCCGGTCCTGCGGGTGACAGCGCTCGTAAATGCTCCCTTTTCATGACCAAATAACTCACTTTCGATCAGTTCAGAAGGGATCGCCGCAACATTAATGGCCACAAATGGATTTTTCGTCCTGTTGGAGCTGTAATGAACGGCTTTTGCAACCAGCTCCTTTCCGGTACCAGTTTCACCTGAGATCGACACCGTAATGGTCGAATTGGCAGCCAGTTCGATCTTGGAATAGATGCTTTTTATCGCTTCACTGTTTCCCAGGATCAGATTCGAAAAACGGTACTTTTTGCTCACGATTTCCTTTAACTGCTCATTTTCCGATCTGAGCCTGGAATTCTCCTGAATATGACGGATGACGTTCAAAAGACGGTTCCTAGTATCTTCATCCTTGATAATGTAATCATACGCCCCGTCCTTGAGCAGGTC
This sequence comes from Bacteroidales bacterium, assembly GCA_028716265.1. GTDB lineage: Bacteria > Bacteroidota > Bacteroidia > Bacteroidales > JAGONC01 > JAGONC01. Next base: position 22,071 of record JAQUQD010000046.1, on the reverse strand, counting down.
AACGGCCGTCCTGATGTCTTCCTGTCCCGATACGATAACCACCGGCAGATCCGGCCTGGATTCCCGGATGCGCTTGAGAACTTCCTTCCCTTTCATATCCGGAAGTGAAAAATCCAGCGTGACCAGTAACGGATTCTTGTAAAGATTCTTCAGGCATTCCCTGCCTGTCGTGAATTTCTCAACCGTATAGGCCGGATCCAGTTTGATATGGTATTCGAGCAGATCCGCATACCACGGATCATCTTCAACAACAAATATGCAGGAACTTGTCATAGGAATTTTCTATGAATTTGATCTCAAAATGAAACAAAGTTTCAAAATTAAACAAATTCCAAATTCCAACTGCCGAAATCCAAACAAATCACAGACACCAAATCCCAGACAAAGCCTGCGGGATTATACTTACCCCGCGCTTCAGAGCGGGGAGTACGACAACCTACAGAGCCCATGGGCTTTAGCCCGAAACAAACCGGTCAAACTTATAACTTTTTATAAACTCCTGATACTCTTCACTAAACGTCTTCTTTCTGTGATGATCCTCCTGGTTCTTAATATACTTCCTCACCCAATGCACAGCAGATTCACTGACAGAAACAGCAAAATACTCATCCTGCCATTCGAATTTTTCTGTAAGAATTTTGGACTGATTGATCCAGTGCGAGGACTCTCCTTTGAGCAACCTCAGAATCTCTTCCACATTCTGACCAGAGCCCATTGATATCAGGCAGTGGACATGCTCAAGATAACCATTGATGGAATCAATATAAATATTTTTTTTTGATGCATATTCCTTGATATGATCAAAAATTACAGAACGAACTTCTTTAATAAGGATTGGTTTGCGGTTTTTGGTAGTCCAGACGATGTGGATCCAGAGTTTTGTATATCCCATGGTTATATTGATATTTGGGGCTAAAGCCCGGGTTGACATCCTGGTTTCTGCCCCCCGCGCTAAAGCGCGGGGTAAGTATACGCGCTGAGCTTCGTAGTCCCCGCACTAAAGCGCGGGGTAAGTATACGCGCTGAGCTTCGTAGTCCCCGCACTAAAGCGCGGGGTAAGTATACGCGCTGAGCTTCGTAGTCCCCGCGCTAAAGCGCGGGGTAAGTATACGCGCTGAGCTTCGTAGTCCCCGCACTAAAGCGCGGGGTAAGTATACCGCTGAGCTTCGTAGTCCCCGCACTAAAGCGCGGGGTAAGTAATGGGGTGTTTCTAGCTGTTAATCCCGGAAAGGGTTGAATTGTTACCCTGAATAGATCGAAATTTATCTGTGCCTTTCTGTGACTTGTATACGGGCTTTCCCAAAATAGCTGAATCCTCCCTCACTCATCCCTCTCACCACTATCTCATACTCCCCGCAGTGGTCGGAGGTATAAAATGAAAAAGTGGCCTTGTGCTCCTTCAGCACCAGACGGGGATCCCAGTGCAGCACATTACGGAAATCGGGTAGACGGCAGATCTTTTGCGCTTCGGATGAATATTCGTAGAGTGGAAAGCTGAGTGCGGGCGTGATCGTCTGATAATCGAGAAATACCGATCCTTTGGGGAAGGGGCTTCCGGCAAAATTATCCGTTTTTGTGTAGACCATCACCACACCGTTCACGACAAAATCCCCGTGAAGGTAAGGGTGATTGATGGACTCGATCCGGTCGACAAGAGCGGGAGGGATCTTCAGTAAGTCGTCGACACTCCGTACCGGGACATTATCCAGCAGGATCAGCGGATCCTCAAAGACTTCGAGCCGGTCGTTGGTCATCTGGGCGTAATAATGATCTTTCTTTTTCCGGATCTGGACAAAAGGGACGATCTCCCAGAAAACCTCGTACAGGTTCTTCATTTCAATGTAATCTGACAATACCACCACCTGACGGTCTTCCGCAAACAGGATCTTCGTATTTCTTTCCGTCACGGGCATAGCCTGTACCGGAGGGGTTGCCTGCATTAACTGAGCATTGATCCATGCTTCCTCCAGGAGTCCGTACAGGGTCGAGTCCAGCACCGGGACAAGGTCGAGAGGTTCCGGGAACTGTCCTGAGAAATCCTGATGGATGAGGATCTCCACATTTTGGCCTTCTTTTGGCTGAGGACACAGCACCAGGTCCTGCGCCCCTTGCAGATTATCAAGGGAGAAAATGAACTGGCCCTGATCGTTGGATCGTACGGCATGGACCTGTGACCGTTCCAGAACGCTCAGAATGACCGGTACGCCCTTTATCCCATCACCTGATTCTGAGCGGACGACCTGGCCGCTGATGCTGACATCCCGTATCTCCGGCAGATAAGCGACGCCTGTTGAATCCATCCGGGCTAGTTGCGACCGGAAAAGAACGGAGTTGACATACGGCGTATAAAGGATCATGCATAGGTCGGCCTGGTCCATCAGCCCGGGTGTGACCTGACCCTGAGTATGGGGGTATGAATGCAGTAAAAACGGATTCCGGATATAATTTTGCGGCAGCAGGGAGTTCATACCATCATCCATCCCTTTCTTGACTACAGATACGGACAGGTGAAGCGGCTTGTCGTTCCCTGACCGTGATCCCAGGCTCAGGGTGACGGGCTCCCTGCACGCATACTCCTGTTTATCAGTTTCGATCGTGATCTCCCCGCAGGATTCACCGGAGACGAAAGCGGGCAGGACGTGAAGGATAGCACCCGAATGCTCTTTCAGCACCAGGTAAAGAATCCCCTTGTATCCTTCCGGAAAAGGAACCTGCACCCGCACAGGCGGCTTCTTTTCACGAATGGTCACCTCATCCAGAGGGATCCCTTCAGCTGACTGGATGCTCAGTACCATGGACCGGTCGCTGTCGGTCGTATGTGGCATCCCTCCTTCCAGGCTGTAGACCAATCCGTCATCGGTTCTTCTGACTGAAGGAAGGAAGCCCTTCCATGTGTCAGGTGGCGGTAAAGGTTCAATAAGTGTATCTCTGCCGGTCAGGATGATCATCAGGTTGTAATCCAATGAATCGGCCGGTATCAACGTGCATTCACCCAGCCCATTGGAGAAGATCCTGACCTGTGCGATCAACCGCTGATGCTGATCGACAACAAGCACATGCTGAGCCTGGCGGGCCAAAGGCTGACCGAGACGGATGGCAACCCTGTTGGGTAATCCCCTCACAAACTCACCTCCTTCCGGAATGATGGCTATCTGATTGATATCCATTGATTTATATAAATATGGCACGTCGGGATTCACGATCGTGAGGGATTTCATGGTATGGCTTTCTGCAGGTAAGTTGCGTTGAAACTGGGTATAGGCGCGCAGAAGGTATGCATCTGTGGCAGTCTCTGCTGGAATGGCCAGGCAGCCTGAGGCCTTTCCGTTCCGGATGGAAAATTTCTCCCTGATAATTACTTCCTCCTCACGGTTGAATACTTCGATATACAGAACATGGCTTACTTGTTTGTCAGATCCAGGATTGATCAGTATGTAGTCGGCCGAGAACCAGATGTTTTCTCCAGCCAGATAAAGACCTCTGTCGGTGATGAGCATGATCCGTTCGAGAGGCAGGGTTCCCCGGCCGAATGGTCCGGGTATCCAGGGATCCTGTGCAAAAAGACCTGTAGGCCGTATCAGGAGCCACAAAAATCCAATCACTGAAATAAAAATCGTTTTCTTCATCCTTATTGCCAGAAATCAGGTTTTTCAAGAACCCCACCGTTCAGAGTGCAATCAAAGCAAGGTTTGGCAGCATAACCGCGATTACCTTGTGCATTGGTTGTGACGTAAATGGGCCAGGTATTACTCGGTTGGCTATACAGTGAGAGCATATCGGTATTGAGCTCACATACCTCAAAATAAAAAGGAACACCCAGAGGTCGTTTCACAAATATTCGTTTCGCATCCACACTTCCAACCAGGAAATAACCCAGCACAGGCTCCCGGGGATCATCCGTGTTGGTCACATTGCCCGTGATCTGATAAGGCTGTTTTGTATACAGCGTACCCTCATCGGTCATCAGGTTTTTGACCTGATCATAGAAGGAGTATGCGTCAGCGTCGATAGTGAACTGATGCACGAGCAGGCTGTACCTGACCTGGAGGCGGCGAGTCTCCGTATCCACATAATGCAGCGGAAACTTGACCAGGATGGGATCAGACAGGTTGAGCGTGCTGGCAGTGAAGATCTCATACACATTTTGCGTCCTCCAGCAGGTGTGCACCGAGTCCCGGTTGTTGAACTGCTCGAAGTAGTCAATGTACAGATAGTCGATGAAAAAGTCGGAATAGAACATATAGGTCTCTTCCATTTGCCAGAGATAATAATTGGTATCCGTTTCTGAGCGGTCGGTATCCACGTAGAACTGCAGCCCTGCCAGGTCATGATAAAGATCGGAGGTCTTGTGGTATGCCACTTCCGTATAAACCGAATCGATCCCGACAGGTGCCAGCAGCTTTTGATAGGGAGAGGAATAGGTCCTCCCCACCGGGGTGTAGATCAGGATCCTGTACTGCCTGCCTACGATCCCCCGGATGCCTTCAGCAGCAGTGGCATAGGTGCCCGCCTCTGTCTCCGTCAGCAGCTCTGAGCTTCCGGCATCATCCTCGATGGTGACGGTGCAGCCGGTGAGAGGAATATACCCGGGATCCTCAACATCAGAGGTCATCGAAAGCCTCACATAGTAGGGCCCCGGAGCGGAGGTCAGGACTCCGTCAACCACCAGTAGATTTTCAAAATCACTCAGATCCGGCCAGAACTCATCGATACAGGCGGTAACCATGATAAGGATCAGCGTAAAGAGAAAATATGCCCTAATTTTCATAATTACCCAGCTTGAAATTATAGCTCAGTGAAAAAATAGGTACACCGAAGATGGAAAGGCGATAGGCTTTAACCTTTCCCTCCTCAGTCGTAAAATAAACCGAATATGCGTTGTTCCTGCCCGTCAGGTTGTACACTGAGAATGAAAATGATCCATGGATCAGCTTCCTGACTTTCAGGTTTCCCTCCACGTTCATCGAAAGGTCCACACGGAAATAATCGGGAATCCGGTACTCGTTCCGTTTTGAATAATGCGTGATCTGGGTCTCATTGAGGTAATAAATGGCTGTGGGATAGGTCACGGGTCGTCCTGTCGAATAAACAATGTTGGAAGAGAAACTGAGACGTTTGGTGATCCTGTAATTGGCCACCAGGTTAAAGGAGTGGGGTTTGTCAAAATTCGCCGGATAGGCCTCTCCGAAATTGTTCATTTCACCGGTATGCGGATTGTCCGCCAGCACGAGTGCCCTGGACCAGGTGTAATTTACCCAGCCGCTGAGCTTGCCATAGGCTTTCTTCACCATGAATTCAACCCCGTACGAATCCAGGTCTCCCTGGATCACTTCTGTCTCGGTCAGGTCGGTGGCGACCAGGTCGGCGCCGTCTTTATATTCCACCAGGTTCTTTACATTTTTATAGTAACCTTCCGCGGATACTTCATACATCTCCCCCAGTAAAAAGGAATACACTCCCAGGGTGTACTGATCGCCCACCATGGGTCTGATGTGATAGTCACAAAGTTTCCAGGTATCTGTGGGTGCGACGGCGATGGTGTTCGACAGCAGGAAAAGGTACTGATGCAACCGGTTATAGCTACCTTTGACCGAGAGTTGATCGGTCAGCAGCCAGGTGGCCCCCAGCCGGTAATCAAGACCGTTATAGGTCTTGATGAATTCGTTTTTTCCAAAGTTCAGGGTATCCGTAACATTGACGGATTCTACAGGCAATCCCGGGAAATAGGTGTAGACCGTCTTGGGCCCAAGGTAGGAATACAGGGTGTAACGCAGTCCTCCGTTGAGGATCAGTTTGGGCGACACCTTCCATTCATCACCTGCGTACAGGGCTGTTTCGATTCCCTTTTCAGGCTCATAGCTTTTTGGTAAAAGGGTGGATACTTCATCATAGGGCAGCAGATCCCCTTTGGCGGCATGATAATGAATCCCGTTGAATCCAGCTTCCACCGTGTGGTATGACGAGGGCCGCAGCATGACAGACGCCCTGAGCTCTGAATGGTGCAGGGTAAAGGACCGTTCATAGGCTTCCATAGGGTATTCCTTGTTCTTCTCTCCAAGGCCATAACGGTTATAGATGAGCGAGAGAGCGGCGGTATTTTTCTTCCTGAACAGGTTGCTCCAGGAAAGGGAGGCACCGGCGTTATTGTACGTGAATGTGGATAGGTCTGAGATCTGGGATTGATCATAGCTTCCGTAGGAGAAAAAATCGATCCTGTTCCGTTCATCCAACCGGAAGGTCAGGTTGGCAATGCCGTCGGCAAAGAAAGCACTGCTGTTGTATACATCCGGTTCCTTGGCCAGGTTCAGGATCCAGTCGGAATAGGTGCTTCTGACTGCCAGCATGTAACTGCTCTTATCCTTCTGGAATGGTCCTTCCACCAGTAAACGCGCTGCAACGGGGCTGATCCCGCCGCGGAATGAGAATTTCTTCATGTCTCCCTGCCTGCTGGCAATGTTAAAGATGGAAGACAGCCTTCCGCCATACTGAACAGGGATATGGCTCTTGTAGATTGAAAAATCCTGGATAGCCTCGGGGTTGAAGGAGGAGAAAAATCCAAAGACGTGGGACGTGTTGTAGACAGGTACGGCATTGATGTAGAACTGATTCTGATCGGTTGGGCTTCCCCTGACATTGAATCCGCTTGTTGCCTCACCCACGGTCTGTATGCCGGGCAGAAGCAGGGCTACCTTGATCAGGTCCTTTTCGCCCAGGACTACCGGGATCTCCTTGATGTTCTTGGTGGACAGCCGTTCGTATCCCATCTGGGTACCTTTGACACGGTTGAACCGGTCGGAGGTGATCTCCACCTGTTCCAGCAGGTAGACCCTGTGATCCAGCATCACATCCAGACGGCCATCGGACAGCAAGGTCAGCTTGTACTTCTTGTCAAAGCTTCCCAGGCTGCTCACGGTAAGTGTATATTTGCCCAGTGGCAGCAACAGCTGATAATCGCCTGCATCATTGGTCACAGCCAGGCTGCGGATCTCTTCAATGAAGACGTTGGCCTGGACTGCCGGGGAATGGTCTTCGGCATGCAGGACCCTCCCCGCGATCGTCGCCCGTGTACTCCCAAAACCCTTCAGCTTCGTCCCAATAACCACATTCTCAACGATGAATTCCTTGTATGTGTCCAGATAGCTATCCTTACCCGCATCCTCCTCCATCCCTGTTGTACTGGTCGTATCTTCCCCGGGTAAAACGTAAGTACGGTAGATGTCCGGCAGGTCAACCCGGATCTGGCGGTCTTTGAACAAAAAGATGTTTCCATGCTTATCCGCGGAGACTGCTATGTTGAAGGGAGAAAAGAGATCCCGGAGCAGATCGGTCAGCAAGATGGTATCCTGCCTGACAGATATGACCAGGTCAGGAATGCTGTCGGGCGGATAAAAGAAACGGACAGGATAGGATCGTTCGATGCTTTCGGCGAATTCGTTCCAGGTCATCCCATCCGCCGAGCGGGTTACGAAAGCATCGCTCACCTGACTGCATACACAGAGATGCATCCCCATCACCATGATCCATACTGTCCAGATCCTTATGCGCATCTTTTCATCGTTGATAATAAGCACTGCAATGAACAAGCAAACCTTTCAGCTGATCGGTGGTGGCCTTGCGAAACCGGATATGGTTCATGTGCATATATTTTCTGATCTCATCTTTTCCGGATGGGAACCAGTCTAACAGCGAACGTTTTGAAGTTACCCTGTACCACTGGCCGGTATGAATGAAATGAACTGCCTTCTGGTCGGACCAGAGACCATAGGGAGATGAAGACGTATATTTTCGGATGAATTCCTTGTGATACCCGGTGATGAAGACAAATCCGCTGCGACAGATGAGTTCGTAGAAGGAAGTATCCGGTTCGGGCAGTGAAAGGAACTTGCTGTTGATAAAAAGATGGTCGCCCAGGTACAGGGAATCAATTTTCCGGGTATTGAGAACGATTTTGACGGTTGCACCTTCCGTAAGCTTTGCATTGAGTATCATTTTACGGGAAGGCAGGTCGTATTTGATTTGCTGATCTTCAAATGTTCTTCCGTCAATGTAAACGGTGCCTTCGTGCCACTCTTCCCGGTCGAAATAGGGATGGTGGGTGATCAGGGGACTGGAGGGCACGTATACGCTTCCGCTGATCAGTATGTCGTCAGCTCCGTAGAATTTCTCCGTCAGTTCCGAAATATCTGCCTGGCTTTTAACAATAGGTTGTTCATTCTGCTGGGCGGGGCAAAGCTTAAAACAGGCCGTCGTAAGAAGAAGAATCAGAAAATGCTTTTTCTTAAACCATATCCGTGATCTTCCAATAATCATATTAAAATCAGTAACTTATTATTTAACAGGATGGTGCCTGAAAGCATGTATAAAAGTAGGGCAAAAATTTTAAATGTGCAGGCGGTACCATATTAAATAATGATCATAACCCTGAGGTTACAGTTTTTCAATGCATTAAGCCGGGTAAATTTTCCGTAAGGCTCCATAATCGCTGACCGTTTGAAGGATCGGTGGCTTTCTGGTCCATTTCTTTCCGGTTCATAAGAAATAGGTACTCCATGGCCTTTCCCTCCATGTGGGGTGAAGCTGCAAGGTACACCACAGGTTCTGCTGCCTTCTCAGGAGAGCGGAAGAAAAGGCTGAAAATGATCTTTAGAAGGGGACGGATAGCGGATGGTGCTTCCCGGGCGATGTTCGAATTGATGGGACCAGGGCACAGCGCGAAAACGGAGCATTTAACCTGCCCGTCCGGATTCAGCCTGCGCGACAGCTCATTGGCAAATGTGGTAAGCAGAAGCTTATAGTATCCGTACAGTTCGACGGATCGGTTCATATGGAAAGGCTGGTACGTTCCGAAACCGTCCCAGTCGAAGGTCCTGGGATTGCGGTGTGGCTCTCCGATGAAACAAAGATGATCCTGGGAAGGGGATCGTTGCCAGGCAGGATGATGTTTTCTTTAAGTAACAGGTTGATGAACAAAAATTTGGACAGATAATTCACCATGAACATCTCTTCAAATCCCTGTTTTGTCCGTCTGCTTTTCCTGGGAACGATGGCTGCATTGCAGATGACCATATCCAGTGTTCCGTAATGTTCCTTAACTTGACTGACCAGGTCACGGATCGAGCTGGTATCCGAAAGATCCACATAGAGCATCGAGACGTTTGCTGAACCTGTCGCCCTTCGGATCTGTTCCCCTTTCTCCGGGATCCCGCTGCGGCAGGCCATGATCACCGTGGCACCGCGGGCGGCCAGCTGCCTCGCCACCGCGTAGCCCAGCCCAGAGCTGGATCCTGTGATCAGCACGTTCCTTCCATCCAACCGGTCAGACCCTGTGAGTTCACCAGCCTTTTTCCGTTCCCTGAACAGGTCGGTGATACCCGTTAAGATGGCCCTTGACGGACTGTCGTATTTCGCTTGTTTTTCCGGCCTCATGGAGTGATCATTTTACAGTTCTTCTTCTTTACTTTTTAGGTACAGCTTCTTCTGAAACGTCTGATAGGCCATGGTATGGTCGTCAATGTCCTGATCCGTTACACCGAAGTCGTTCACCGAATATGAATGGAAACCATACTTGCCTCTGGGATTCAGGTCCCGTGCTTTTTCAAACTCCGGAACAAGATGCCGGGTAGGCAATGTGTTTTGCTGATAGAGATCTTCAATATGGTGAACAGGATCGGCAATGAAATCTTCATAGAAAATATCATGGAACCGGTTTCCCTGGCTTATGCCCAGGCGGAAATCCAAGCCTTTTGACAGGATATATCCTGTTTTTCTGATCCAGTGGTCTGCCACACACGCGGGATCGACCCGGTCACTGAAGATGGACTGGCTGTGCGTCACCATGCTGAGGAAGGAGGGAATGGATTGATGCACATCCCTGTGAGTCCAGAGGAAATGAACATCCCCGAAATGGGTGACCGCTAGGTCGGAAAACTCCAGGTGATGGGGTGATTTAAGCACCCATCGTGTGCCGGGACGCTGATACTGAAGCAGCTTCATCAGCTTTGCAGCATATGCATAAGCCATGGACTGATCCGTTTGTTCCAGCCATGTGGCGTAGGATGGCACCGTCGTGGTGGCTTCAGGCGTCGTGCTGAGGAAAGAGACATCCAGCAAAAGGATATCCTCCTCAGGAGCCAGGTACTCCACCGGATGGATGGCAAAAAAGTTCGGAGCGATCAGCTTCAGTGCTTTTTCGCTTCTACGTGCGATCCGGATCCGGTCGGCCGTATCACCCAGCACTCCGTTCAATGGCACCGGATTCAGGGCTTCCCAGCTCAGCAGCACCCGGTTTTCCGGATCTGAGGTGAGCAAACGGTGAAGCAACGTTGTTCCCGTACGTTGCAGGCCGATGATCATCCACACCGGGTAGAGAGGCTCTTCGAGGATCCCGGGGTGTTTCCGGAACCAGTATTCTGCCCGCAGCCGCGTGGAGAGCAGGTTGATCAGGCGCTGCCGCCAAATGAACCGCCCGACGGGATGCAATGCAGCCTCATGGTTCAGGGAATGGAGTAACCGGTCGAGCGGCTCGTCCCAGAAATCGCGTCCCAGGTCCTGAAGTCCCGTCACCCTCCTGGCCGACCGGATCAGATCGTCCTTATCCAGCCTTACCTTCGTCCCTGCAGGATATGTCGCTTTCCAGCACCGGTTCAGAAGTCTGAACCAATGAGGACTGCTGACAATTCCTGCTGATCTTGTGAGTTGATATGTCATAATTTTGGGATTTACCTCACCCCTGTGAAGTGGGTGAAGGGAGTGAGGTGTTCAGCTTTAACAACCCTGCACGAGGGTTCCACTGCCTTTGCCCCCTCAGCGAGCCTGTACCACCGCCAGCACATTGTCCCCTCCGGGTGGCTGCATGTATTGATCCAGTTCGGCACCCCGGGATCCCTGTGGCTGACCACCACCTGCACGCTTCCGTCCGATCGGTATACAGCACTGTGTTTATTGATGCAGATGGTAAAGTAGCGGTAATCAAGGGATTCCATCCAGTAATTGTTCAGCTGAAAGTTCCAGCTGGCGCAGGCTGGCGGCATCACTTCGATGACAAGTGCTTCATCGGGTGCCAGCTTCCAGTGGCTGTGGTAATAGATGATGCCTGCATCGCCACCGGCGGCATTCGACTTCTCCGGATCGAACTGAGGAAGCCGGTTTGTATGTTTCTGAAAATCCTTTGACCAGCGTGCGAACAATAAAGAAGCCCCGCCTGCCAGTAATGCCGCATTTTTCAAACCTTCAGCCATCTGATGTAGAGTGACCGGATCCGGATGGCTTTTCCCGTTAAGGTTAGTGATCGTCAATTCGGCAGGCGTTTCGTTCCAGCGGTCATAAAAGGTCTGCCTGACCATCACCAGCGATGTTTCATCATCGATCTTCAGCCAGTTCTGTCCCTTCGGTTCCTTGCTCAGGATGATCTCAAAGTTACCCTGTGCGTCCGTTTTAAGCGACGAGCCCTCGAGGGCGCCGCATGGCGCCAGACCACCCGTCGTGCCATACTGTCCGTTCTGGGTGAAGAAGCCGATATAATGGATCGTGTTGCGGCGGCCGGTGATCCTGTACTCATTCTTCCCGTTGATCTGGGCGTTGAGGTAGACATTGTCCGGATTATCGGCTCCCATCTTGATCGTTTCATGCACCGTGTGCCTGAATACGGGAAAACCTGGGTCCCCGTATTCAACGAACGCTTCCAGACCCGCACGCATCAGACGCGAGAGGTAACGGATCCCTTCCGCCTGATTCAACGGATCACGTGGGGCGCCGGGATACATCAGCGATGCTCCGGCCAGTCTGAGCTGATCGCAGTAGTCAGCCCATGCCTTCCCTGCCTCCATCTGCGCGCGATGAAGGCCACGGGACCTGCCGCCCGGTAGTCTTATCCGAAGCTTCTGGAAAAAGGCGAGGATCCTCAGGAATGAAAAAAGCAATCTTCGCATGGTTGTTATGGATTTAATAGGCCGAATGTCAACTTCGGGGCGTAAAGGTATGAATTCTGAAAAAATCGTTACTGTCAAATTAGTCGCGAATTCGGCTTTCGTACCATTACATTTATTCTGAAAAGTTATCGTAATTTTATGGAATCATTTATTATAAGCATTTAGCCCAATACGAAAAGCAATAATATTTAGACGATAGTCCATAAATTATATCATATGAAAAGAATATTTTTACTGATTGCATTATCAGTAGCTTATGTGCAGTCAACAGTATGGGCCCAGACTGATATCAAAAGCGATCTCACGGGCAGGATCCTTTTTGAGATCGGACCGGGAGAAAAAATGGTCGAAGGAGAAAATTGCTTTTTGCTCGACCCTGTCAGTGATCGGTCCGCTATGGTGACCTCGGTGGGAACAGGCAAGAACAAGCAATATTATCATTACTATGCCGGCGGTCGTAAAGAAGGGCCGTTCAGGAAGCCTGACAGCACGATATGGTTGGAATGCCGCACGGGGGACGAATGGTCGGGAAAATATGAATATGAGCAGGCCGAACCGCTCGAAGCATACGTTACCCGGGAATCAGACGATCATTATGTCACATTCAGGGGACAACGATTCGGGCCATACATGTATATCACAAATTTTGTCGTTGCCCCTGATAAAAGCAATTTCTATGCATCGGGGTTTACATCCGAGAATAAGATCCATTTCTTCGACGGAACAGGCAGAGAAATAACCATCGTGGGGATGGCTGACAAGATCCTGATGAGCCCCGACGGGAAAAGGGCCATTTTAAGGACGTCAGGTAATTATAATCTGTATGACGAAAATGAACTGGCAAAGATGATGGAACATCCTGAAGAACTGAGCAATCCGCAGGACTATTATTACGAAATGACCGGCGAAAGGAAGGGACCCTTTGATCCCTCCTCATTCAGGGATATCTGGTTCACCGTGAACAATCACCTGGTCTATCGGGTAGAGAACGATATTTATGTTAATGAGAATCTGTTGTTCACCACGCAGGATTACTTCAGTCCCGACGATCTTTACATCAGTGATAAAGGGGATAAATACGTGTATTATAACTATGAGAACATCCATTTCAGCGACGGATTCGATGCTCCTTTCCCCTTGTTACTTAAAGTTTCCCAGGGTGGAGATAAGGTGATCGTTAAATGGGTGACCCTGGAAGATGAGACGAACATGGTCGAATATCAACGGATTTTTTAAGGTCGTGACCTCTGGCTGCCTGATGGCAGCTGTTCTCTTACTGCCGGCGACGGGCATGCCACAGGATCAGGATCGGACCGGTGACTACGACGTGATCTTCGGAGAGGATTTTATCAACGCCGGGCGATACCTGTCGGAAAACGCCTAGATGGCCGATACCCTGACGGCCCATGGCTTTGATCCCTGCTTTGCTTTTGCAGTCATCTTCCCTGAGCTGATCCGGTATTCTTCAGTCAGGGATTTTATCGAGACCAGGGGACTTGAAGTACTCTATGTACAATACGGATCAACTTATGCCGACTTTTCTGTCGGACATTTTCAGATGAAACCCTCCTTTGCAGAGGCGATTGAGGAGGATATCCTCCATGCTGCGATCCATTCTCCTGATCCCGCGAAAGTGTTAGCTGTCAAAACTGATACCAATGAAGTATCTGTCAGAAGGTCAAGGCTTTTCAGGCTGCAGAGTGACGACGGACAACTGGCCTACCTTGAAGCATTTCTTCGTATTGTTGAGGCAATGCACCCTGAATGGGATACGCTTGCACCGGAGGTGAAAATCCAATTTTATGCTTCTGCTTATCAGGGCGGATACAGAGAGGGAAGTCAGCATATCGGATCCCTGGTGCAAGGGAAATATTTCCACACTGGATTACCGCTTGGAGCTGCGAAATATTCCTACGCTGACATCTCCGCTTTTTATTACAGGAGATGCATACATCACTGATAGTGACTTATTCCACGATTCCGAGCGGAGTGTGTTTTTCCCATTCCCCCCGGGTAAAGTCGGGCACTTCCACGTGTTGACCTTTATTCCGCACAGACGTTTCGCTCAGCTCGACGATGCTTGACCAGGCAGCGGCATCGTACACATCCTGATCGAGGGGCAGGCCCCTTCGCAGGCAGTGGATAAGCCTCCAGTCCATGATGAAGTCCATACCACCGTGTCCGCCTACCTCTTTTGCCTTTTCCCTGACCTTCTTTGCGAGTGGATGTTCGTATTGCTGCAGCAGCTGATCCGTTTTTTCCTTGGACAACCAGTGATGGGGATCCGGTTCCAGGGCTATTTGCTGATCGGGCCATTTTTGGGCGATGCCCAGTGTGCCGCTGATCAGGTGGATGCGGCTGTAGGGGCGGGGACTGGTAGTATCGTGCTGGATCATGATCGTCTTTCCGCGGAGGGTCTTCACCAGGGTAGTGTTCATATCCCCAAGTTCGTACTGCTGACGTGCCTCGGGGGAGTCCTTCCCGAATGTATTCACGGCATACTGGCTCAACCCGACCTGGCTGGTCGAGGTGGAGGTGAGATATTCCATTCGGTCGCCGCGGTTGATCCCCATGATCTGTGCAATGGGCCCAAGTCCGTGGGTAGGATAGGGATTTCCTGTATGGGCCATGCTGTATTTCAGTCGCCACATATCGTAATATCCATGTTCTCTGTCGAATTTTAGCCAGCGCAGATCGTGGATGTATGCGCATTCGGCATGCATGATCTCGCCGAAGATGCCTTGGCGGGCCATGTTCAGTGTGGCCAGCTCGAAGAAGTCATAGCAGCAGTTTTCCAGCATCATGCAATGGCGCCGGGTCTTTTCGGCCGTGTTGACCAGTTCCCAGCACTGGTTGAGGGTCAGGGCTGCTGGCACCTCCACGGCCGCATGTTTTCCCTGCTCCATGGCATAGACGGCATTGGGTGTATGCAGTTCCCAGGGCGTGCACGCATATACCAGGTCGATATCCTCACGCCGGCACAGGTTCATCCAATCGTTTTCTCCTGCTGCAAAGCCTTCCGGCTGTGGATTTCCGCGATCCGTGACGATCTTTTGTGCCTGTGCTACCCGTTCAGGCAGTACATCGCACACGGCCCGGATCTCGACGCCTTCCACATAAAGCAGCCGTTCCACTGCTTCCATTCCTCTCATACCCAGACCGATGACACCGATGCGCACTTTCTCCATCGGTTCGCATGTAAGGCCCATCACGCTTTTCTGATCCTGGGATCGGGGAACAGGAGCTGATAGCATGTTTTGTCCCGATCTGCCGGCAGTCAGTCCCCTGAGGCCCAGCCCAACCGCTGCTGCTCCTAAAGCCGCGGTTTTGAGGAAGTTGCGGCGGGATGGTAAATCGTAATTCATTGTTAAATTGTTAAATTGTCAAATTGTCGTTCGCTGTTCGCTGTTTGATTGTTCTATTATTAGCTGCTGACCGTTGACTGCTGACCGTTGACTGCTGACCGTTGACTGCTGACTGCTGACTGTTGACTGTTGACTGCCTACCGGCTACTGCCGACCCTTCCTTCTTCCGATACTGATCCCTCGTTTCGCTTTAGTTACCAGTATCGACTTCTGACTTCTGTCTTGGGCCTGCTCATCATCGCTCAGCGCTGCAAACACCTGTTTGACGGCCATGGTCAGCGGTACGCTGACGATCCCTCCGATGATCCCAAGCAGCCACGTCCAGAAGATCAGGGAGATCATCAGTTCGAGAAAGGAAATCTTCAAGCCTTCTTTCATAAAGAAAGGCCGGACGACATTATCTGCAATCGAATTGATGACAATGTAACCGGCGATGAGGATCAGTGCCTTTTGCCATCCGAAGATCAGCAGTGCCAGCAGGGTAGGGGGAATCATCGAAATGATGAATCCAATAGTCGGGATGAAGCTCAGGAACCAGGCCATCACCGCCCAAAGGATCGCGTAGTCAATCCCAAGAATCCACAGGAGGATCAGATCCGCTACGGAAGAAATCAGGCCAGAGAGTGCGGTCACGGAAAGATATTTGGTGATGTCACCGCTGAATGAACCAAAACGTGAGAGGATCAGGTGATTCGTGAGTTGCCCGTCCGACATCTTTCTGTTGAGCGTCAGGAACTGAAAGAGAAAAAGCACCACAAGGATAATGACAAAGAAGAATCCGCTCAGCATCGAGGTAACTCTGGAGAGGGTTGCCGAAGCCAGGCCCAGGATCTTTTCAGGATTGAAAATGCCTGATTTCCACAGTTTCGATGTGTCGATGTTCATCGAAACGAACCATTCGTTGACGGACTGGTAGAGTTTCTGGAATTTCTCTTCATAGGCGGGTATATCTGCGATCAGCCTAATGATGGTATTGCCCACAAGGATACTCAGCAGGGTGCCGGCGACGACCAGCAGGATGAACGTGAGCACTACGGCCCAGATCTTCGGTATCCGGATCTTTATCATCCAGACAGTGAGCGGCAGGATGGCAAACGCAAGCAAAAGCGCCAGAAGAAAGGGATTGACCAGGCTTGCGATCTGACGCAATCCCGCCGCAAGTACGACAATGCATGCTCCCGCTATCAGGTATTTGTTCAGGCGGTCCATGAGGTTTTCATTTGATTGAACCAAACAAATTTAACCTCTAAATCAAATATTTGAATAAAACAGCACAAAAAAACCAAATTTATCCTAATTTTGCACACACGATCCATATCCGTCCGGAATGTTTTGTAGTTTGTAAGTTGGGATTTGTTTGGAATTTGTGATTTGCGAAGTACGGGGTGTAGCGCAGCCTGGTTAGCGCGCTTGACTGGGGGTCAAGAGGTCGCGAGTTCAAATCTCGCCACTCCGACAAAATAACCTCAAAGAGGGTGTCTCAAAAGTGAGCACCCTCTTTTGTTTTCCCCTCTTTCGATTCCTTAATCCTGTTTATTATTCATTTTTTGCTCCCCGGCCGCAGGGCCGCACCATCGCAACGCGACTGCGCCTGGTGCTATCTCACTTCGTTCGATTGCCCCGGCCAGGTTGCTCTCTGGCCGGGGCACCGCACCAGCCAAGGTCGCTTATGCGATGGTTGGGATTTATTTTCTTTTTGGGGTAGCTGAACTGCTCCGTTCCTACCTGACATTGGCAGAACCAATGGCAGAGGGACAGACCTACCGTTGGATTTCCACTTTCAGGGACTTGAACGGTGAGGGCACGATCAAAGCGGCCATTGACCTTGATGTAGTCGAATGACCCTGGTAACTGGATATTCCTTCTTCTCAAAAGGAGGACAGATCATTCTGTCTGAATCACAGAAAGTCTCCATTTACTGACCAAATCGAATGCCCTTCCCTGGGTGATGATAATGATCCCAACGGGTACCAGCACAGCCCCAAGGCCTATCAGGGGGGCGGATCCTAGCAATCCAAGGGTGCCCCAAAATACGGCCCATGCTTCTCCTCCCGCTTCGCTGATCGCTAGGATGGATATGGCGGTAAGATAGCCTCCCAGTGCCAGTACTCCGGCCCCTCCAGCCGTGGCAACCGCTCCTCCTGCGGTGGTGCCTGGTAAGAGTGCCCTGATTTTTATGATTTGATCAAAAGAATAGGCCGAATTGTCAATGAAGATATTATCCGGAGTGATCGCAGTTAGCCTCCCCTTGACTTTTCCTTCTCCATACCAGATGGTCATTTTCTTTCCGGGAGCTATGTACTTTACTTTTTCTTTTGTCAGATGTGTCAGAGCAATGATATAACCGGGATCAGATTGGATCTGAGCACCGGCTTCTGCCCAATAAATACCTAAGAATAAAATCAATAAGCTGATCCTGGTTTTCATTTTTAACTTAGATATACGAACTACTAAGATATGAAATCCGAAGCACATATGCAAGAACTCTTATAATTGTGACATTGGTCTGATTAAAACATTCCTGATAATAAGATGATTCAATCTATATTTGCAACTAAAGGCATATCAATCCATGATGATAAAAAAGCCTCGTATTGAACAGGACAGAAGGTACTTCGGCTTTCACCGAAACATCCTCTTTACAGGATTGACCAGTTTTCTTACTGATACCTCTGTTAAGATGGTCTATTCGGTCATGCCCATGTTCCTGATGTCGATCGGTGCCTCCAAGACCAGCCTGGCCTTGATCGAAGGCATTGCAGAGAGCACTGCTTCCCTGATCAAGGCATTGTCAGGATTCTGGAGCGATAAGATCGGAAGGAACAAACCTTTTATGCTGATCGGGTATGGCCTTTCGGCACTGATTATTCCCCTGTACACGTTTGTGGTCTCTCCCATGCAGGTACTATATCTGCGATCCATTGAGCGATTTGGCAAGGGTATCCGAACCGCTCCGCGCGACAGCCTAATCGCCGGGTCGGTCACTAACGGTGAAACCGGCAGGAGTTTCGGATTGCAAAAGGCGATGGATAACAGTGGAGCGATCGTTGGTCCCCTGATCGCTTTTGCTGTGTTGGCAGCTATGCCCGGCAACTTCAGGATCCTCTTTCTGCTGGCCGGTATCCCTTCCATAGTGGGTATTTTCGTGATCATTTTCGGGATTCGGGAAGCCGGTAGGAGCAAGCATGAATTGTTCACCAGATTTCATTTTCAAGACTTTTCCCCCAGGTACTATTTCTTTCTATGTATCGTGTTTATCTTTACCCTGGGCAATTCCACCGATGCGTTGCTGTTGGTCAAAGCCAACGAAGTGGGGGTGAAGGTGGCCCTGATACCCCTTGTGTATCTGGTGGCCAATCTTGTTTCTGTCCTTGCTGCCATTCCTGTGGGTAATCTTTCGGACCGGGTGGGCAAAGAAAGAATACTTATCATTGGTTTCCTTATCTATGCTCTGGTTTATTACGGCTTCGGTGTGACATCCAGCTCTGGTGCGATCGTTGCCCTTTTTGCGCTCTATGGTCTGTATTCAGCCTCCACCGATGGGATCCAGAAAGCGTTCATTTCCGATATGGTCGACAGTAACAAACAGGGTACAGGGTTGGGTATCTATAATGCCTTGCTGGGTATCACACTTTTACCGGCGAGCCTGATCGCCGGTTCACTCTATGATAAGGTCAATTCCCGCGTCCCTTTTTATTTTGGTGCTGTCATGTCCCTGGTGGCGGCCATGATGATGCTGATCTTCATACTTATTCAGCACAAAAGAAGGCTCCACTGAAATTAACACTTGCAATATAGCTTTTTATTCGCTATATTTGTTCCACTTTGACGATTCTACACCCATTGGCGATCATGTGAGGCGGAAACTGTTGTTATCCTTTGGTTATGCCTCTGCAAATTTATAAGGCTGAGCGGGTTCAATGTTATTTGAGCTTTCTGACCGGAGCACCTTTATTCATTACCATCGTAACTGTTTATTTCCATTTAACGAAACCGATTTATCAGATTTTAATTTAATAATTATAATCACCTGTAATTGTTTTAATTATATTGAATGATACTGACTTAGTATGGACACAAGTTAAATTTATATAACCTATTACAATGATACGTAAAACCCTATCACATTCCTTCAAGGTAGTTCAGTTTGTAGTTGCTTTCAGTTTTTTTTATCTGATTGCCACCACACATACACTTGCATTAAGAGAAACTGTACTCAATGAGCCTGGCCCTTGGCGGGGAATCTTTGTGAATACCTACACCGGCAATCTTTTTTATCAGCGGACTGATTTATACATACCCGGTCAGGGTTTATCACTGGATATCACATTTTATTATAACAGCGGGAGGACCCTGTATGACTGGGGTTACGGGCATGGCTGGACACATACCTATAGTATGCGCTATTATCTTAAAAATGAGCTATCTGAAGATACTGTCATTATCGAACGGATGGACGGCAAGACCGACGAGTATATCTGGAATGGATTATCTTATGATCCTCCTGTCGGTATATATGATTCCTTTACCGAATATGAACCCGGCAAATACTTTCTAAGAACGAAATCGGGATACATATATTATTTTGATGATGCCGGGCATCATCAACTCACAAAGATTGAGGATCCCAACGGGAACATGACAGTATTAACCTATACCGATGGGCAATTGACAACGATTACCGAAACCACGGGAAGGCAGCTGATCCTTGGCTGGTTGGACAACCACCTGGCAACCATATTAGATCCCAATACAGATCCTGACAGGTTTTTTGAGTATACATATGTTCAGTCGGGAGGATATTGGTTTTTATCAGCTGTTACCGGTCCATTTGATTATACCTATACATATGTTTACGGATCACTGGGTAATATAACAACAATAACCGATCCCAGAGGGAATGATGTGGGGATTACATACAATGCAGAGGGAGCTGTTGCAGGTCTTGCATGCCCTTCTGTGAATATGAACAAGACATTCAGCTATAATCCATCCGAAGGATACACGACTGTTATCCAGGCTGTATCTGCCGGGGACCGTGAATTCGTATATACTTACGATGATCAAAAAAGACTAGTCAGTATCCTGAAGCCCGATGGGAATACCATATATCTCTCATGGGACGACCAGAACAACATAGTGACTTATATCGACGAAAATGGAGCTACCACTACATTTACTTACGATGACAGGGGTAACATCCTTAGCGCAACCGATTGCATGGGATTTACTGAGTATCTTACCTACGAGAGTGATTTTAATCAGATAACCAGCATAACAGACAGGGATGGGAATACAACAACTTATACGTATGATGATTCCGGAAACCGGACCAATCGTACAGATTGTCTGGGTCATTCAGAGGTTTATATTTACGATGCATTCGGTAATATGACCAGTTTGACGGATAACAATGGTTGTACTACCCTGTTTGGTTATAATCAACACGGATATCTGAGCAGCACTACGGATGCTCTTGGCAATATTGAATTAAGGACCTATGATGAAGTTGGTAACGTATTGAGCATCATCAATAAAAATGGATGCCCATCAATGTCTACTTACGATATTCTGAACAGGCTGACGAGCCAATCGGATGCGATGGGCAACACAACTACCTATGCATATGATGAAAACAACAACCTGCTAAGTATAACTGATGCAAAAGGATGTACCAGAACAAGTAACTATGATGGTGCTAACAGGATTATTTCAACTACAGATGCGTCAGGTGGGGCAACCTCGCTTAACTGGGATGAAGCGGGTAACCTGATCTCCCTTACGGATGCAAATGGTAATACAACTTTTTTCACCTATAATGCAAGGGACTGGATGATGAGCAAGACAGATTGCATGGGGAACACAGAAACATATGCCTACAATTCCATTGGCCAGTGGATAAGCTATACAGATCAAAACGGATATCTGACCACACGTTCCTATGATTGCAGAGGACAACTAACTGGAATAACCGATGCCAATGGCAATTCAGAATCATATGGGTATGATCCTATCGGATTAATGGTTTTTGAAACGGACAAAACTAACCAGACAACCTTTTTTGAATACGATTGCAAGGGGAGTGTAACCAAAATTACCGATCCAGCTGGATTCCAGATGACCTTTACCTATGATCCGTCAGGCAATAGGACCTCTGTTACAGATAAGAATGGGAATGCAACGACCTATGCATTCGACTGCATGGGGCAAAATACTGGGATTATGTACCCCCTGGGGTATACCGAAAATTTTTCGTTTGATCCAGCTGGCAATATGCTTACAGAAACCGATCGGGATGGTTATACCACATCGCACGCTTATAATTGCCTGAATCTGCTCACAGCCAGCACCGATCCGTCTGGATTCACTGAGTATTTTACGTACGATCAAGTCGGCAACCGGATCTCATACACAGATAAGAAAGGAGGCACGTTTAACTATACCTTTAATTGCGAGCACCGGATGACAAATACCCAGGATCCACTTGGAGGGACAGAATCATTCACTTATGATCTTGTGGGCAACCGAACAGGGCACACAGATAAAAACGGAGGAACTACAGTGTTTACCTATGATTGCCTCGGTCAGCAGATTGGATCAGGAGATCCATACGGTAATTTGGAAACCACTTCATATGATGCGGCAGGAAACAGGATCAGTTTAACGAATAAAGACGGTTATACATGGACCTATGGATATGATTTTATGAATCAGGTAACATCTGTCACCGATCCCATGGGATATTCAAGGAATTATACATATAATCCGGTCGGAAAGCT
>JAQUQD010000045.1 GCA_028716265.1 Bacteroidales bacterium | reverse complement strand
AGCACATTTTGATAGTTTTACATACGATCTGCGAAAGAGCCCCGGGATTGAACAGGTAAGTGCCTCTTCTCTGCTTCCCATCAATGTAAACTGGTATGTGGGGTTAAACTGGGATGAAAACAAGGATAACGAGCCGATAGGTGTATATTACATTATGGTAGAATACGATTATTTTGAAACCCTGAATATGGAAATTCTATATGGTCGCTCGTTCTCAAGGGATCATTCACAGGATGACTCCGTTTCATATATCATCAATGAGGCAGCATTAAAAGCCATGGGGATTCAGGAGCCGGTCGGTACAACTGTTCATTTTGATCATCCGGAGTTTCCCGAGCGGTTTCGCGACGGGAAGATCATAGGAGTGGTGAAGGACTTTCATTTCAGGTCCCTTACGGATGAGATAACTCCTCTTATTATTCGTATGTACAGGCCCTGGCTGAACCATGTTCTGGTGAAGCTGGTACACGGAAAGGCTGAAGAAACGCTACCTTTCATCGAAAGTGTCTACCAATACTATGCACCGCAGTACCCATGGGAATATTCTTTCATGGATGATGAATTTACAGGATCGTATGATTCCGAGCGTAAAATGGCAAAGATCATTCTCTGCTTTACCCTGCTTTCCATTTTTGTTTCTGCACTGGGATTATTCGGTCTGGCAGCTTTTATGGCACAAAAAAGAACAAAAGAGATCGGTATCCGGAAGGTCAACTGTGCATCCATCCCGGACATTATTATGCTTCTGACGAAAGACTTCACAAAATATGTAATCATAGGATTTATCCCGGCAGCCATTATCGCCGGTATTCTCATGACCAGATGGCTTCAGAATTTTGCATATCACACAGCCCTTTCCTGGTGGATTTTCGCTTCTGCAGGGATGGTGGCACTAATAATCTCAATTCTGACCGTTGCATACCAGGCATACAGAGCTGCTTCCCGAAATCCGGTGGAGAGCCTGAGGTATGAGTAGTAATAGCTCTGGCCTGTAAGGCAGGGAGAAGGAGAGATACCGGGAAAAACGTGAGATTTTAAGGTACCCTAATGAATTCACTCGTTGATGTAATATCGGCAGAACTTTCTATGATAAAAGACAAAGAAAAGTACTGGATCAACGTGGCCAGCGGCCGGGGAGCAAAATAATTCCATTGAGAAGTGAGGAATCGGCATAGTATCAATAATAGAGGGTATCTCATTGGTTTACGCCAGTCTTTTTAATGTACCCCACCCCTGCACCCCCTCCCCTGCTCGCAGGGGAGGGGACGGGGGAGGGGTAAAAGGGTTAGTTCCCCGGTGCTTGCGCCGGAATTAGGGTCCAGGGCTTGCCCTGGGGTTCATACCAGTGATTCGTACATGTGATCGATCAATTTTTTACTTAGTTTTGTTTGTCATCACTGGCATTTTGGCACACATTGTGCATCCTGCCCCGACAAATTTTAAAAAAACTCAGTGCCAACACAACAAGAAGAAAAAATTTTACGCTCTTATTGGAAATTGCTGCTCCTAAATGGATGAATGAGCTGGACATGGAGAGAGTGTGGCTACAGGTAATCGGATGAAGAATTTTTAAACCCGAATATTAACTAAACGTAATGATGAATTTAATGAAAAGCAATGTTTATTTTGTATTACTGGCAATAATCATGTCAGTGCCGGTTTCCCTGCATTCGCAGAATGAGGATGCCGAAGGTTGTAAGGATCATCCGTTATTCAATAGAATGACGAATTTTTTTATTAACTCCTGTGAGTTTCGGGAATTTGATGCCTACAGTTTTCCATTGGAAAACAGCACCGATGAATATATTAAAACCGAAACAGTTGAAGGAAAGTATTCTTATTACGAATATGTTCTTCAAGAGGAATCTGCTCAGCCTTCTGCATTACAGATTTATAGAAATTACGAAAATGCATTAAGGAGTATCAATGCTACGATCATAGCAAAAGTTTATGAACCCGGCAATTCTTACAATTTTTTATGTGCAAAAATTGCAGGAGGAACCAGGGAAACATGGGTTAGAATTGATGCAGGAGATGGCGCCCGGACAGAATACTACATGACCATCGTTGAAAAAGACATTATGGAACAGGTGATTCAAGCGGACGAAATGCTGAATGCCCTGAATGCCGATGGATATATTGCGCTGAACATACTTTTTGATACAGGAAAATCAGCAGTTAAAACGGAATCAGAGCCCATCATTGAACAGATTTATATATTGCTGAGCTCAAATCCAGCATTACATGTTTCCATTGAAGGTCATACGGATAATGTTGGCAATGCTGAATCAAACAAAGCACTATCTGAGGCGCGTGCAAAAGCTGTAAAGGATGCCATAATTGCCAAAGGAATAGGGAGCGAAAGATTAACTTCCGTTGGCTGGGGACAGGAAAAACCCGTCGCCGACAACCGCACAGAGGAAGGTCGGGCAAAGAACAGGCGGGTTGAAATAGTGAAGAAATAGAAGCTAAGCATTCCAAGTGGAAGGCGAGGTTAACCAGAAGGCAATCGCTGTATTAAAAGAAGAAACCGGATTTCGTAATTCCGTTCGCCGCTCTACGCGAGCCTTACCGTTCTACTTCCACTTTGTACGATGGTGTTAATTACAGATATATTGTCTAACCATGATTTGCAATAGATTTAAGCAATACCTGAATAGCAGCCTTGAGAGAGTCAATTCAATCGAATCTCAGGTGTTCAGTTCGGATGAAGGCGATGTTGAATACATACTGGATGGAAATGGACCAACAATACTGATTTCACACGGTGTCACCGGAGGTGTTGATCAGGGGATGGGGCTTGCCAACCGATATCTTGGGAAAGGATACAGATTCCTCTACGTCTCACGGTTTGGCTACCTGAAGTCCTCATTTCCAACCCACCCATCTCCAAAACTTCAGGCAAAAGCATATAACGACCTTCTGGATTTCCTGAAGATAGATAGCGTTTTTATCCTCACGCACGAAAGGAATTTTGTTTGATACATATATATCAAATCCTTCCATAAATGATGACCATGCCTATGGTAAAATAAGTTCGCCAACGCTAATCCTTCATGCTGTGGATGATCCCGCCCCGCCTATTGAAGGTGCACGTTTTATTTCAGGAAAAATATCAAATTGTGAATTCAAATCCTTTGCGACAGGAGGTCATTTAATATTGGACCATGAAACAGAGATAAAGAACCTGGTCCATGGTTTCATATTCCAGGAATGAGTTTGGTTTATTACGGGGAAACGATCCCAGGAGCATTGATGGAATCGTAATCAGACGGCTTCGATCGTCGAAGGAGGCTTTGTACCAATATGATAGGTGACGCTGACAATGCCTGGTACATTTCCGGTGATCTCTGTTGCCAGTTCTTCCAGCAGATCCCATGAAAGCCGAGTGGGAGCAGCTGTCCTGGCATCGGTGCTGTCCCAGCATCGGATCTCGATCTGCTGACCGAAGTCCCGTTTTCCTTCCCGTATGCCCGTCACGCGGTCCTCGTGCAGTATCGCCATGTATTGAAAGGCATTTCCGCCTTTCAGAATACGTTCGACGATGGTGGTCGCTTTGCGTACCGTTTCGATCCGTTCGGGCGTGACCTCTCCGATGACACGGGCCGCCAGCGCCGGGCCGGGAAAGGGGATCCGCTCGAAAAGCCACGACGGCAGGCCCAGCGCTTTCCCCACCGACCGCACCCCATCTTTACGAAGCTGGATCAACGGTTCAAGTATTTTGTAGCCGAAGGTTTTCTGCGGATCAATGCCCAGCTGCTCAAAGACATTATGCTGCCGTTTTATTCCGGCAACGGTCTCGTCGATGTCGGTAAGAATGGTTCCCTGAAGCAGGAATGAGGCTCCGCTTTCTCTGACCTTACGGCCGAAAACATCCCGGTAAAAGGTCCGTGTGATGGCCTCACGCTTCTTTTCCGGATCACTGATGCCACGCAACGCCTGAAAGAACTCCTCTCTGGCCTCCATGATTTCCACCGGTACCCCGAATTCGCAGAAGCTTTCTGCCACCTTCTCCACTTCCCCTTCCCGCATGAGCCCATTCTCGACGATCACTGTTTTCAACTGGTTCCCCAGCGCCTTATGCCCCAGCAGGGTGACAACGGAGGAATCAACACCACCGGAAAGCGCATTGATGGCAATCCCTTCTCCGACTGTATGTCTGATCTCCCTGACCTTCTCATCAATGAACCGGACAGGGTCAAGTTCCTGTAATGTGATTTCTTTGACCATAGGGCATTCTTTTAAGTTAAAAATAATAAGAGTATGATGGCAAATGTAGAATATTTTAGTAAGATGAGGACGTTCAACAAAAAGGTGACGCTGCAGCCAGACTCCTAAGCAGTGTGGTTATCTGCGCGTCCCTTTGGTAACAGCTTTTTCGTTTGCAGATTTCGATACCGAGGATGCATTGCGCTTGTATTCCTGGTACTGCTGACTGCGTTTATTCCCCTCTGTCCGTTCCTGGTACGCCCTGTTCAGTGTGTTGTAATCCGTTTTTTTTGCTCCGCTTTTGACTTCAGTGCCCTGTCGCGGCTGAGGCTGAGGCTGAGGTTGAGGTTGAGGTTGAGGCTGTACTCTCGGCTGAGGCTGTGGTTTCGATTCCGTTTTCTTCGGGGCAGGAGATGGAACACGCTCGGAAGTCTTGTTCCACTTATCATTTTCGCGATACTGCCATGTCTCCCGTTTTGCCCGGTAAACATTACCATTTTTATCCGTATATACATTGTTGGCAGAGCCCGATCTTTTGCTTGACTTATCCTGCAGATCAGGAGTCCTGGCTTTGGATAGTTGCCGCATGTTCTGCGGATCGTAATTGTATCCACCGGTTTGCCTTACCCCGTCTGACCGGTTTTTATAGACATTGTTGGAAGCATAATGGGAATCTCTGGGCTGGTAAAGAACTTCTTTCTCCTCATGACCATATCCGGCATTGCTTCCCGCCCAGTAACCGTGATGGTATCCATGGTAATAACCGGCTTCCCACCCCTCATGATACCCGTGGTAATAGCCATGCTGGTAACCGGCAGGTCCCCACCAGCTATGGTAGGGATTGTACCACCCCCATCCAAACCATGCATAGGGATTTCCGAAACTGACACCAAAGGAATATACCCATCCCCAATAGGGATGCCAGTACGCATTATAGCCATAGCAGTGATATCGGGGATAGAAATGAACACGGTACCAGGGCTGGTAGTACCACCCGGTCCCGTAAACGATGCAGCCATGGTAAGCATACGAATAACAATAACCCGGGGTGTATCCCACATACACAATATCCGGAGTGTAATCATAAATATAGACGTATTTCACGTTGTAAACCGGTGATTCAGGTGGAATGTCCTCAACGCTTTCAGGTACCGCGACGCATACCTCCCAGGGTCCGAATGGATCATTTGAGATGAACCAGACTGCATTATCCACGCAATAATAGCGCTTGTCAATATATAGGACTGATTTGTCGCAGTTCACAGCGTATTGGATAGTGGTGCCCGGAATGGCTTCAAATTCAGGACGTCCATCATAATCCACCTTCACGGTTGCTTTTTTACGGTCAATGGTAGCGGTTTGGGGGACCTCATTTTCCAGCAATGCATCTTTGGATTCCGGTGTGCCGGGAATGCTGGTGCGCAATCCACCCATATCGGAATCGGCAGGTATGCTGGCAAAATCAGCAGGCAGATCCCCGGGTTCGATGAAATACCATGGGGCCCCTCCGGTCAGACTTTTTGTCTGGAACCACCTGCCGGATATCAGGGTGTAATATTCCTGTGTGGGAATATACAATAAAATGAAATTATCGGTATTGGTCATATATAGGAGCGATGTGCCCTGGATAGGAGCGAAGTTTGCCTCCCCGTTCGACTGAATGAGCTCGGCAGGCTTTTTCCTGACGATGATCATGGGAATTACCTGATTGTCCGTTTCGGTGACGCCAGACGGTACCGATTCATTTTTTCCGGATTTTTCCGTATACTGTTCCGCTATCTTTATGACTTCAGCCGGGGGATTCTGGATGTTTGACCACGACCCTTCCGGCTCTTGGGCAGCGTACCACCAGTCATCTCCTTTCAGGTAACAGACGGACCTTTGTCTGTCCTTTACAATGAAAAACGGAGTGTTGACCACGTACTGGTAGTTTGTGTTCTCGATATCCCTGAGAATGGGATCACCGTCAATACTGACCAGGATGGAAGGACCGGTGGCATAGATGATCTCAGGGGGTATGTTGTTGAACGCATCTTCATCTGCAGCCTGCTGCTGTGAGGATTCGATACTGGCCAGCAGCCTGTCGAGTGATCCGACGGGTTGCCATTTTTCAATCTCCGGTTCCACGAATTCCCGGAGGTCCTTGATCCTGTCTTCCTCCAGGTCAGGGAACCTGATCGTGGTAACATCGATATTGAGCAGGGTAAACGTGCGCTCTTCCTTATCAGCAGCCACCTTGCATGCGAACCACATCGCCCCGAAGACCGGCTCTTTGATCTCACGGGTGGTGACCGATATGGCGGCCATCGCTTCCAGTTTATCATCGGCATAGGATTCTACCTGGGGCTGATAAATGACGATCTTCCCGTCACCGGTTTCAATGCGCCAGGGCCATTCGGAGTTGATATCCCTGGTTCCGGCGCTCCAGGCTGTAAACGCATAGATCATAAAGATTGTGAAAGATCCAAAAAAGCGAAGGATCCCGGATGTACGTGCTTGTGCTTTCATTGGAGTTACGTTAATGGATTAAATGATACAATGTCCCAGCATTTTGTCTAAAGAACACTGTCTGTTTCTGTTGAATGCTGAGCTTCGAACCCTTTCACCACATGAAAGGCAGCCCTGTCGAAGAACAGGACCATGCGGTTCTCAAGTTCCAGGCTCATGTAGATATCGATCGTCCTGTTCCACATGTGATGTAAAAGTGCAAATTCCCAGATATGCTTTCTCAGGAGACTCAGGGCGCTGATGACCTCACTGAGCATGAATCCTTCCTTTTTACGTTCTTTACCGAGATCCTTATAGAAATTCCTCACATGCTGATCGGTATATTCCCCCCCCAGCCACTTCTGAAACTGGCTGATGATTGTAAGACTGCGCTGGAATGTCCGTTCCCGATTGGCCAATGCATAACTGGGAGTGGATTTACTGGTGCGTACATCCTCCAGCCAGTTCCTGGCAATAGTGTCGGCATTGTTTTCAATGATCCTGACCAGTTTATCCGACAGGAAACTTCGTCCTGTCTTCCCGGCAGGGACCTCTCCGATCGACAGGGCAAACGAATCCATCATGTCCCAGTAATCCTGTTTATCCCTTAGGTAGGCTTTTACGGCCCGTATATTGGAATCAAATGCCAGCGGAGGCATCTTGTCGATGTCGAAGAAGTTTACACTCTCCGCATCGTCACCGGGTTTAAGGGTACCGCTGATCCATTCGGCCTCAAAGGTCGTAAAGAGAAGATCCCCATAATGAGAGCTGTACCCCGAATCAAGATCAATGAAATCAACGATCTTCCCATCAATCCCCGTCTCTTCTTTGAGCTCGCGAAGAGCAGCTGCTTCAATGCTTTCACCGGATTCCGCAAAACCGGAAGGCAGGCACCATTTTCCCTTCTGAGGTTCAAATTTTCGCTGCACCAGCAAAAACTGACGGTTAACCACGATAATGACCGAAACCACAGGCAATGGATTGTCATAAAAGAACCTGTCACAGACGGGACAGTAATCGCGGATGACATTCCCTTCGGATTTCTTTATCAGGCCATTGCCGCAATGGGTACAGTACGTTCTGTTGTTCATGGCTGACTGACTAAGGGATCGTTGCAGATGAAAATCATATCATCTATTGTTATGCTGATCTCTCCATGGGTCATGATATAGTGCTGAAGATCATCCAGGATCAACGCCATCACCTTTTCATCATCACATAGATGACGTGGAATAAAAAAAGAGACCTTGAACATGAAATATTTTTTAAAGCTATCGTAGTCTTTCGTGGTAAAGATCAATTTTCCCCGGAAAGGACGGCAACGGACCTTCCCGAATACGTTCGAAAGAAGTACAAATCCATTTTCATCCGTAAAGTTGCTGACCAGATCCTCGTAAGGGCAAGGGTCCTGAAAAGGGATATTATTCTTTTTCAAAATGCTTTTTACGAGCAGGATAAAATCTTTCAAATGAGAACAGGAGTGTGTAATGGTGATAAAAGTTCCATCCGGCTGAAGTATCCTGGCAATCTGGTTGATATATTCTGGGAAAAAATACATCGCATAGCTGCAGATTACCAGATCGACAGAATCCGGCTGAATGGATTTGATGGATTGAACACCTCCCGGATCAAAATATCCTTTTATCCCAGCCTGCTCACTGGCATCCAGGAACATGTCACGGTACCTTTTATGGCAATCGATACCGGTAATACGGGCATCAGGAGCAACCCGTTTGTGTAATCCTGACGTAAAAAAACCAAAACCACATCCCAGGTCATAAAGGGTGTGACATCCTAAAAGGTCAAGTTCATCGAGTGCTTCAGCCCTGACATCACGCTTATTGGACAAATGTTTTGCAATGATATCTGCCACTGTCCTGTGGGTGACCGCATCATTGAAAACCTTCGCGAGTCCATTGTTGATTTTAACCATCTGAACAATAAATTATGCTGTACCGTTGATTTTTCATTGAATCCTGCTATTGACAGTACATGTCCATCACCTCGCTGATGGAACGCTGGCATACGTCACAGAAAACCATGTGGCGCGTGAACATGATGCAGTCGATCTGCGACCGGTAAAGGCCTTTGGCCACATATCCCGCTCCTTCGAATGCCCCGGCCTTGTCACGGTATTTTTCCTGCATGAAGAAGCTGTCCTCCGCCATATGCTGCCGGTGAAAGAGGGCTTCCATCATTTCCTCCGGCACGTTGGCGGCGCGGAGGCTGTCGCGCTCCTTCTGCACCCGGTAGCTGTAAACATCGAATGCTTCTTTGTTCCAGGGTGTCGGGATAGGCGTCCCGGGTTCCAGCCGGTCCTTCCATTTCAGGTTATCCTTGTCGAACAGGGCGGTGATGTTGGGTTCCCAGGGCTCGGCAGTGATCTCCGGGATTTCATAGGCAACCGCGGAAGAATAGTATTCATCCGCAAGAGCTGCCATGTGATGCCCCATTTCATGCACCATGATGTAGCCGGAGTAATTGTTGTCGGACGACACCGTCGTGTACAGGTTGTAAATGCCTCCGCCGCCATACGTCCGTTCATTCATCAGGATGACCATGAAATCATAAGGGACGGCCGAGGCCGCGTTCCGGATGGTGCGGTTGTCAAAGCTCAGCGCATACCGTTCTGAATCGAATGCGCCGTACTGTACCGACAGCGGCGTACGCCTGAACACACCCGGATGCGGCTTGGTCACGCCGGATTCCGGCGACGGGGTCTCCACGGTCCGGATATTGATATCCCTGTTCTGCGATTTGAACGGTTCGACGCCCAGCAGCACTGCTGAAAGCCGCCTGGCATCGCTGTTGAACTTTTGCATCTCCTCCTGCGTGTACCCGTCGCCGAGGATGACAATGTCCAGTTTTTCCTTTGCGGGACCGTTATCCGCAATCACATTCACCTTCCCGGTGTGGACCATGTCGGCCGGGTTGACCTGACGCGAGGAAGGATCGATATCCGTATGCCAGATCTGCCGGAAAGCATTTTGTGCATCCCTTTTTGAGATGATGAGGTTCACCGCTTTTAGTGGCCACGGGAACCGGACCGACTCATGAAACGTCCCCCACATACTGGCTTCGGGAGTGGTCTGCCACTCCCCGAAAATACTGGCAAATCCGCGTGAATAAAGCAAAATACCGGAGGCTTTATCGATCACTTCGAAAAAATAGGGACCCCGTTGCAGCAGGTCGATCAGGATTGTCCAACTGCCGGGCCATGGCCCGTCGGACACAATGCGGTCAACGGCGAACTGTTCTTCTGCAGCGGTGCCGCTGTGGAAATAGTCCACCCGCATGGTCTTGCCGGTGAACCAGGTGTCAAAACCGACATTGCCGTTATCCACGACGGTAATGTCAGGGTTGGTTGCCAGTTCTCCGCTGGCTGCCGGCTGTCGGGTTTCCTTGCAGGAAAGCAGCATCACGGCCATCGCAATAAAGATTGCTCGTATCATCGTCTGAAGGTTTAAACTTTCAGGTAAAGATAAGAAATCTCACCACAGTTTTCAGTTGGCAATTGGCAATTGGCAGTAGACGGTAGTTTAAAGTTGAAGCAGAAGTGAAAGTAGAAGGCGATATGCCAAAGGATTTATGAAAACAGAAGGATTTCGGAAAGCTGAACTGGAAATGAATTCAATGAATATACCCAACGTTGTGGGACATAGTTAAAATATCTTGGAGTTCTCCAGCATAGTATATACTTTTAAAGTGAAAAGCAATCTGAAAAGAATGTTTGATCTGGAATGAACTACGTCCCATACCATGACGCATACCCAATGTCTATGTAAAAACGCTGATTTCGCGATCCTTTTGTCCAACGACAGGAGTTAAAAAGGGATGACATCCCGTGCCGTAGGATGTCATCCCTTTTATCCCTTTTACTGCTACAATTTCCTCTCTGCGGAGCGGGTAATTTCATCATCTCTGCCCCCACAGATCCCAACAGCGAATTCCAGGGCACAGAGGGGAATGTCTATATCCTGGCCTGGACGATTACTACCTCCTGTGGCAGCTCGACCGACCGGGTCATCATCTATTTCAGTCCGTGTCAAAATCAAAACAATGACTACTCCTTCGCTGATCTTACCGATCCCCTTTCCTACCAGGGCAATTCCTGGACGGATGCTGGCTGGGCTGACGTCAACGCCCCCGCAGCGGAAAACCAGATTATTAGCTGTCTGGTTGTGACAGCTTCCAAGCTTTGTACGGATGGTTATCCGGAAGAAGTCACCCTGTATCTGAAATCACCTTCCGGGACCGTCATCCAGATATGGGAGGGCGCTGAGGAGAACGGCTGCACCGATGACTTCGTTTTCATGACGGAAACCAGGGCATCAGGTACTTATGTGTCAACTTAAATAGCTATCTTTGCCTTTTAGCTGAAAAAGAGATCATTGTATAAACCCTGATCCATCAGCCGGAAGGCATAAGGAGATAATAATCCATTAAAGCAACCATGCTATCAGAAGTTCATAAAAAGGACATTGACGAGCTGTACAGGACTTCCATCGTTCAACAAACGGCATTCTGGTCTCTGGTAAAAAAGAAAATCGGACAGGAATCCCTTGCGCTGAATTTTAAATCCCCCAAAAGCAGCCTATTCACGAACGCTAACTCTGATGATAATATCCATTCAGACGTTCTGGTAATCATTCAGCAACTGAACAACAACGATAGCATTGCGTATGTGCCTTATGGACCGGAATTAGAGCCCGGGAATGAGTTTCAGGGTGTTTTTCTGGAAGAATTATCGGAATGCCTGCGCTCCTTTCTTCCTAAGAATTGTTTTATGATCCGGTACGATCTGTGCTGGGAAGTTTTTTGGGCGGAAGACAGGACATTTTTTGATCCGCAGGGCAACCTGATAGGAGAGCCCTCAGTGAGATCACAGGAAATGAGGTTGAACTTCAATACCATCCGCTGGAATCTTCGCAAAGCCCAATCGAATATCTTACCCACGAATACTTTATATCTTGATTTACAGCCGGATCTTGATACGATCATGGGAAGGATTAAACCCAAAACAAGGTATAATATTAGACTCTCGCAGAGGAAAGGTGTTGTTGTACGAATTGCGGACCTGGCCGATTTAGGCATCTGGTATGATTTATATAAGGAAACGGCGATCAGAAACGGGATCTATTTAAATGACATCAAATATTTTGAAGCCATTCTAACCACAAAAGCAGATAAAACGAAATCCCCGGCCGAGGTTTTTTACCTGATTGCTGAGTCCAATCATAAACCACTGGCTGCCATGTTCTTAATCATTTCAGGCAACCGGGGTTCTTATTTATATGGCGCATCTTCCAGCAGTAACAGGAATTATATGGCTACCTACGCCCTGCAATGGGAAGCCATAAAAATATCAAAGGAAAAAGGGTGCAGGGAATACGATATGTTCGGAATATCTCCCAATAAAAACATCACCCATCCTCTCTATGGTTTATATAAATTTAAAATGGGTTTTGGCGGAGAGATATTTCATAGTCTGGGTTGCTGGGATTATCCATTTGATGCAGCTAAGTACAACATTTTCAAAAGTCTTGAACTACGAACCCAGGGTTTTCATATTAATTGAATCGTCAAGCCTGTCGCCGTGGATCAGTTCTCTCAGGGGAAGTAGATTTGTCATAGGATCTGCGAAAATTCTGATCTCGCATTTTCTTTCGACCCTCTATTTCTACTTCTACTTCCACCTCTACCTGGGTAATCGTTAATGGAAATTCATATCCTTCCACCTCTACCTGGGTAATCGTTTATGGCTATTCTTTATCCCAGATCCCGAAGAAAAGGCACGACAGGATCTTCAGGCACGTTTCCCCTTCTTCTCGCGAAACATTTTCAGGTAAGTAAACAGGATACCATTCTGTTTTTTCAGCATTGTCGAGGGATGGTTTTCCAATGGATGTACTGGCGCCATAGGATACCTTTTTGCTTTTCGACATCCCGGAACTGCCAAAGGTGCGGTTGTCGGGATTGCAATTCTGCACCACCATCATAGCCTGCAGGGACGTATCGGCACTCACGGCCGTGATGCCGTGATATTCATTGAACTCTGCAAACACGGGCGTTTCACCCATATAACCGTCGACGCGGTAGACCTGCTCCGTCCCGAACGTATTGGTGGACCGAAAACCGGTCAGCAGGCTGAATTTTTCCCTGGTCCGGTCCGAAGCGTGCACCAGAGACCGTTGCGTGCAGACGAATTTTCCTGTCAGCTGGCCCTTTTCAACGATCTCAGCCACCATGGGTGCTGTCACCCGGACGCTGTTCACTCCCTCCATAACCGTACACTCCTTGATTTCTAACCATTTAAACCGGGTCCTGATTTTCCGTCCGTCCGACAAAAGCATGCTTCCTCTGACTTCCCTGACCACTTTCTGTTCATAGGCGATGTCAAGACCTGTCATCGTTGTGAACAGGGTGGCAAAAAGAGCCGAAAAGGTTGGTATGCTATACTCACTCTCCCATCCCTGCCGGTAATTCATCCTCACCAGGGTATCTGTCCCCAACTCGATGAGGGCGGAGAAGTTACCTGCATTCCTCCATGCACCGCGGATTTTAAGCAGGGCACGTTGTGAATCAGGAAAAAGGGAACGGACTAGCTCTTCCTTCTTTTCCGGTGAGCCCAGCAGGATCTTTTCGTCCGAGGCAGGCTGCGTTCCCAGTGTTTCCCTGACCAGCTGGCTGAAAATGGAACGGAACTCCACGTCGGAAAGCCAGCACCTGGGCGAAAAATATCCGGAAGCGTCATAATATTCCAGCTCATGGGAAGCATTTTTTGTCACAATACGCTTCCCGCTCTCATTTATCAGGATGTTCAGGTGCCAGTACATGGCAAAATTGGAAGTTCCGCGGGTGATGAAGGAGAAGATGGCGATTTGCGGGTCCGCACCAGGATCCGTAGCAGGCATCTCCACCTTCTGTTTCCCGAAGCCGTCAATGATCCTGTATTCGATATCTTCCGGGAATGCAACTTCATTTAAGTTCAGGTAATTCATCAGCTCCACCCGCGTATCGTCGAAAATGGAGTCACGGACCTCAGGGTCAAGAAAATAGTTTGGGAACCTTGTTTCGTCGGTCCAGCGCAGTTCATGTTTTACCAGAACCACGGTGGCATTTTGCCCGAAGCCGGCGTGAAATGATAGCACGGTAAGAACGATGATCATGAATGTTTTCATGGTGCTGATAGTTGAAAAACATCAGCAAGTTACGATAAATAATCCCGTTCTTATCCAAAAATTCATCCGGCTAATTCAAAAAATAATACATCAGGAACAAAGCTCTTATTTTAAACTTGCCCTGTGACATAGCGGTTGACGTTCATCTGCTTTGGGTAGGTAGCAATGCCGACTGCCTGATCCTTTCCGTACCGGCTATGAAATCCGGGGAGGTAATCATGACGGTGTTATTACCTGCCAGGTGCTGCCAGTAAGCGATCGTATTTTCCTGTGAACGATTGCATGACCAGAGGCTGAACCGCCCGGTCATCGGTACAGTTGTCCCCGGCAGGTGCGGATACAAGCAATATCCGTACAGGGTGACAGGGACGCGGTCGAATGGCGGGAGCACAATCGCAGTGGAACAATACGGAGTATAAGTAATGGGATTGATTTGGAAATAAATCGCTAGCTTTGATATAGAATCGCATTATATATAATCCAATACCCTGAACTATGCACAAATACATCCTCATCGTTTTCGTCGGATGCCTGCCGGCAGCCTTCCCGTGTCAGCTGTACTCCCAGAAAGGCCAGTGGGCAAAGGGACATCTGATCACTTCAACCAATGATACACTTTATGGAATGATGCGGGAAGATTCGGATATGAGCTCGCCAGGGAATTGACATTTCATACGGAAGACGATGCTGCTTCCATATCCGTGTATTCACCCAACGACCTGAAGAAGTTTGCATTTTACTACGGACGGACGTTTGAGAAGTTCTCCTTCACTTCCTTCATCCCCCCGGATTCTGCTTTGCCTGACTTCTTTGCAAAAACGATCCTGACCGGAAAAATCGACATGTTCGTTCTGCGACTGAAAGGATACAAGAACGATATCATCCTGCGCAATAACAGCACCGGGAAATTGGTACATCTTGAACCACCTCAGAAAAACACTACGGAAAATGAAAAGGGGGAACAGGTGATCATCAGGGACTGACGTTCAATTATCTTTCCGAAAGTGTTTCGACCACCCCTTATCCGGATGTATCCTATAATAAAACCCACATCATCTTCAATCTCATTCCTGTCGGGGTGAAGCTTCAGACGAGGACTTCATGGATAACTGGCTATGCCTATCTTGGCTTTGGAGTGGGCATGTTTATCGATGTTTGCCAGAATTATGAAGAGGATGTTCTTTCCAGCACCGACAGGGATTTTATACCCGCGCCCCTTGCCGTGGCCGGACTGGGTACAAGGATCAAAGCAGGACTGCTGGGAATCCTTACGGAAGTCGTACCGGCTTACAATGGCATCTTTTTTAACCTGGGCCTGAATTTCCTGGAGCATGTCAAACAATAGGTCACTCCCCCTTAATAATAAGCAGTCGTAACCGATTTCTTATCCCGAAGGAAAAGGATAATTTCCTATTTTTACAGCGATTTTATCTATTCATCACTTACTCTGCGTAATGATCATACCTGACAACAAGATTATACCCACGCTTCTTCTTACCGTGGTCTTTTTTATCCTATTCCCAGGATGTTACCCGGATGAGGCTGACAATCCGGAAGATATGGAACTGGTGACCGCAGAGCATGACGTGAATTACAGCTTTGCAGCCAGCAGGACCTACATCATGCCTGATACCGTCATGCACATAATCGACCTGAACGATCCCGGCAACTACCAGCAGATCAACACCGGTTCGGACGAGCTGATACTTGATGAAGTGGCAAGACATCTGGATGCGCTGGGCTATAAACGGGTGATCAGTTCACAGGGTGAGAGACCGGATGTCTACGTCACCATCTCCGCCATTTCAGCACTTTATCTGTTGAATGACGACGATGACTGGTGGTACTACTGGAAGTATTACCGTTACTGGCCCATTCCGTGGGTTGACGAATATTATCCGTGGTATCCCTGGGGTAAGCCTGTTTATTACGCTTACACCATCGGTACGGTGATCATCCGGATGATGGATGGACATAGTGCAGCCGACGATAAGATCCCGGTAGTATGGAACGCCACACTGAACGGCCTGCTGCAGGACTCCGACCAGAACCTTGATCAGCGGGTGGAAAGAGACATTGACCAGGCCTTTAAACTGTCAGCCTATCTGAAAGATTAACCATTGATTACCGCTGCCATGAAGAAATTCACCAGATACAGTCTCCTTGCCCTTTCTTTGCTCTTCGCAGGTTTTGTTTCGGGGCAGAGTTATTTTTTAATTACGTACGATATGGCAGTGCCTCTGGGAAACACAAAAGATTTCATCCCGAAATTCAACGCCAGGGGCTTTGGCGTGGAGGCCGGAGGCCGCTTTACCGACCATGTCTCTGCTGGAGTGGGCTTTGCCTGGAACGGATTTTATCAGGAGCTGGATTACGATGTCTATGGTCCTGAGGATGGCTTACCCGATGAACTGACCATGTGGACGCAAGCCTGGAAATACATCACAGTATATCCTTTCTATGGATCGTTCAAGTATTACTTCTACTCCCGTTCCGGCATGGAGCTCTATGCCGGGGCCATCCTTGGCACTTCCCTTATCAGCCAGGTGACCGACTATGGCGTATACTCCCGGGTCAGTAAAAACTGGCACCTTACCCTTGCTCCGGAAGCTGGTATTAATTACTGGCTTTCTAAGAACATCGGAATCACTTTCAACAGCCGGTTCATGTGGTCGCCGGCAGCGGGAGAAACCGATACCCAGACATATCTTGGATTCAATATGGGGTTAATTGCCACCGCTCATCGATAGGCGATCCTGATGACTTATGACGCTGACTACGGAAAATATACTGCTAATAGGCTCCATTCTCCTGTTTATATCCCTTCTTGCAGGGAAAACCTCATACAGGCTGGGTGTGCCGGTGCTGATCTTTTTCCTTGCCATAGGGATGCTTGCCGGTTCGGAAGGGATCGGAGGAGTGTATTTCAATAATCCGAAAACCGCCCAGTTCATCGGTATCGTTGCCCTGAATTTCATCCTGTTCTCAGGCGGACTCGACACAGACTGGCAATCGGTAAAGAGTTCCCTCTGGCAGGGCATCACCCTTTCCACCGTGGGGGTGATGCTGACAGCCATTCTTGTGGGACTGTTTGTCTGGACTGTCACGGATTTCTCTCTCCTTGAAGGGCTTTTACTTGGATCCATAGTATCCTCAACCGATTCGGCCGCGGTGTTTTCCATCCTCCGTTCAAAAAAGCTCGCCCTGAAAGGGAACCTCCGGCCGCTTCTTGAGCTGGAGAGCGGTAGCAATGATCCGATGGCATATGTCCTGACAATCATGTTCACTGGCCTGGTCGTCAGCCAGCAAAGCAATCCTGCATCGATCATTTTTGTTTTTCTGATGCAGCTTCTGGCAGGCGGGATGCTTGGCCTGATCTTCGGTAAGGTCAGCGCCTTTGTGATCAATCGAATAAAACTCGATTACGAGGGCCTTTACATCGTTTTGGTCATCGCAATCATGTTTTTTACGTTCTCCGCAACGGATTTCGTCGGTGGCAATGGCTTTCTTGCTGTTTATCTGGCGGCAGTCTATCTTGGCAGCAGGGAATTGATCCACAAAAATAAAATATTGAGGTCGTTCGACAGTTTTGCATGGCTGATGCAGATCGTTTTGTTCCTAACCCTCGGACTTCTGGTCTTCCCCAGTCAGGTCTTTCCCGTGATCGTGATCGGCCTGTTGATTTCACTGTTCCTTATGTTTATCGCCAGACCCGTGAGTGTTTTCCTCTGCCTGACCCCCTTTCATGTACAGAACCGGAGCAGGTGGTTCATCTCGTGGGTAGGGCTCCGGGGGGCCGTACCGATCGTGTTTGCAACTTATCCTCTGCTGGCCGGGGCAGAGAAAGCGAACATGATCTTCAATATCGTCTTTTTCATATCCCTCACCTCTGTGCTGATCCAGGGCACTACGCTGCCAGTCGTGGCCAAATGGTTGCACCTGACGCTGCCTGAAAAGCTTAAACCACGCACGCATTCCGACATTGAATTGTACGACAGCATTAAATCAGCCATGACGGAGATCCTCATACCGGAGAAGTGCCCGGCCGTGGGTAAAAAGATCGTTGAGCTGGGATTGCCCAAGACATCCTACATCTCTTTCATCGTCAGGGAAAGTAAATACTTAACACCCTCAGGCTCAACCAAATTGGCGGGCAATGACAGGCTCTTTGTGCTTTCAGAGAACAAGGACTCATTGAATAAGGTATTTGAGTGCCTGGAAGTGGATAATGAATATCCATCATTGATTGACGAGGTAGAAGGAGAGGGAGATTTTAGAAAGGAAGGATGAGATAGGTAGATTCGTTTTTCCGGGGGAAGGCAATTGATAAATGGAGTGTCGATCACTCTTCCCTGCTCTCTCTCATTTTCTGCCTATATTTCCATGGAGGTACAGGGTCAGGATCAGCCCAGAGGCCTCTTTTTGCCAACCGGGCTTCCTTTTCAAAGTCTGACAGGACCTTATCAGAGTCGTATCTTTTAAAATGCCATGCGTACCCGGCCCGGACCACTTCCTGGCACAGCTCGCGTCCGTCCTAAAGGTAGGTGAATCCAAGTATCCGTCCGCCGCTGTCACTTCCGGTGACCTCCAGCGTCACGTTTTTGCCGAAGCACAGCCCGGATAAATAATTCCTTGAAGCGCGGTAAAAGGGCATCTCCCTTTCCGGCGCATCGATGCCCTGCATCCGTACCCGTACCGTACCATTCCCCTTGACCAGTAGATCATACGTATCACCGTCGATGACTGAAACGATTCTTCCCGTCAGCCGATTTCCTTTCTGCGGATCAATGCCTGCCTGCTCCATGCATGAAACCAGAAACAGCATCAGGAATCCAATGCAGAAAACGATCGTGATGACCCTCTCCCTTTCCCTGGCCTGATTACGAACTCCGTAATGACGTTTGCCGGTCAGCAATGCATCTCTCATCTCATCCTTCCTTTCTAAAATCTCCCTCTCCTTCCACCTCTCCCTCAATTCGTTAATCGTTAATGGTTATTCCTTCGGGTACCCGACGCTCTGCGCCAGGATGATCATCTGCCCCGGACGAAGCTTCATGGTGGAGGATAACGACTCCTTCCTGACCGATCCCCTGGCCACCGTGGCCAGATTGGCCGAAGCACAGTAGAGATACACATTCTGGGAAATATATCCCACGTTGATCCGGGAAGAACATTCCTGGTCGCCGGCATCTCCACCCAGCTTTTCAAGATCCGATACAAAGATCAGATTGACCGGTGCAGTGGCTACATAGTCCTGCACACCGGCCTGGGCGCGGAAGTCTCCTGCGGCAATGGGAATCAGAAGGCTTTTCACCGCATCGTACAGGTAAATGCCTGAACGAAGTACAACATACACGTCCAGCTCCTGCCTGTTCCTGGCTGTGGGGGCCGTGCGCTTGCCCTCCTCCGTGCGGTTGATGCCATTAGCAGCCCAGACAAGATTGGACAGTTCGGCCAGCGTGAGATCCCTGTCAGCAAATGCCCTGGAACTCTTCCGTTCCTGTAGTGCCTGCATCAGCAGCTTGCCGCTGCTGAGATCCGGCGGATAAAGGCGAATGGTGTCGATCTCCTGTGCAAAAAGGTGTGATGAAAGGAGGATTAGTGTAAACATGATGATTCTGTTCATGGCTGTCAATTTTTTATTTCACAAAATTACAAATAATGTTGGAAATCATGAGGGTAAGAATACACGGAAAATAAGAAATGCATGATTGAATTTAAAAAAATGATCCAAATTAATCTGATATTCTGATTATATGTAAATTGCCAGATATTATTGTCCGGGGACTTACTGTATCTTTGTAGAATGAGTTGTTTACTCATAATATATTGATAATCATTATCGTGTTGAATTATTATATAAACTAAATCAAATCATGAATTTATGAGAGCAAAAATTTACAATGTGTTCAAACTGGACGCCGTGATCAACAGGTTCCTGCTGATCACGGGGATGTTCCTGCTGGGCATCTGGTTTACAGCGTCGGCTCAGCAGGCGTACAAGTACTCGGGTACGGTTCTGAATGAGTTCAATGAGTCGTTGCCCGGCGTGAATGTGATCGAAAAAGGGACGACCAATGGGACAGTGACCGACATTGACGGTCGTTTCACCCTTTATCTGGCCGAACCATCGGCTGATCTCGTTTTTTCGATGGTGGGTTACATCACGTTCGAAAAGACAATGAGGTCAGGGGAGGTGGCCGAGATCACGCTGATCGAGAGTATGGTTGAACTGGAGGAGGTCATGGTGATTGGATATGGTACCCAGAAACGGGCCAATGTCACCGGGGCCATTTCCAAGATCAATGGCGAACAGATCACGGAGATCCCGACCGGAACGATCAACCAGGCTCTACAGGGACGTATCGCCGGTGTAAACATCAGCAACAGCTCGGGTTCACCAGGGTCCGGGATGAAAGTCGTCATCCGTGGGGTGGGAACCAATGGAAGCGCCCAGCCCTTGTATGTCGTCGACGGGATCAGGACCGGGTATATTGACAACCTGGAGCCCTACGACATTGAATCCGTGGAGGTCCTTAAGGATGCGGCCTCAGCTGCCATCTATGGTGCCGATGCAGCCAACGGCGTGGTCCTGATCACTACCAGGAAAGGCAGCAAGAGAACGGGTACGGTCACGGGTACGGGACTGATCACCTACAACATGCAACTGGGCACGCAGAGCATTGAACGATACACGCAGCCCATGGACGATAAAAGCTATACCCAATGGATGAAGGAAGCCGGCGTGAAAATAAACCCTTCGGCCGACAACGTCAACACCGACTGGATGGATGAGATCACTAAAGGTGCATTCATGCAAAGACACCATATTGCCTTCAACAGTGCCACCGATAAATCCAGCTACTTTATATCCGGATCGTACCTGAACCAGGATGGCGTCATCGGTGGCGACAAATCCAACTTCGAGCGCATCACCCTGCGCACCAACATCGCTCAACAGGTGAAACCCTGGCTGCAGGTGGGAACGAACATTACCTTTTCCCATTTTGACAGGAGCGCACTGGGCGAAGATGACGAATTTGGGGGAATCGTCTCGTCGGGCCTGATGATGGACCCGATGACCCCCACCCTGTTTGAGGGAGAACTTCCCGGCTTCGCTCAGGATGTACTCGATGCGGGATATACACTGGTGCAAAATGAAGATGGAGAATATTACGGGGCTTCCAATAATGTCCTTGGTGAGATCGCCAACCCCCTTGCCAAAATGGAAATCAATAAAGGTTATACGAAAGAGGACAAGATCATGGGCAACATCTTTGCTACTTTTGGAGGAGATGTGTGGAAAGGATTTTCGTTCACCACACGGCTTAGCAACGACGTAGCCAACCAGCTGTACCACACCTGGTATCCCACCTACTGGTTTTCCTCGGAAAATATGAACACCCAGACCGCCGTCAGGGACAACTACAACAACTGGTCAACCTGGCTGTGGGAGAATTTTGCCACCTACGACAACACCTTCGGTGAGAAGCACCATGTCAATGTCATTGCCGGTACCTCGGCACAACAGTACCAGCATAAATACCTCACCACCGTTTCGGGACCGATGTTTGCCGAAGACGACGACTTTGCCGAACATGGGGATGTGGTGGTTGATGGACAGCTCAGCGGCAACCATGAACTCAACAGGCTGGTGTCGTATTACGGCAGGTTATCCTACGAATATGGCAGCCGCTACCTGCTGAATTTCATTCTCCGTCGCGACGGCACCTCTCTGCTGGGCGCCGACACACGCTGGGGCAATTTCCCGTCGGTATCCGCAGGCTGGATCGTCAGCGGGGAGAACTTCTGGAACGTGGATCTTATTAACTTCCTGAAGATCAGGG
This sequence comes from Bacteroidales bacterium, assembly GCA_028716265.1. Classification (GTDB taxonomy): domain Bacteria; phylum Bacteroidota; class Bacteroidia; order Bacteroidales; family JAGONC01; genus JAGONC01. The sequence continues at coordinate 4,617 of JAQUQD010000045.1, read as the reverse complement.
CTTCCTGGGGACAGAATGGGATGCTCTCCGGCCTTGGCCCGGATCAGTTCAGGGCGTTGATCACCACCTCGGGTATCAAATATCCAAAACCCAGCGGTGGTTACTATACCGGTGCCGAACCTGACCTGCTGGCCAATCCTGAATTGAAATGGGCGACCAGCGAACAGTTCGACATTGGCTTGGATATGTACATGTGGGACAACCGTGTGACGTTCGGTTTCGACTACTTTAACAAGAAAACACGCGACCTGCTGACTCCGGGTACGCCTCCTCCCTCCGTGGGTAACGATGCTCCCTTTGTCAATGCGGGGGATGTATTGAACAAAGGGATTGAACTGGAAGCGGGCCTGAGAAATTATGAGTCTGATTTTCAGTACGATGTAAACCTGAACTTTACCTACATGACCAACAAGGTCACCTACCTGAACCCGCTGCTCGACCGTGTGTCGGGCGCCTCTCTGGGAACAGGATGGACGGTAACCTGGTTCGAGCTGGACCAGCCGGTGTGGTACTTCCGTGGATACCAGACCGACGGTATCTTCCAGAACCAGCAGGAGATCAATGCCTATAAGGAAGCCAATGGAGGTCTGTCAGGCTACAACCCCAAACCGGGCGATCCCATCGTGGTGAACACCAACGGGGATGAACTGATCAACTCCGAAGACCAGGTCTACATAGGCGATCCCCATCCCAACATCCTCTGGGGCGCCATGGTCAACCTGAAATATTTCGGTTTCGACCTGAACGTCTTTTTCCAGGGTGTCCATGGTCATGACGTGCTTCTCGGGTGGAACCGTTACGACAGGTCCACATCCAACAGGCCCCAGTTCTGGTATGATGACAGGTGGACCGGGGAGGGCAGTACCAATGAAAGGCCACGTCCGGAAATGTCGAGCCCATACCTTTACAACAGTGACCTGCTGATTTACAAAGGGGATTACATGAGGGTCAAGCAGATCCAGCTGGGCTATACACTTCCGAAAAGTCTGCTCGGTAAAATGAAGTTCCAGGACCTCCGGCTCTATGTGTCGCTGGAGGATTATTTTACCATCACCAGCTACCCGGGCATGGATCCCAGCGCCGGAACAGGACGCGACAACAGCCAGGGCATCGACCGGGGGAAGTACCCTCCTGCACGCAAGCTGCTGTTCGGACTGACATTTGCTCTTTAACCGGTGTTTCGCTATAGATGCCAAAATCAATTAAAGATCATTAATCATTAATTATTAATCATATTATGAAATACTTACATAAATCAAGTGTCATCCTTGTGATCCTTTTGGCGATCACTTCGTGCTCAAAGGACTTTCTGGATGTTGATCCCATCGGCAAGTTGACGGAAGACCAGTTCTACAAGACTGATGAAGACGCCACCAAAGCCATCATGGCAGCCTACGACATCCTTCAGTGGATGCATGCGCGCGACTGGAATAGTGCTTACCTTGTAAAGACGTTCCCGTCGGACGAATCCAATGTGGGCGGTGAAAATTCCGGCGACCAGCCACCGCTGCAGGAACTGGATTTCTTTAACTACGGCTCAAGCAACGCAACCATCACGGCCACCTGGCAGTCGAATTATTTCGGGATCTACCGGGCGAACAAGGTGATCCAGCGTGTTCAGCCCGAAACCGATGTCCGGAAACAGATCATCGCTGAAGCCAAGTTTCTTCGTGCCTGGTATTATTTTGAAATCGTGAGCATGTTCGGAACGGGACCATTGATCCTCAACGAATTGGCTCCCAGTGAGTACGGGCAGCCCTTTGCCTCTGCTGATGCGATCTATCAGCAGATCGAGACCGATCTGAATGAAGCCATCGCCGTTCTTCCCCTGAAAAGTGAATACGCCCCTGAAGATGTGTTCAGGGCATCCCGCGGAGCTGCCCAGACATTGCTTGGCAAAGCCCTTCTTTACCAGGAAAAATGGCAGGACGCAGCAACGGTCTTTGAAGAGGTGATCACTTCCGGTGAGTACGATCTCCAGGAGAACTTTGCGACTCTATTTCTCAAAGAGTCAGAATATGGTATCGAATCCATTTTCGAGGTAGACTATGTCAGCTCGGAGGGATATGTCGAAACTACGTTCCAGTGGGGCGGTAACCGGGCGATGGAGAACAACATCACCTGGCAGCTGACCGGTCCCCGGGCCGACTGGTTTGTTCCCGGCTCCAGTGGCATCATTGGAGGGTGGGGATTCAACTGTCCCAGGGAAAGCTCTTACCAGGTGTTCATCGAGGAAGGAGATGTCACGCGCAGACCCTACTCTGTCATTTCCCTCGCTGAGCTCAAGTCGATGGGCGGCAACTGGAAGAAGGATGATGCATGGGGATGGGACGGATACATCCGGATCAAGTACACCACCTGGGCGTCGGAGACGAACGAACTGGAAGGCGCCACCGCCCGGTTCAACTATGGCAGCAACCTGCGCCTTCTGAGGTTTGCCGATGTACTGCTGATGGCTGCAGAAGCGCAATACCGTGCCGGCAACGACGAAAAGGCGGCTCAGTACCTGAACCGGGTACGGAACAGGGCCAACCTGGACCCCTTTCAGGGAGACATCTTTCAGGCGATCGTAAAAGAACGCCAGATGGAGCTGTGCTTTGAAGGGGTCAGGTTCCTTGACCTGATCCGGTGGGGAATGGCAGACGAGGTGCTGGGTGAGTTTGGATTTGTGGCAGGGAAACATGAACTGTATCCCATTCCAGACAGCGAGATGCGGAATAACTCCAACGCGGTCCAGAATCCGGGATATTGATATCAGGATTCAGACTGAATAATTTGCTTTATCAGTAACGACCACTTCAAATTCAGGATTAACCACGGAGAACACGGAGAATAATGATGTATCTTTACATCTCCGTGCTCTCCGTGAATCCTCCGTGCACTCCGTGGTTTTTAATAAAATAGTTCTATCTTTGGTATGACGTACTTTTTTCGTTTGCAATAAGGTTAATCGTTAATGCCATTACACCATGAAGCAATTTGTATTACTTTCCGGTATTCTTTTCTTAGTTGCTTCTGCTTTCGCCACTCATGTTGACGAAAACACCGCCAGAAAAGCAGGACAAAATTTTCTGACCAGCACCGCCGGTCCTTCCTTGCTCCAGCCTGCCACCGACCTGAAACTGGTCTACCGATCCACTTCTTATTCTGTCACTTCGACAGACTTCCGCCAGCAGAATGTCCTTTTCTACGTCTTCAACGCCGAACCACAGGGATTCGTTATCGTTGTAGGCGATGATGCCGTCACACCCATCCTCGGCTATTCGGGGGAGAGCAGTTTCGATCCGGGCCATATTCCGGCCAATGTCAGGAAATGGCTGGAGGGCTATACGGATCAGATAAGATATATTATTGATAATCTGATTGTTACAACAGATGCGATTCAACAGGAGTGGAACCGGTACACCAGTGGTTCCACAGCACTGGTTTTGAGGAGCCCAGCGGCCGTCAATCCGCTGGTGCAGACCAAATGGAACCAGGTTCCGTATTACAATGCCCTTTGCCCGGGCAGTTCGGTCTCGGGATGCGTGGCTACCGCCATGGTACAGATCATGAAATACTGGGATTTTCCTGAAATGGGAACCGGGTTTCACTCGTATAATCACTCCAACTACGGGACAATATCTGCGAATTTTGCCAGCACCACGTATGAATGGAGCTCGATGCCCAACCAGGTAAGCGGCCCCAACAATGCTGTAGCGACCCTGATGTTTCACTGCGGCGTGGGGGTGGACATGGATTACAGCCCCAACTCCAGCGGAGCGTACGTCATCTCGGCCCAGAGCCCCGTAGAGCATTGTGCGGAATATGCCCTGAAGACCTACTTCGGGTACAAAACATCGCTGCAGGGCGTTCAGCGTGCGAATTACAGCGAATCCAACTGGGTGAACCTCCTGAAAGGGGAGCTGGATGCCGGCAGGCCGATCCTGTATGCCGGCTTTGGGTCGGGAGGCGGACATGCATTCGTCTGTGACGGATATGACAATAATGGTTATTTTCATTTTAACTGGGGTTGGGGCGGCGCATATGACGGATATTTCCATATCAACTCATTGGACCCGGATGGCATAGGCATCGGCGGCGGTAACGGGGGATTCAACAGCGGGCACCAGGCGGTCATCGGCATCGAAGCACCGGATAATGGCGGCGGTGGTGGCGGCGGTGGAGCTGAATTTTATGACCTCGCACTCTATGCGAACCTTGTCCCATCAGAAAGTTCTATCAGCTATGGGTCGGCCTTCACGATCTCCACTGCCATCGGAAACTACGATACACAGACCTTCACCGGGGATTTTTGCGCGGCCGCTTTCGACAGCGATTATGCGTTTGTCGACTTCGTGGAGATCAAAGAGGGATATACTCTGGACGCAGGCTACTATTGGGATCTGGAGTTTGCCAGCGACGGCTTGCTCAGCATGCTGCCAGGTACCTATTACATCGCGACTTTCTATCGGCCCACAGACGGGAACTGGGTACAGGTTGCTGATAATGAAAGCATTGGATACTATAATCTAATAGAAATGGTTGTGGTCAATCCCAACGATATCGAACTGTATTCCGCCATGGTGGTTTCGCCCGGCACGACCCTGATCCGGGGTCAGTCCGCCACAGTAAACC
>JAQUQD010000044.1 GCA_028716265.1 Bacteroidales bacterium | reverse complement strand
TTAGAGAATCTGGGGTGAATAGGTAGTGAATATACATCAATTTAGTAGTTTATGCAAGTATTAGAGCAGATATTTAATCGTACAATGCTCGTGAAGGAACACCCTTTTAGTATGTAATTGTTAAACATAAAGTTACAAGTGAAATATCAATGATAACAGGATCTAGATTGACACAGCAAGAGAATTGTCCACCAATTTTACGAAAGTAATGAGAGGGGAGGTACCGGAGGAAACAAGGGTAAGGGGAAGTGAAGGGAGAAGCAGGTTCGCCCCCTGACCTTACAGTCCGCTAACTTCGATGACAGGCGCTCCATCGACTTGCAGCAGAAATTTTATTTTATAATTTTCCTAAGAGTACTGACCATTTAAGTGCGCTGATCATCTTGCCAGTAGCCCCTGGCGAAGCCTCGGCGGGGAAAAGCCCCGCCCTCGATTTATCAATACTTTAATCTCCAACATCATGGTACAGATTATTGATTACAAGCAGCGCGTGAATGCTGCAGGCGAGACATTTTATTCACTCCTTGTGGAAGGAGAGATTGAAATTCTCCAATCCGGCGCCACCGGAAATTTCTACGCCACAGCCAAGAAAGCGTCGATCGTTTCCACGTTCAACGAGGCAACCTGCCAGAGACTCATCGGCACCGAATTACCTGGCACTGTGGAACGAATTTCCTCACCCGAGTACGAGTGGACTGTTCCAGGCACAGGCGAAACAGTCTTGCTGAATTATACTGTAGTGGTCTAAAAAAACTGGACAGAAAATTAATACCTTTAAATTTTTTGTCCCATGAAAAAATCAAGAAGAACATTTAGCCCAGATTTCAAAGCCAAAGTGGCTATTGAAGCGATTAAGGAAATCAAGACCATTTCAGAACTGGCACAAATGTACCAGGTGCATCCCAACCTGATTAGTCTCTGGAAGAAAGAGTTTCTGTCGAATGCCGGGAAGGTATTCGGTACGGTCAGGGACGAGTCCGAGCAGATCAAGAACCTGAAAAAGGAGAACGACGAGCTTGTACACCAGATCGGACAGCTTACGGTGGATAATGCCTGGTTAAAAAAAAAGCTACTATGACTCCGTTGGATATACGCAAGGCATTGATAGACAGGGATGAAGGAGCAAGGAGCATTTGTAATCAATGTGAGCTGATGGCAAACCGGGGATCATCAATTCAGACCAGGGTAGCCAGTTCACTTCGGATGATTATGTGGACTATGTCAAAAGTCTTGAGACGGTGAAAATTTCCATGGATGGAAAGGGAAGGGCTACTGATAATGCACACATAGAACGGTTTTTCCGAACCATCAAGTACGAGCGGATTTACCTGGAGCATCCGGAAACAGGCCATGATCTTCATCAGGTTTGTGACTGGTTTATCCACTATTACAATGAGAGAAGAGGGCATTCTGCCATCGGGGATTACCCGCCAGAACTCGTTTACAGAAAGGTAGCGTAAGTTATCAACAAAATAAGCGAGTTATGAGTCTCCCCCCCGGCCCTCCCTCTTTTAACATACACACTGATAATAATATAAAATATTGTCCAGGGAGATTAGACCATCACAGACATTCAGTTAAGACCCTGAGATTATCTAAGGCCCCTATGTTAAAGTGATTTCAGATTTACAAAAGGATACTCATCACTCGAGTCATCAATCAATCGTCCTTCAGGCACCTGACCGAAAATCCGAGGTCGGTATAGTCGGGTTCCCTGTATGAATAGGCGGAGTTGAAGTACAGGTAACGGGTCCACGCATTGTCGGTATCGTACTGCGAGGAAGTCCAGAAGTAACTGTAATAACCTAGAAGTTCGAAGCCCAGCCGGGCGTAGCTGCGGTTACCCGCCGGAAGGCCGGTGAATCCACTGGAATTGGTGGCACCCTCATTCGGATCAATCCAGTGTACCGTTCCTGCTTCTTTGAGATTGCCTCCTGCGTCCAACCCTCTCCAGCTTGTTTTATCCCACTCGGGACTTCCAACGCCATACTTGCTGTCAACCGTTCCTTCCAGTATTTTCCACTCATTATCCGTGGGTATATGCCAGCCTGCCGGACAAATGCCCTGGGCTCCTTCCGTGGTCATATACTGCATCACCTCCGGCCATTCATACAATCCGCCATAAGTATCACAATAGGTGGGATCATTTTCATAGCAATATCGCTCAATGATGTCATTATCTGTCTGCTGAAATCCCCCCGAAGTACTGATGATCATTAATCCTACGTTCAGGTTCTCCGCCATCCAGCACTGTGTGCCAATCTGAACTGTTGCATAGGATTGCCCCTCATAGACCAGATCATTACCACAGGAAAATCCGGCAGCAAAGCTGATCTGTACCTGATCCGAAGAGCTTCCGCATTGGGTGGTGATGGTCCACGATAGGTTATATTCATTGCCAGCAATACCCTGGAACTCGGCTGTCGGGCTCCAGGGATCCACAAAGGTCCCGCCCGTTCCGCTGACGATTGACCATACCCCAGAACCAAAGGCAGGTATATTAGCAGCCAGCATAACGGATGTTCCCGGCACATCCAACTGATCCGGGCCTGCATTGGCCTGGTCGGGCTGTGGCCAGCAGCCCTTGAGGCAGCGCACCGAAAATCCGTAGTCCTTGTAGCTGTAGTTCCGGTTCACACTGGCGTTGCTGTAGTACAGGCTCCGGTACCACGCGATGATCGTGCTGTACTGCGAGGAAGACCAGAAGTGACCGTAGGCGCCAAGGTTGTAAAAGCTCCCACTGTTGTAGCTGCGGATGCCCCCCGGAAGACCTGTGAAACCGCTGGAATTGGTAGCGCCTGTATTGGGCGAAAACCAATGTGAGGTTCCTGCCTCTTTAAGGTTGCCACCCGCATCATAGCCTCGCCATCCTGCACCATCCCACTCAGGATCTCCAACAGGGTATTGGCTGTCAACTGTACCTTCCAGTATCTTCCATTCATTATCTGTAGCAATATGCCAGCCCGCAGGACATATACCTTGTACGCTTTCGGTTGTTACATACTGCATCGCCTCCGGCCATTCGTACAGTCCACCATAAATAGCACAATTGGCTTCATCGTTGTTGTAACAGTACTTCTCAATGGTTCCATTATCCTGCTGCTGATAACCTCCTTGGGTGCTATTGATCTTTATCCCTACATTCAAGTTCTCCCTGAGCCAGCATTGGTCACCGATCTGCACCGTGGCATATGTCTGTCCTTCATAAAGCACCGGTGCCACACATCCACATGGAATCCCCGGCACCTGCATGATGATGTTCACCAGGGCAATGATATCCAGTACGTTGATCCCTTCATCAGCATTTATATCGGCTGCATCCATATTGAACGGACTGGGATTGCTGCCCATGATGTAATTGACCATGGAGATGATGTCCAGCACATTGACCAGTCCGTCCTCGTTCACATCGCCACAAAGAAAGCCTCCTGCATCCTGGGGTGCGCCCGGAAGATCCGGAACATAAGAGGCAGATTCACTAAGATTTGATGATTCAGCCACCTCTGATGAAGAAGCATGGATGCCTGCAGTGCACATTAATAACATTAATGTGATAAAGTAAAATAACAACGGTCTCATAATTGGATAATTAGAAATGTCCGGCAATAAATATACATGATTTCGATACCTTCAGCAAATAGTCGGACTGTAAATATGCGCAATTTACTAATTTTTCATTATCTTTGATATGTATATGAATTGTATAATATTTGGAGAATCCCCATGAAGAACAACCATTCCGGTTTTGGCCATGAAAGACAGGATGCACACGCTTGGATTCGATACGGCTGTCAATGTGGAATTTATCCAGAGGAATGCCGATGGGATCCATCTGCTTCCTTATCTCCTTTCGGTCCAAAACCTTTTGCTTCAGGGCGGTATACACACCCTGTGCAAGGAGATCAAATGAATTTGACTTGGTATGGTTACAGGTTGCAGGTGCAGGTTACAACCTGCACCTGCAACCTGTAACTTGAAACAAAAAATTACGATAATAAACTTTGCCATTAAAGAAACATTCCATATCTTTGCAGCCCAAAATAAAAAAGAACGTTAGTATTCATTACTTAATCAAGAAAGAGAGCGTATTTTTATGATCATTGTACCTGTTAAAGAAGGTGAAAGCATCGACCGGGCATTAAAAAAACTGAAGCGTAAATTTGAAAAGACCGGCGTGGTAAAGGAATTGCGCGAGAGGCAGAAATTTTCCAAACCATCGGTCCTCAAGCGGCAGGAGAGGTTGAAAGCCATCTTCATTCAACAGCTTCAACAGCAACAGGAATAATCTTGGGGAAGGCATCGCGACGCGATGCCTTTTTTTTTTCAATAAATTTTGTTTTTTACATATTTTTTGCATACTTTTAACGTTATTAAGAGGCAGGGACAAAATTTCTTCTTTTTTTGATGTTGAGGGCGAGATTCATTGATTATATCCGGTACGAGAAAAGGTATTCTCATCACACCATCATAGCTTACCAGACCGATCTTGATCAGTTTTATGCCTTTATGGAGGCCCAGTACGGATTGAACGACATCCTGCAGGTGGATCACCAGGTGATCCGTTCCTGGCTGGTCAGCCTGATGGACATCCGTGTCAGTCCGCGATCGATCAACCGCAAGCTGAGCACATTGCGTTCATACTACCATTTTCTGATGAAGGAAGGGATTCTTGAAGAAAATCCGCTCCTGAAGGTCATCTCACCAAAGAACCCTCAAAAACTTCCGGTTTTTGTGGAAAAAGCGAAGATGGAAACCTTGTTTCACGACGTCGATTTTGGCGGGGGCTTTCCGGGAATGCGGGACCGGTTGATCCTAGAGCTGCTGTATGCAACCGGCATGCGGTTGTCGGAGATGATCCACCTGAAGGATTCCGACATCGACTTCAGCCGTTTGCAGATCAAAGTGCTGGGTAAAAGGAACAAGGAAAGGATCATTCCGGTTGCTGCCCAAGTCATCACGTTTTTGGCTGCGTACATCGACCTGCGAAAAAAAGAGTTCCCGGCGTTGAACAATGAAGCCTGGCTGATTGTTACCAATAAAGGGAAGAAGTGCTACCCCAGGCTGATCTACAGTGTGGTCGTCCGTTACCTGGAAGTCGTCACCACGCTCAAGAAGAAAAGTCCGCATGTTTTGAGGCACACTTTTGCCACCCATTTGCTGAACGAAGGGGCCGACCTGAATGCCGTCAAGGAATTGCTGGGTCATGCCAATCTCTCGGCAACACAGATATACACACACAATACGATCGAGAAGCTTAAAAAGATCTATAACCAGGCTCATCCGCGAGCATAAAAAAGGAGGTAGCATATGAACGTTAACATTCAATCTGTTCATTTCAAGACTGATCGCAAGCTGGAGGTTTTTATCAGCGACCGGGTTTCCAAGTTATCAGGGATCTTTGACGGGGTGATCTCCGGTGAGGTGACCTTGCGGCTGGACAAGTCAGATACGCAGGAGAACAAGATCACGGAGATTCGTCTGGTCATACCGGGGAATGATCTGTTCGCCCGAAAGCAGTGCAAGACCTTTGAAGAGGCGACGGATATCGCTGTGGAAGCGTTGAGAAGACAGTTGAGTAAGCACAAGGATAAGGTACGGAGGAGATGACAGATCGTATGTAAAAAACGACAAAAATTGCGTTTTTCTTTGGTTGGTACTTGAATTGTTCATAAATTTGCAGTCCTTTTTTCAAAGGGCTGCTTTTTTTATTAATATTTTGCTTAATTTTGCGCGCTAAAAAAATTGATTAGCCGATGTAGCTCAGCTGGTAGAGCAGCTGATTTGTAATCAGCCGGTCGGCGGTCCGAGTCCGTCCATCGGCTCATCATACGATATCATTATTCTAATCCTGACTTCTGATATCGTCGTTCTTTGAAATCAAACTTCCACACCCACACCCACACACTCACACCCGCCTCGGGGAGATTCCAGAGCGGTCAAATGGGGCAGACTGTAAATCTGTTGGCGATGCCTTCGGAGGTTCGAATCCTCCTCTCCCCACGCCCACACACAGATCGACACTCACACCCGTCTCGCGGAAATAGCTCATTTGGCAGAGCGACAGCCTTCCAAGCTGTAGGTAGCGGGTTCGAGCCCCGTTTTCCGCTCCAGGTAACGCCGATGTAGCTCAGTTGGTAGAGCACGTCCTTGGTAAGGACGGGGTCACGGGTTCAAATCCCGTCATTGGCTCAGATCAGGATGATGAAACGTAATCATTAAACTTAAATTTAATAATTTTTAATCATGGCAAAAGAAAAATTTGCGCGTACCAAACCTCACGTGAACATTGGAACCATTGGCCACATTGACCATGGCAAAACGACTCTTACCGCTGCCATTACTCTGAACCTGGCGGAAAAGGGACTGGCTGTTTTTAAATCCTTTGATGAAATTGATAATGCCCCGGAAGAAAAAGAAAGGGGAATTACCATCAATACATCGCACGTTGAATATCAAACAGCAACCAGGCACTATGCCCATGTGGACTGTCCGGGCCATGCTGACTACATCAAGAACATGGTTACTGGTGCTGCACAAATGGATGGAGCTATCCTGGTTGTTGCGGCTACTGACGGTCCGATGCCCCAGACGCGGGAGCATATCCTGCTGGCCCGCCAGGTTGGTGTTCCGCGTATTGTCGTTTTCATGAGCAAAGTGGATATGGTCGACGATGAGGAGTTGCTTGACCTGGTTGAAATGGAAGTGAGAGACCTTCTTACATTCTATGAATATGACGGCGACAACACACCCATTATCCGCGGCTCGGCACTCGGTGCCCTGAACAAGGAACCCAAGTGGGTTGAGAAGATCTGGGAACTGATGGAAGCATGCGATACCTGGGTGCCCCTGCCCCAGCGTGATAAGGAAAAACCGTTCCTCATGCCCGTTGAAGACGTGTTCTCCATCACCGGACGCGGCACGGTGGCCACCGGCAGGATCGAAACAGGGATCATCAAGGTGAACGACCCGGTTGAGATCATCGGGATGGGAGCTGAAAAACTGAAGTCCGTGGTGACCGGTGTGGAAATGTTCCGCAAGATCCTCGATGAAGGGGAAGCCGGCGACAACGCCGGGCTTTTGCTCAGAGGCATTGACAAGGATGAGATCCGCCGCGGGATGGTGGTTGCCAAACCCGGATCCGTCACTCCCCATAAACATTTCATGGGAAAGGTGTATATCCTCAAAAAAGAAGAAGGTGGACGTCATACACCCTTCCACAACCGGTACCGTCCTCAGTTTTTCTTCAGGACCACTGACGTAACAGGTGAGATCATTATGCCCGAAGGCGTGGAAATGGTCATGCCCGGAGATAACATCACTATCGAGGTAAAACTGATCTCTGAGATCGCCATGAGCAAAGGTCTGCGGTTTGCTATCCGCGAAGGTGGCAGAACCGTCGGAGCAGGCCAGGTAACAGAAATCCTTGAATAATCTGGGATCGTACATAAAAAACAGGACAGGGCATTCCCCCGAAATGGGGGAATTACCCTGTTTGATGACTAACATGAACGGGTGTAGCTCAATTGGCAGAGTAGTGGTCTCCAAAACCATTGGCTGTAGGTTCGAGTCCTACCACCCGTGCAAATAAAACAGTAAAGATGGCACGGTTAAAAATTAAAGAATACGTTAAGGAAAGCTATGATGAACTGATGCATAAGGTTTCCTGGCCTACCTATAAGGAACTTCAGGGTAGTGCTCTGGTCGTATTTGTCGCTTCCCTCATTATTGCTTTGGTCGTGTTTTTAATGGATATCTCCTTTGAAAACATTCTCAAACAGTTTTACAGGCTCTTTTAATCCTTTGACCTCATCTAGTTAACTGCCATTTATTCAACACCAGGGAATCTCTATGAGTGAACAGGAAAAAAAATGGTATGTCATCAGGGCAATCAGCGGGAATGAGAAGAAGGTGAAGCAATACATCGAAAGCGAAATCAGCCGGCTGAAACTGCAGGACTATATATCACAGGTATTAATTCCGACTGAAAAAGTTTACCAGGTAAGAAAAGGTAAAAAGATCAGCAAGGAGAGGAATTATTTTCCAGGCTATGTACTGGTGGAAGCAGCCCTGGTAGGGGAAGTACCGCATATCCTCCGCAATGTGCCCGGCGTTTTGGGATTCCTGGGAACAAAGGGTGAACCTCATCCGCTCCGACCCGCGGAAGTGAAACGCATTTTGGGTAAAGTGGATGAACTTTCAGAAATGGGCGAGGAAATGAGCGTCCCCTTTATCATTGGCGAAAATGTGACGGTCATCGATGGACCGTTTAACAGCTTCAGCGGAGTCATCGAAGAGATCAATGAAGAGAAGAAAAAGCTCAAGGTGATGGTTAAGATCTTCGGACGAAAGACCCCCCTGGAGCTGGGATTCATGCAGGTGGAAAAAGAACAGTAATTTAATCTTTGTATAAGCTATATGGCAAAAGAAGTCAGTGGAATCATTAAGCTCCAGATCAAGGGAGGCGCAGCAAACCCCTCTCCACCCGTCGGACCGGCACTGGGGTCAAAAGGGGTGAACATCATGGAGTTTTGCAAGCAGTTCAACGCCCGTACACAGGATAAGGCGGGAAAGCTGCTTCCTGTGGTCATCACGGTATTCAGGGACAAATCATTCAATTTCATTGTAAAGTCCCCGCCCGTTGCAGTGCAGTTGATGGAAGCTACCAAGACCCAGAAAGGATCAGCCGAACCCAACCGCAATAAAGTGGCGACGGTGACCTGGGATCAGATCAAGATTATCGCAGAAGACAAAATGGGGGACCTCAATGCGTTTACGATCGAGTCTGCCATGCGAATGGTAGCAGGCTCGGCAAGAAGTATGGGCATTGAAGTCAAGGGGAATCCTCCTTTCGCCCTCAATGATTAGGAGCACGATAACGAAATACTTTACAGGTAATGGCACAAGTAACGAAGAACCGAAAGACCGCACTGGGCAAGTACGACAGAAGAGTTGCTTTTCCTCTTCAGGATGCGGCAAAAGTGATAAAGGACATCACCACGACGAAGTTTGACGCCTCCGTGGATATGGATGTTCGTCTGGGGGTTGATCCAAGAAAAGCCAATCAAATGGTGCGAGGCACCGTGACACTGCCTCACGGCACAGGAAAGACCAAACGCGTCCTGGTACTTTGCACACCTGACAAGGAAGACGAAGCCAAAGAAGCCGGTGCAGATTACATCGGACTGGACGAATATATCAAAAAAATCGAAGGCGGCTGGACCGACATCGATGTGGTCATCACCATGCCCACCGTGATGGCCAAAGTGGGAAAACTGGGAAAGATACTCGGCCCCAGAGGGCTTATGCCCAATCCCAAATCCGGAACAGTGACCATGGACATCGGGAAAGCAGTCTCCGAGGTCAAAGCGGGAAAGATCGACTTCAAGGTTGACAAATATGGCATCGTTCACGCTGCCATTGGAAAAGTCACCTTCACCGATGAAATGCTGGCAGAAAATGCACGCGAGCTCATCCAAACCATCGTCAAACTCAAACCTGCTTCTGCAAAGGGTACGTATATTAAAAGTATCCATATGTCGAGCACCATGAGTCCCGGCGTGAAGGTGGACCAGAAATCCGTAACGATGTAATCCCGCATGGAGTGAGAAACAGAAAAAGGAAAACGATATCATGACAACTGCAGAGAAAAACCAACTGATTGATATGCTGGCTGAACAGCTGAGGGTGAACAACACGATCTACCTGACGGATATATCCAATCTGAATTCAGTAAAGACTTCCGACCTGAGAAGACTCTGTTTCAAACGGAACGTCAAACTGATGATGGTAAAAAACACATTGCTTAAAAAAGCGATGGAAAAGGTGGACAAGGATTTCAGCGGATTGTATCCTATCTTAAAAGGTAACACCTCCCTGATGATATCGGAGGTTGGAAGCGTACCGGCCAGACTGATCAGTGAATTCCGAAGTACCAGTGACCGGCCGGTCCTCAAGGGAGCTTTCGTCGAAGAGATGATCTACATAGGCGATGACCAGCTTGGATTTCTGGAGTCCCTCAAAACCAAGAACGAGATGGTCGGAGATCTGATCTTCCTGCTGCAGTCACCCGCACGCAATGTGATCAGCGCCTTGCAGTCTCCCTCGCGCAAACTGGCAGGGATCCTCAAGACCATGTCGGAAAAGGAATAACGAATATCCTAGCAATAATATACTGTTACGCCAAATTAAAAAGTTTAGGAACAATTAAAATTGAACAAAATGGCAGATTTAAAAGTGTTTGCAGAGCAATTGGTGAACCTGACCGTGAAAGAGGTCAACGAACTGGCACAGATCCTCAAAGAACAATATGGTATTGAACCAGCAGCCGCCGCTGCTGTTGTAGCCGCTCCCGGAGCCTCCTCAGCCGCTGTAGCACCAGCTGAAGAAGAAAAGACCAGTTTTGATGTCGTCATCAAACACCCCGGCCAGTCGAAGCTGGCAGTCGTGAAACTGGTGAAGGAACTGACAAGTCTCGGATTGAAAGAAGCCAAGGAATTAGTGGATGCTGCTCCGAAAGCAATCAAAGAAGGCGTCACAAGAGATGAAGCTGAAGCCCTCAAGAAACAATTGGAAGAAGCCGGAGCTGAGGTTGAAATTAAGTAGGACAATATATACTGTTGACATCATGGAGTGACAGGTTTCTTCCCAGTTTCCGGAAGGACCTGTTACCCCTGTTCACTCAAGATATTTTTCCACATAATTCATTAACCTCATCCTGTGAAGAGCAGGTTTAAAATCATATAACCTTGGTCTTAGAAAATATCCAACGAGTCAATTTCGGCACGGCACGACTCAAAGCAGAATATCCCGATTTTCTTGACGTTCAGTTGAAGTCCTTCCGGGACTTTTTCCAGCTGGAGACCAATCCTGAGGACCGGGCCGGTGAGGGCCTATACCAGGTCTTTGCCGAAAATTTCCCAATCACGGATGCCCGGAACAATTTTGTTCTGGAATTCCTTGACTATTTCATCGATCCTCCACGATACTCCATCGATGAGTGCATCGAAAGAGGGCTGACTTACAGTGTGCCACTGAAGGCAAAACTGAAGCTTTATTGTACGGATCCCGAGCATGAGGATTTTGAGACGATCATCCAGGACGTGTACCTGGGCATGATCCCCTACATGACTCCCAAGGGAACCTTCATCATCAACGGAGCAGAGCGTGTAGTTGTTTCACAGCTTCACCGCTCCCCCGGGGTCTTCTTCGGAACCAGTTTCCACGCCAACGGACAGCAGCTGTTTTCAGCCAGGATCATCCCGTTCAAGGGATCCTGGATGGAGTTCACCACCGACATCAACAACGTGATGTACGCTTACATCGACCGTAAAAAGAAGTTGCCGGTGACCACGCTGCTCCGGGCCATCGGGTTTGAGACGGACAAAGACATCCTGGAGATCTTCGACCTGGCACAGGAAATCAAGGTCAGCCGCTCGGCACTGAAGAAATACATTGGCCGCAGGCTTGCTGCACGTGTCGTCAGGGCCTGGATCGAGGATTTTGTGGATGAAGACACCGGTGAGGTAGTTTCCATCGAACGTACGGAAGTGATCATCGAGCGGGAAACAATTCTGGAAAACAAGCATGTTGACCAGATCATCGATGCCGGGATCAAGACCATCCTCCTGCATAAGGAGGAGGGAGACGCCATCGACTTCTCGATCATCTTCAATACCCTGCAGAAAGATACCGCCAATTCTGAGAAGGAGGCGGTGGAATTCATCTACAGGCAGTTGCGCAACGCGGAGCCTCCCGATGAGGAAACGGCCCGCGGAATCATCGACAAGCTGTTCTTTAGCGACAAACGCTACGACCTTGGCGATGTGGGACGCTACCGTATCAATAAGAAGCTCAGACTCGACACTCCCCTGGAGGTGAAGGTGCTGACGAAGGAAGACATCATTTCGATCATCAAGTATCTGATCGAGCTGGCCAATTCCAAGACGGAGGTCGATGATATCGACCACCTCAGCAACCGCCGTGTCAGGACCGTAGGTGAGCAGCTCTATAACCAGTTTGGCGTAGGCCTGGCCAGGATGGCACGGACCATCCGCGAACGGATGAATGTCAGGGACAATGAAGTGTTCACCCCGACAGACCTGATCAACGCCAAAACCCTGTCCTCTGTCATCAACTCCTTCTTTGGCACCAATCAGCTTTCCCAGTTCATGGATCAGACCAATCCGCTATCGGAGCTGACGCACAAGCGGAGGGTGTCGGCACTGGGGCCCGGAGGTCTTTCCAGGGACCGTGCAGGCTTCGAGGTGCGTGACGTTCAT
This sequence comes from Bacteroidales bacterium, assembly GCA_028716265.1. Lineage (GTDB taxonomy): Bacteria > Bacteroidota > Bacteroidia > Bacteroidales > JAGONC01 > JAGONC01. The sequence continues at coordinate 14,931 of JAQUQD010000044.1, read as the reverse complement.
TATACTCATTACGGGCGCCTGTGCACGATCGAAACACCGGAAGGGCCGAATATCGGCCTGATCTCTTCCCTGTGCGTTTACGCCAAGATCAACCACCTGGGATTCATCGAGACACCTTACCGACGCGTGGTCGAAGGAAAGGTGATGATCGACGAGCCACCGGTGTACCTGAGTGCAGAAGAGGAGGAAAGTATCAACATCGCTCATGCCAGCGCCCCGCTGGATCAGGACGGGAACTTCAGCGAAGAAAAGATTAAGGCACGTTACCTGGCTGATTATCCTTACATCGACAATCAGAAGGTGGGTATGATCGACGTGGCGACCAACCAGATCGCTTCCATTGCCGCCTCCCTGATCCCATTTCTGGAACATGACGACGCCAACAGGGCACTAATGGGATCAAACATGATGCGGCAGGCTGTCCCGCTGCTCAATCCCGAGGTTGCTATCGTAGGTACAGGGATCGAGGAGCAGGTGGCACGCGACAGCCGGACACTCATCCATGCCGAAGGGGATGGAGTGGTCGAATTCGTGGATGCCAGAGAAATCCTCATCCGGTATAATCGCGCCGAGGAAGACCGTCTGACCAGCTTCGACGATGACATCAAGCGCTACCAACTGATGAAGTTCACACGGACCAACCAGAATACGTGCGTCAATCTCAGGCCCATTGTAAGCAAAGGGGAAAAAGTTGTGAAAGGACAGGTGCTGTGTGAGGGCTATGCCACAAAGAACGGAGAGCTGGCCCTGGGACGAAACCTGATGGTCGCCTTCATGCCCTGGAAAGGGTATAACTTTGAAGATGCCATCGTGGTATCTGAGCGCATCGTAAAGGAGGATATCTTCACCAGCGTCCATATTGAGGAATTCACCCTGGAGGTAAGGGATACCAAACGCGGTATCGAAGAGCTCACCAACGACATTCCCAATGTCAGCTCCGAAGCGACAAAGGACCTGGATGAGAACGGACTGATCCGTATTGGCGCCGAAGTGAAGGAAGGCGACATTTTGATCGGCAAGATAACCCCCAAGGGGGAGAGTGATCCAACACCTGAAGAAAAGCTCCTCCGGGCCATTTTCGGCGATAAGGCCGGCGACGTGAAAGACGCCTCGCTCAAGGCTCCTCCTTCCATGCAGGGTGTAGTGATCGAGAAAAAACTGTTCTCACGGGTGATCAAGGACCGGAAAGCCCGTACCAAGGAGAAAGATGACCTGGTGAAACTGGAAAAGGACTTCAAAAAAGATTCCGACGCCCTGAAAGCAAAACTCCTTGATAAGCTCACCCTGCTGCTGAGCGGCAAACAGTCCAACGGGGTATTCAATAAGTTCAAGGAGGAGATCATTCCCAAAAAGGCTAAGTTTACTCAGAAGATCCTTGCAGATATCGATTATTCAACGATCAATCCCAACAAGTGGACGTCTGAAAAGGAAACCAACGATCTTGTGAAGAGACTTCTCAACAATTATAATATTCACTACCGTGAAATACTTGGCAGGTTTAACCGTATGAAATTCGTTGCTACGGTCGGCGACGAACTGCCCAACGGGATCGTCCAAATGGCAAAGGTCTATGTGGCCAAGAAAAGGAAACTGAAGGTGGGCGATAAGATGGCGGGGAGACACGGTAACAAGGGCATCGTCGCCAAGATTGTCAGGGAAGAGGATATGCCTTTCCTGGAAGACGGAACCCCGGTGGATATTGTGCTGAATCCTTTGGGTGTGCCATCCCGTATGAACCTCGGACAGATCTATGAAACGGTCCTCGGGTGGGCTGGCCAAAAGCTTGGAAAACATTTCTCGACACCCATCTTCGACGGGGCGTCGATCGATCAGATCAACGGCTACATGCGGGAAGCCAACCTGCCGGAGAATGGAAGGGTATATCTGTATGACGGCGGAACCGGCGAGCGGTTCAAGCAACCTGCCACCGTCGGATTCATCTACATGCTAAAACTGCACCATATGGTGGACGACAAGATGCATTCGCGTTCCATCGGACCCTACTCCCTGATTACTCAGCAACCTCTCGGCGGGAAGGCGCAGTTTGGCGGTCAGCGTTTCGGAGAAATGGAGGTGTGGGCACTCGAAGCTTTCGGAGCTGCCAATATCCTTCAGGAAATCCTCACGGTCAAATCGGACGATGTGCAGGGACGCGCCCGCGCTTATGAAGCCATCGTCAAAGGTGAGAATATGCCACGGCCAGGGGTCCCGGAATCCTTCAATGTGCTTGTCCATGAGCTCAGGGGACTGGGCCTGAATGTAACCTTTGAATAATTGTCTTGTACAGGGGAATACCCTACTCTATGTTCTTGTCATTTATTTTGGTCAAATCATAAAATCAAATGGCCTTCAGAAAAGATACCATCATCAACAGTAACTTCGATACCATCACCATTAGCCTGGCTTCACCGGAGATGATCCTGGAACGATCCAGCGGAGAGGTGCTCAAACCGGAAACCATCAACTACCGCACCTATAAACCTGAACGGGACGGGTTGTTCTGCGAAAGGATCTTCGGTCCGGTAAAGGATTGGGAATGCCATTGCGGAAAATACAAAAGGATACGCTACAAGGGAATCGTCTGCGACAGGTGCGGGGTTGAAGTGACAGAAAAAAAGGTCAGAAGGGAACGCATGGGACATATCCAGCTGGTGGTCCCTGTGGCCCATATCTGGTTTTTCAGGTCCTTGCCCAACAAGATCGGCGCACTGCTGGGACTTTCCACCAAGAAACTGGACTCCATCATCTACTATGAACGTTACGTGGTGGTCAATCCCGGCATCAAAGCCAGGGACGGCATTCAATACCTGGATTTTCTCACAGAGGAGGAGTATTTCGAGATCATTGAGAGCCTTCCTTCCGATAACCAGTACCTGGATGATTCCCATCCGGATAAGTTCGTGGCCAAGATGGGTGCTGAAGCCCTTCACGACCTTCTGGCCCATCTCGACCTTGACAAAACCTCTTACGAGCTGAGGCACAAAGCCAATACAGAATCTTCCCAGCAGAGAAAACAGGACGCACTGAAGCGGTTGCAGGTATTTGAATCCTTCCGGGAGGCCAACAAGAAGATCGAAAACCGTCCCGAATGGATGATCGTCAAGGTGGTCCCTGTGATCCCTCCCGAGCTCAGACCCCTCGTGCCTCTGGATGGAGGCAGGTTCGCCACCTCCGACCTCAATGACCTTTACCGCCGGGTGATCATACGCAACAACCGCCTTAAACGCCTTATTGAGATCAAGGCACCGGATGTGATCATGCGCAATGAGAAGCGGATGCTGCAGGAAGCCGTCGATTCACTTTTCGATAATTCCAGGAAAGCGAATGCGGTCAAAACCGAATCCAACAGGCCGCTGAAATCACTTTCCGACAGCCTGAAGGGAAAGCAGGGCCGGTTCCGCCAGAACCTTCTGGGTAAACGTGTTGATTATTCGGGCCGCTCTGTCATCGTTGTAGGCCCCGAATTGAAGCTCAACGAGTGCGGATTGCCTAAGGAAATGGCCTCTGAGCTGTTCAAGCCATTCATTATCAGAAAGATGCTAGAGCGAGGCATCGTCAAGACCGTCAAATCTGCCAAAAAGATCGTGGACCGTAAAGATCCGGTCGTATGGGATATCCTCGAGAATATCCTGAAGGGCCATCCGGTCATGCTAAACCGGGCTCCCACACTGCACCGGCTGGGTATCCAGGCTTTTCAGCCGAAACTGATCGAAGGCAAGGCCATACAGTTGCATCCACTTGCATGTACAGCTTTCAATGCCGACTTCGACGGTGACCAGATGGCAGTGCATGTCCCTCTGGGCAACGCCGCTATCCTCGAAGCCCAGCTGCTGATGCTGGCATCGCATAACATTCTCAATCCGGCCAATGGAGCCCCCATCGCAGTTCCCTCCCAGGACATGGTTCTCGGGTTGTACTATCTGACCAAAGGCCGCCGCAGCTTACCTGACCATCTCACACAGGGTGAAGGTAGGGTGTTCTATTCCCCCGAGGAAGTGATCATTGCCTTTAATGAGGGCAAAGTCGACCTGCATGCGTTTATTAAAGTCAGACTTACCAGCCAGGAAGACGGCAAGGAGGTTGAAAAGATCATCGAAACCACTACCGGCCGGATCATTTTCAATAATTATGTTCCGGAAGAATATGGTTATATCAATGAGTTGCTGACAAAGAAATCACTCAGGGACATTATTGGCAATATCATGCGCAAGACTGGTACAGCAGCCACTGCCAAATTTCTTGACGATATCAAGGACCTGGGATTCGAGATGTCATTCAAGGGAGGACTTTCCTTTAATCTTGCCGATGTCATTGTGCCGACAATCAAAGATAAGCTCATCGAAAACGCTAACGCCGAAGTGGACGAAGTGGTCAGCAACTACACGAACGGATTTATTACCAACAACGAAAGGTACAACCAGATCATTGATATCTGGACGCATACCAACTCACAGCTCACGCAGGAGCTGATCAAACAATTGTCGCAGGATCGTCAGGGCTTTAATCCGGTTTTCATGATGCTCGACTCGGGCGCCAGGGGATCCAAGGAACAGATCCGTCAGCTTTCAGGGATGAGGGGATTGATGGCCAAACCGCAGAAGTCGGGAGCGGCTGGAGGAGAGATCATTGAAAATCCCATCCTGTCGAATTTCAAGGAAGGCCTTTCGGTGCTTGAGTATTTCATTTCCACACATGGTGCCCGCAAGGGTCTGGCCGACACAGCCCTCAAGACAGCGGATGCCGGTTACCTTACCCGCCGCCTGGTCGATGTGGCGCAGGATGTGGTCATCACTGAGGAAGACTGCGGCACCCTCCGCGGCCTGACGATCACTGCGCTGAAAAAGAACGAGGAAGTGGTGGAAAAGCTTCTGGACCGTATCCTGGGAAGGGTATCGCTGCATGACGTGTACCATCCCCAGACCGGAAAGATCATCGTTGGGGCAGGAGAGGAGATCACCGAGGAAATTGCTCTGGAGATCGATAGATCACCCGTCGAAGGCGTTGAGATCCGTTCGGTGCTTACCTGCGAGGCCAAACGGGGCGTTTGCACAAAATGCTACGGACGAAATCTGGCCACAGGAAGGCTTGTGCAAAAGGGTGAAGCTGTGGGTGTCATTGCTGCCCAGTCGATCGGTGAACCCGGTACGCAGCTTACCCTGCGGACATTCCACGTCGGAGGTACCGCGTCCAATATTGCCATCATTTCCAAGATTGAGGCAAGGTACGGTGGGATCATCGAGATCGAAGAACTCAGATCAGTGGATTACACCGACAGGGAAGGCAGCTCCTACCAGATGGTGGTCGGCCGTTCGGCTGAAATGCGGATCGTCGACAAAAATACCAGTATCGTTCTTTCTTCCAGCAATATACCTTACGGCGCAAAGCTGTATTACAGGCATGGCGACGAGGTAAAGAAGGGCGACCTGATCAGTGAATGGGATCCCTGGAACGCGGTGATCCTCTCGGAAGTGAGCGGAAAGGTTGTCTTTGAAAGTATTATTGAAGGGATAACCTACCGTATTGAGTCTGATGAACAGACCGGGTACTATGAGAAGGTGATCATCGAGTCTCGTTTAAAGACCAAGAATCCCTCCATCAGCATTATGGGAAAGGCCGGTGAAGAGATCAGGGCATACGATATCCCTGTCGGAGCTCATATCCAGGTGGAAGATGGTACTGACATCACCGGTGGACTTCCAAGGGTCCCCGAACTGTTCGAAGCCCGCAATCCTTCTGATCCTGCCGTTGTGGCTGAGATTGACGGTGTGGTTTCCCTGGCAAAGAAGCTGAAACGGGGTAACCGTGAAGTGGTGATCACTTCCAAGACAGGTGAGGAAAAGCATTACCTTATCCCCACCTCCAAACAGATCCTCGCCCAGGAGAACGACTATGTGAAAGCCGGCACACCTCTTTCCGAAGGTGCGATGACACCCTCAGACATTTTGGCCATCAAAGGCCCGATGAAAGTACAGGAGTACATCGTGAACGAGATCCAGGAGGTATACCGGTTGCAGGGAGTGAAGATCAACGACAAGCACTTTGAGGTGATCGTGCGCCAGATGATGCGCAAGGTGGAAGTGGCCGATCCGGGCGATACCAAATTCCTTGAAGGAGAGCTTGTCAGTAAGAACGAATTTCAGGATGAGAACGATTGGATCTTCGGGAAAAAGGTAGTGGTGGATCCGGGTGATTCATTGAGTTTCCGGTCCGGACAGATTGTCAGTGCCCGTAAGTTAAGGGATGAGAACTCCTTGCTGAAACGGAAAGACAAACGGCTGGTGGAAGCCAGAGATTCCCAGCCTGCCACAGCAAAGCAGGTTCTGCAGGGGATCACAAGAGCCTCACTGCAAACCAAGAGCTGGATTTCCGCAGCTTCATTCCAGGAGACTACCAAGGTTCTCACGGAGGCTGCCATTCGGGCCAAAACCGACGACCTGGAGGGCTTGAAGGAAAATGTGATCATCGGTCATCTGATCCCTGCCGGTACAGGCCTCAGGGAATATGAAAACCTGATCGTCGGCAGCAGGGAAGAGTACGAAACGCTGATGGCCTCCAAGGAAGATGTTACAGTAAATGAATAATTCAATACATCATGGAAGAACAAAAAAAGATGGGTCAGATCAATATCGAGCTGAGTGACGAGGTTGCCGAAGGCATCTATTCGAACCTGGCGATCATAACCCATTCACAGTCAGAATTTATTCTGGATTTTGTCAAGATGATGCCTGGAGTTCCCAAAGCCAAGGTGAAGTCGAGGATCATTTTGACACCTCAGCATGCGAAGCGGCTTTATCGCGCCCTAAAGGATAACATTACTAAATATGAATCCATCCACGGTACGATCAAGGAACCTGTGGGCGATGTCATGCCGCCCTTTGCATTGGGGGGGCCTTCGGCGCAGGCCTGAAAACGAAGAGGGTGCCTCATTCTGAGACACCCTCTTTTGTTTGTTACTTCGTCTTGTCAGGTGCAGCCGGAATATCCGGGATCTCTTTATAGTTCTTCAGTTCCTCTTTGATCACTTCTATCGCTTTGTTCAGCTGATCGTCGATGCCGTCATATTCTCTGGCGGGATCGTTGTCAACATAGATATCCGGCTCCACGCCAATGCCTTCAATGATCCACCGGCTATCGTCAGCCGAATAGGACGCGAATTCAGGCTTACGCAGATCCCCTCCGTCAATGAAGGGCAGTGAGCCCCTGATCCCGACGACACCACCCCAGGTCCTTTTACCCACGACCTTTCCCAGCTCGTGTTTCTTGAAAGCATACGGAAACAGATCCCCGTCCGACGCCGAATATTCGTTGATCAACATCACCATGGGGCCACGCATCATCTGACGCGGCGTCTGGGAGGGTATCTGGACATTGCGGGCCATGTTGGAGCGGGTAACCTCCCGGCTCAGCCTCTCGATGATCATGGGTGAGACATTGCCTCCTCCATTGCCTCTGTCATCAATGATCAACGCCTTTTTGTCCAGTTGCGGATAAAAATATTTGACAAACTCATTCAATCCTTCAACACCCATGTCTGGAATGTGGATGTATCCCACTTCCCCGCCGGTTGCCTCGCTGACCTTCCGGATGTTGTCCTGCACCCAGTTGTAATAGTAAAGCTGCGACTCATCACGGACAGGCACGACGATGACGTCCCTGCTCTCTTCCATGGAAGCCTTCCTGCCAACGGTGAGCTCCACCTGCTTACCTGCCGTGCCGATCAGGGAGGCGTAGATGTCGTTCATGGTATTGGTAGGCACTCCGTTGACCGCCAGGATGTAATCGCCTTCCCTGACATCCACGCCGACCTCTGTCAGAGGCGACTTGAGCGTATTGACCCAATTTTGTCCCTGTAGGATCCTGTCAATTTTGTAATACCCTGAAGGATCCCGCGAGAGCCTGGCACCCAGTAATCCCATCTGAATCCTGTCAGGTTGGGGTTTATCGCCGCCGCTGATGTACGCGTGTCCCACGTTCAGTTCACTGATCATCTCACCGATGAGATAATTCAGATCGTTCCGGTTATTGACATAGGGAAGAAGTGCGCCATATTTATCCTTCATGGCGGGCCAGTCAACACCATGCATGTTGGAAACATAGAAGAAATCCCTCATCTGGCGCCAACTCTCGGTGAAGATCTGTTTCCATTCCGACTTGAAGTCGACCATCACTTTCATATTCGACAGGTCGAGGGGTTTGTCGGTCTTAACGGGTCCTGAGGGCAGATCGATGATAAAATAGGATGATCCTTTCCCAACGAGCATTTTTTTGTTGTCTGCTGAGATCTCGAAGCCTCCTTCGAAGTTCAGGTCCGTTTCTTTTTTATCTTTAAGATCAAAAAATTTAAGAGAACGGCTTCCTGTTGAGGAGTAATATCCATAATAGACTTTTTCACCAACACTGCGGAGACTCCTGTAAATACCTGCCGGTACAGGAAGCCCTATCACCCGCTGGCCGATGCCGTCAAAATCAACTATAATATCTTTTTTTTCTGTACCGGGCTTATCGCCGGATGGGGTTTTGGGCTCCTCTTTCGCCGCAGTGTCTTCCGTTTTGACGGTCACTTCATCGTTCACAGGTGCGAAAGGGGAGGGGGTGTCCCTGGTCAGGGTCACCATATACACCCGGTGCATATCCTGATAGGCGTAGTTCCATTCCACGTGGCTGTAGATGGGATTGAAATCCCTGTCGGAAACGAAGAACAGGTATTTCCCGTTTTCACTGAAAGCCGGGCTGGATGTGCCATACCATTCATCGGTAACTTCACGGGTCTGTTTTGACTCCAGGTTATACAGACAAAGTGGATTCATTCCGGTGGTAACGGGCCGGCAGAAGGCAATCCACTTGCTGTCGGGAGAAAAGACATACGAATAGAATTCACCTACTTTCGATTGTTCAACTTCGGTGATCTTTTGGGATTCAATATCAACATACTGCAGCCGCAGTTTCTTGTCGGCCCACATTAGTTTTTTGCTGTCGGGTGACCAGATCAGCGAATATTTATAGGTGTCGCCGTCGCTGGTTATGGCCACGGGTACCTCACTGCCATCCTGTTTGATGATGTATATCTCATCCTCGCCTGTTTGATCAGAGATGTAGGCAATGTACTTCCCATCGGGCGACCATAGTGGGTTTCTGTCGTGTACACCGGGTGATTTGGTCAGGTTACGCGTGATCCCGTTCTCGGCAGGTACGGTCCAGATATCGCCACGTGCCCAGAAGAGGGCTCGTTTACCGTCCGGGGAGATCTCATAGGAAACGATATGTTTGCTGGCATCTACCAGTTCGTTTCTGCCACAAAGGAAGTCATCCGCGATCTGTACGGTGATCTTTCTTGCCTGTTCGGTTGCCAGATCCAGGTAGTAAAGAAATCCTCCTTTCTCAAAAACGATGGCATCATCACCCAGTGAAGGAAACTTAATGTCATAATCGGTGAAGCTGGTCACCTTTTTCGTATCCCCCGTGGTCATGTTATAGACGAACAGGTTCATGGTCCTGTCGCGATCGCTCAGGAAATAGATCCGGTCTTCGTACCACATGGGGATGATATCCTGTGCATCATTGTTGGTGATGTTGGTCGTAGTGCGCTGCTGAAAGTCGAAGATCCAGATGTCATCGGCCATCCCTCCCCGGTAATATTTCCAGGTGCGAAATTCACGGAATACCCTGTTATATGCCATTTTCTTACCGTCTTCCGAATAGGAGCAGAATCCACCCCGCGGAAAAGGAAGCTCTGTGGATAATCCTCCATCTTTGCTCACCTGGAAAAGCTGCCCCGTGAAATCGTTAAAGGATTGCTTCCGGCTCCGGTAAACAATGTTTTTACCATCCGGTGTCCAGGTCATTACGATGTTGTTTGGCCCCATCCGGTCAGAGATGTCATCCCTGCCCAAGGTTGCTGTGTAGGTCAGACGGACAGGTACCCCACCCTGGGAGGGCATCAGGTATACCTCGGTGTTGCCGTCATACTGTGCTGTGAAGGCCAGCTGGTTTCCATCAGGTGAAAAACGGGCAAACATCTCATACCCTTCGTGGTTGGTTAGTTTTCTTGCGATGCCGCCAGCTTTGGTAACGGTGTAAAGATCGCCTGCATAGGAAAAAACAACCTGGTCGCCATGGATCGTGGGAAAACGCAACAAACCCGTCTCCGTCTGTGCTGACAGAAACCCAATGCTGATAGCCAGCATCGCCAATGTAAAAATCGTTTTTCTCATGTTAAATGTGTTAGGGTTAGATTCATGAATCGAAAATAAGAAAAGTTGTGAAAACAGCGAATTATATGCCATATTCTTTAAATGGCTGTAAGGTAGTCAATTATTTATTAATGGATTGGATAACCCTATGGGAGGTGTCAGAAACCGGACACTTTCCTGTACAAAACCGAACAGGTTATGTTAATTTATACCTCTAGTTGACATACAGGTGAAAATAGTTATTTTTGTTATCCTATGTCCAGGTTGAACATACGGTTGGTTGTCTTCTTACTCATGCTGCATGCCATGCTGGCATTCCAACAGGCCGGTGGACAAAAGGTCTGTCTGGTACTCAGCGGTGGGGGAGCCAAGGGAGTTTCTCACATCGGGGTCATCAGGGCACTGGAGGAAAACGGGATACCCATCGATTGCATCGCGGGAACATCCATGGGGGCGCTGATCGGAGGATTTTACGCTTCCGGCTATACGACGGACGAGATGATCCACCTGTTCTCCTCCAGCGATTTCCAGATGTGGATATCGGGCAAGATGCCCTCCTATTATGAGGCATATTTTAAAAAGGAAGAGCCCAATGCGACCTGGTTCGAGATCGATATGGATTATGAGCGCATTCAGAGCACCAGTATCTTACCGACCAACCTGATCTCTCCCACCATGCTGGATTTCATGATCGTGGAAAAGTTTGCACCAGCCAACACGGTATGCCAGGGAGACTTTGACCGGTTGATGGTCCCTTTGCGTTTCGTTGCAGCAGATGTTGCAGAGAACAAGTACATTGTCATCAGGGATGGGGACCTTGCCGTAGGGTTGCGGGCGGCCACAACGTATCCGTTTTATTTCAAACCCATCCGGATGAAGGGTAAACTGCTCTTTGACGGGGGTATGTACAATAACTTCCCGATCGATGTCGCCATGGATGAATTCGATCCGGACGTGATCATCGGAAGCAAGAGTGCCAGTAACTTTGAAGCTCCCGAGGAAGATGACCTGATATCCCAGCTGCAGAATATGCTGATGGAAAAAACCGTTTACGACGTTCCTCCTGAAAAAGGAGTGCTTATCGTGCCTGAACTGAAATCAGTAAACGTCGTGGACTTTACCCATACCCGTGAATTCATAGATAGTGGCTATGTGGCGACGCTCCGGCAGATCGATGCCATAAAAGCGTTCATTCAGCGCAACTATCCGCAGGATTCTGCCATGGAAAGGCGCGAGCGGTTCAATGAGAAAAAACCGGCACTGATATTCAATAAAGTGGAGGTGAAAGGACTCAACGCTGACCAGGCGCAATTTGTATCCCGTTCGCTGATGAGAAAAAGGGACACCCTCACTATCCAGGAGCTACGGAGGGAATACTTTAAGCTTCAGACCGATAAACTGTTCGAACATGTATTTCCGGTGGCACAGTTTGAGGATCCCGAAGGGTATTACAAGCTGGCTCTGGACTTTAAGAAAAAGAAGAACCTGACCCTCCAGCTGGGCGGCAACCTGTCCTCATCACCCATAAATGAAGCCTACTTCGGAGCGAAGTTCAATCTGCTGTCCAGTTTCTATTTTGGTATTAAGGCAAGCACTTATATCGGCAGATTTTACAGTGCCGCTCAGATCGACCTGAAGACTGAGCTTCCCACCAGGCTGCCCTTTTATCTGAAGTCCACCATCTCGTTCAATCAGTGGGACTATTTTGAAACGTCCACCATCTTTTTTGAAGACAAGGATCCTTCTTATCTAATTGAAACCGAGAATCATGTGGACTTTTACCTAGGATTTCCCACCGGTACAAATGCTAAGCTCGACCTGGGGGGCGGCGTCGCCAGGCAGCGGGAGGATTATTATCAGACCAACGTTTTCAGCAGCAGCGATACGGCCGATCGGACCTATTTCGACTGCTATTCGTGGGGCGGGTCATATGGGATCAATACATTGAATGCCAAGGCATATCCCAGCTCGGGATATGATCTGCTGATCTCCCTGCGATTCATTGGAGGGGACGAAGAGAACGTCCCGGGTTCAACGTCCAATGATTCGGATTTCTTTTACCAGCGGCATCACTGGTGGAAATTCAGGGCCAAATACGAAACGTATTTCCGCCCCATCGGACCTGTAACGCTTGGCCTTCATTCAGAGGTGATGCTTTCGAGTCAGCCACTTTTCAATAATTATGTAGCTAGTGTCCTGGCTGCACCTGCATTCCAACCTGTGCCTGAAAGCAAGACGTTGTTCCTCCCGGAGTTCCGGGCATATAATTATGCTGCACTTGGATCACGAGTGGTCTATAAGGTACTGAAAAACATTCATTTCCGGCTCGAGGCCTTTGCATTCTTCCCGTTCCAGGAGATCCTCGAGAGACCTGATCGTTCAGCAGAAATGGGAGGCCTTTTCGAGAGCCATTATTTCCTGGGATCGGCGGCTGCGGTCTACCACAGTCCGGTTGGCCCCATCAGCCTGAGTGTCAACTACTACGACAGGGAGGTGGACCGCTTTTCGTTCATTGTGAATATCGGGTATATCCTGTTCAATAAAAGAGCACTCGATTGACAGTGAACGCTGCACAAGGGGGAGAATTTTCCATAATATTCTCATCATTTTGATTAATTAGTATTTTTGCACTCCACTGAGGTCTTTACGTATCACGATTGTGAAGATTTCCATTTTCCCTGGCGGGATTCCCAAAAGGGAATATAATTTTGGGTACTTAACTGATGTATCATAATCCCTCGCTGAGGGAGGCGAATGCTAACTTAAATGATAGAAGCTATGCTAGAACAGGAATTCACTACGAATCCGACGCAGGAAGAACCAGATGCGCAAATCAACGAAGAGGCCCTCACTGACGATCAAGTTTCTGCAGAGAAAATCGTCCCGAAAATCAACCCGGATCCATCGGTAACCACCCCTCCTGAAGCAGAAGACATTCCCGCAAACCAGCCTGTATCCGAACTGAATGAACCGGAAGCAGTTATATTTTCTGATTCCGCTGAACCTTCTGTGGAGCCTCCGACGGAGATCGTTGAAACGGAGGTTGAAACCATGACCGTAGAAGAAGATGTCCTTTATGCAGCGGAGACGCAGCCCGAAACCGAGCTCGCGGAGCCCCTCATTGCCCCACTGAGTGAATCCGCAAAGGCACCTTTTGAAGAAGAGATTCCAGTCGTGGCTGAGGAACAGCCTGAAACCGAGCTCGCGGAGCCCCTCATTGCCCCGATGAGTGAATCCGGAGAGACATCCTTTGAAGAAGAGATTCCAGTCGTGGCTGAGGAACAGCCTGAAACCGAGCTCGCGGAGCCCCTCATTGCCCCGATGAGTGAATCCGGAGAGACATCCTTTGAAGAAGAGATTCCAGTCGTGGCTGAGGAACAGCCCGAAACCGAGCTCACTGCTCCCATCACCGCCCCGATGAGTGAATCCGGAGAGACATCCTTTGAAGAAGAGATCCCTATCGTAACGGAAGAGTCCAGGCCTGTCGCAGCAGGAGCGGAAGAGGCTGTCCCTTTGCAGGAACCGGAAGAAGAGGTGGAAGATGAAGAGGTTGAGGTCATTGGTGAAGCAGATGAGGAATCACTGAAAAGGATAAATGAACTTTCAAAAGAGCAGCTGGTTGGCCTGCTTGAAGAGACGGTGAGGGAGACTGACATCAATAAAATCAAGACGAAAGTTGCTCTCATTAAAGTGGCGTACCTGCGCCTTAATAAGGAATTCAAGGAACAGCACATTGAAAAATATATAAAGGAAACGGAAGAAAAGCCCGAGGTACCAGTCGTTGAAGATCCTCTGGACCTGCGTTTTGAACAGGCTTTTGAAACCTATAAGCTCAACAAGGCCAAGCATACCGAAGATCAGGAAAAGACCAAGCAGCAAAACCTGGCCAAAAAACTGAAGATCCTCGAAGAATTGAAAGAGCTCATCAGCTCGGAAGAAACCCTGAAGAAAACCTACGATCAATTCAGGGCACTCCAGGATAAGTGGAAGGAGATCGGAATGGTCCCCAAATCCGAGGTGAATAACCTCTGGCAGAATTATCATTTCCTTGTCGAGAAGTTTTTTGACAAAGTAAAGATCAACAAGGAATTAAAAGATCTTGATCTTCGAAAGAACCTGGAAGCTAAAATGAAGCTCTGCGAAAAAGCTGAGGAATTACTGCTGGAAACTTCCATCCTCAGGTCTTTCAAACAGCTTCAGCAGTACCACGAAGAGTGGAAGGAAATTGGCCCTGTCGCACAGGATAAAAAGGATGAGATCTGGGAGAGGTTCAAAACTGCCACCGACAGGATCAATGACCGTCGCCGTGAGCATTACAGGAAGCTCCAGGAAGAACAGCAGGAGAATTACAATACCAAGCTTGCACTGTGTGAAAAAGCAGAACAGATCGTCACGATTAGGAATAGTACACTGGCCGACTGGCAGAATACCACTCAGGAGATGTCTGAATTACTGAAGATTTGGAGGTCCATCGGTCCTGCAGGCAAGAAAATGAACGACAAGATCTGGGAACGTTTCAAGTCATCGCTGGATACCTATTACACAGAAAAGAAAGAATATTTCGGTAAGGTCAAGGATCAGCAGATCCATAACTATAACCTGAAGCTCGATCTGTGCGTTCAGGCGGAAGCCCTCAGAAACAATACCGATTGGCGGAAGACTACCCAGGACCTGATCCAGCTGCAAAAAGAGTGGAAAGAGATCGGTCCGGTTCCGAGGAAACATGCCAACCGGATCTGGA
>JAQUQD010000043.1 GCA_028716265.1 Bacteroidales bacterium | reverse complement strand
CATCGATTCAGGTGCCACCGAAATTCAGGTCATCATCCGTGATGCCGGCCGCACCCTTATCCAGGTGACGGATAACGGCTGCGGCATGAGCCCGACCGACGCCATGATGTCGTTTGAACGGCATGCAACTTCCAAGATCAGGCAAGCGCAGGACCTGTTCGCCATCCGCACCATGGGCTTCAGGGGCGAGGCCCTCGCCTCCATCGTAGCAGTCGCCCAGGTCGAAATGAAGACAAAACGTATGGAAGACGAAACCGGGACCTGCATCCGGATCGAGGGTTCACAACTGAAGGACCAGTCACCCTGTGCCTGCAGCAACGGCACTTCCATCGCAGTCAGGAACCTCTTTTTCAACGTTCCGGCACGGAGAAAATTCCTGAAATCCGACCAGGTCGAGTTCCGTAACCTCATGGAAGAATTTCAGCGCATTGCTATAGTAAATCCTGAGCTGTCATTTTCCTTTTATAACGACAACAGGATCCTGTACCAGCTGCCTGTCTCCAACCAGAGAGCCCGCCTGGTCAATATCTTTGGTGCACCCTACAATGAACGGCTGGTGCCTGTCACGGAACAGACAGACGCGGTAAGGATCAGCGGCTTCATCGGCAAACCTCAGTATGCCAGGAGAACCCGCGGCGAGCAGTACTTTTTTGCCAACCGCAGATACATCCGTCATCCCTACCTCCATCACGCAGTTGAGGAAGCCTACCAGGAACTGATCCCGGAGGAAGCATTCCCCTCCTATTTCATCATGCTGGAAGTGGATCCCTCCAACATCGACGTCAACATCCACCCCACTAAGATCGAAGTCAATTTCCTGCATCAGCAGATCATCTATACCGTCATCAAGGCGGCCATCAAAAAAGCACTGGGTCTCCACAACCTAACCCCTTCCCTCGATTTTGAACAGGAACCCGGACTGCCATTCGATCCCGCCTCCCACAAGGGAGTGATCAGGCAGCCGTCGATCACCCTTAATCCTGACTATAATCCATTCAACAGGGGCGCGGCCGCCGGCAAGCCACCGGAAATACGCAGGCAAGCTGTCTCTGGCTGGGAAAAACTTTATGACGCTCATGATCAGGAACCCATCGATACGAGCCCTATTTTTCAAGCACATGATCTATATCTTGTGAGCAGCGTCAAGTCAGGTATTCTACTTGTCGACCAGCAGGCAGCTCACGAACGGATCCTGTTTGAGCGGTATATTCTGCAGTTTGCCCAAAAGAGATCCGCCTCCCAGCAGATCCTTTATCCGCAGACCCTGCATCTTTCCCCGCAGGATTTCGAGCTCATGGCATCCATCCTGGCCGAGATCCGTCATATTGGTTTTGAGATCAGCGAGTTCGGAAGAAACATGTACATCATTACCGGGGTTCCCGCAGGGATGGAAAACCAGAATATTGAAGAGCTCATCGATGCGGTGCTTGAAAATTTCAAAAAGAACAAAGAAGACCTGGTACAGGATAAAAAGATTAATTTTGCACGCTCTCTATCGCGGCAACAGGCGTTGAAACCGGGCAAAAAGCTTTCCGAAGAGGAAATGAACAATCTGATCGGTGAATTGTTTGCCTGTGACGCTCCGGAACTGGCGCCCGATGGAAGGAAGACCTTCGTCATACTGCCATTCGACGAGCTGGCCCAGCGATTCAGGTAAGAGAGACAAGACGCTATGGCATACGAACAATACAGACCAACAGGATTCAGGGTACTCCCGCCGATAGTAAAGAACCTGATCATCATCAACGCCTTGATGTTCATTGGAACCTACGCTGTGGGATATACATTCGACATTAACCTGGTCGACTATCTCGGACTTCATTATGTTCAATCCGAAAAATTCAATCCTTTTCAGTACATCAGCTATATGTTCATGCATGGGGGCTTTACCCATATTTTCTTTAATATGTTCGCCCTCTGGATGTTCGGCAATGTACTGGAAAATGTGTGGGGAGGGAAGCGTTTTCTCACATATTATATGATCACGGGTATCGGCGCAGCCCTGATCCAGACGTTTGTGACATGGCTTGGATTCAGGGGGATCGAAGCAGATGCAAATGCTTATTTTGCCTCTCCCGGCCCGGATGCCTTCGTCGCCTTCGTCAAAGAACATTTCCCGCTTTACTATAACCAGATCAGTGGATTTGCAGCTTCCTGGAACCTGAATCCTTCGGATTCAAGCATGATCCATAATTCATTCTCATACATCAATGATCTGATATCACTGAAAAGGGATATCCCGACCGTAGGCGCTTCCGGTGCAATCTTCGGCGTGCTGCTCGCGTTTGGGATGATGTTCCCCAACTCTCTTCTCTATGTATTTTTCGCCATACCCATCAAAGCGAAGTATTTTGTGATGATCTACGGTGCTCTGGAGATCTATCTGGGGATCGCCAATAATCCAGGCGATAATGTAGCGCATTTTGCTCACCTGGGTGGTATGATCTTCGGCTTTCTCCTGATCAGATACTGGTCCAAACATCCCCGGTACCGCTAGAACCATGTCAGCGTATTACTCTTCCCCCTTCGATTCCCTCCGGATTTTCTTTAAAAGAAGATCCGCCCTGGCAAACCTGATCATCATCAATGTCGTCGTCTTTCTCCTGGTCAACATCGTCAACCTGTTTCTCTGGTTATTCACCATCACCATCGAGTTGGAAGGGATTGCCGGCGCAACAAGGATAACGCGCTGGCTGGCCGTGCCTTCCCACCTGGATGCACTGGCACAGAAACCCTGGACCCTCTTCACGTACATGTTCACCCAGGAAAGCTTTTTCCACATCCTGTTCAACATGATCATACTATATTTCGGCGGACGTATCTTCATGGAATACCTGGATGAAAAACGACTGGTAAACACCTACATATGGGGAGGGCTGATCGGTGCGGTGTTCTACATCGCCGCATTTAACATTTTTCCCGTCTTCCGTGAAAGTGTCGTCCTTTCCGTCGCCCTGGGTTCCTCGGCCTCGGTGCTTGCTATCCTGATCGCCATCGCCACCTACGTCCCAGATTACAGCGTACACCTGCTGTTCATCGGCAGAGTGAAACTTAAATACCTAGCCATCGTCTTCGTGCTGCTGGATGTGCTCAGCATCAACAAGGGCAACCCCGGAGGCCACATTGCCCATCTGGGAGGAGCATTCTGGGGATTCATTTCTGTCGTTCTTCTCCGAAAAGGTTTCCGGAATCCCCTCCTGATCAACTGGTATGGATTCAGGAATGTTACCGGATGGTTCAGAAGAGGGCCGAGGGTAAAATATTTCAACAAAAACGCGCGGAGCAGGAAGCAGAAGGCGGGAAGCGGGAGGCAGGAGGGCGGAAGACCGCTGACAGATGAAGAGTATAAACGGGTCAAAATAGAGAAACAGAAAAAGATCGATATAATTTTAGATAAGATATCCCGTTCTGGATATGACAGCCTGACCAAAGAAGAGAAGGAGTTGCTTTTCAGGGCAAGTAACAAAGATTAGTGGCAAAACAAACAAAACAGCGAAAAACTTCCGGAGCGCTCAAGGGAATTCTGCTTTCCCTGAACCTGCTCCTGGTTTTAGCAACACTCATTTCGTACATTGCTCCCTATATCAATCCTGAGGTATTCTGGATACCTGCCATCCTGGGACTGGCATTTCCCTATCTCATTCTGCTCAATGTTGCTTTCATGCTGACATGGATGATTGCAGGCAAATGGCAGCTGATTTTTTCCCTGGTCACGCTCCTTCTGGGTATACCTCAGATGACACTGTACATTCAATTTAATGAGAAATACACAGAAGGCATTGCACAGTCAGGCATCAAGATCCTGTCATTCAACACCCATAACCTCACCCAAAGTCCGCTTCCTACTTCGGAAAATCCCTCCAAGGAGGCTATCTTCGATTACCTGGACATGGAAGAGGCCCAAATCGTTTGCCTTCAGGAGTTCACGACTACCGGTGAGCAGCACCTGAGCGAGGTCAGGGACCTGGGAAAAAGACTGGAGCTTCCTTATCATTACCTGAGCAATTATTACAGAGGAACCCTAAAGAAGACCAATGCCCTGATCACTTTTTCCCGCTGGCCGGTTGTGAACACGGGCACACTCCGTGACAACAGGAACAAGGCCTTTGCCGTTTACACCGACATCCCTTTGCGGGAAGCCGATACGGTACGAATATACAATATACACCTTGAGTCGGTGAATTTTCAGCACAAGGATTATGACTTCGTAAGGGACATTACCACCCCCGGACATGTGGAGCAGGATATCACCCAAGGTTCCTTTTCCATACTGAAAAAACTGAAAGAGGCCTACCAGAAGCGGGTTGGACAGGTGGATCAGCTGACAGGACACATGGCACAATGCCCTTACCCACTGATCCTGTGCGGTGATTTCAATGTCACCCCGACATCTTACTCGTATCACAAGATCAGTAAAGGACTGAAAGACACCTTCCGCGAATGCGGCCGAGGCTTCGCCTCGACCTTCAGAAGCACCCTTCCCATCTCACTGAGGATAGATTATATACTCAGTGATCCCTCCTTCTCGTGCTGCCGTCATTCCACCGGGAAATTTTCGATCTCCGACCACTTTCCGGTTTCCGCCTTCATTCTTTTCCCGGATGGTGCAGACAGTGTCAAATAAGTTATTTTTGTCCTATGCAATTCCGACTCACTTCAGAATTTGAACCAACCGGAGATCAGCCTGAAGCCATACAACAGCTTGTGGAAGGTCTTGAACGGGGCGATCCGTTCCAGACTCTGCTGGGGGTGACCGGCTCCGGAAAAACGTTCACCATCGCCAACGTTATCGCCAGGGTACAGCGTCCCACGCTGATCCTCAGCCATAACAAAACCCTAGCGGCACAACTGTACGGAGAGTTCAAACAGTTCTTCCCCGACAATGCCGTGGAATATTTCGTCTCCTATTATGACTATTATCAGCCAGAGGCTTATCTGCCAGTAACGAACACCTATATTGAAAAAGATCTGTCCATCAACGACGAGATCGAGAAACTCCGTCTGAGCGCATCCTCTTCCCTGCTGTCAGGACGAAGGGATGTTATCGTTGTATCATCAGTGAGCTGCATCTATGGCATCGGCAACCCGGATGATTTCTCTTCTAATGTCATCTATATCCAGGTTGGTGATAAAATGGGCCGGAACCGATTCCTCCACCACCTGGTCGACGCACTTTATTCTCGTACAGAAGTGGATTTTCATCGCGGGACCTTCCGCGTAAAGGGTGACACAGTGGACATTTTCCCGGCTTACGCCGATTATGCTTTCCGGGTGGTTTTCTGGGGAGAGGAGATCGAAGCCATTGAGTCTTTCAATCCTGTCACCGGTGAGGGAATGGACCGCTTTGAGAGCAAGACCCTTTTCCCTGCCAATATTTTCATTACTTCAAAAGAAAAAATGAAGGAGGCGCTGTTTGATATCCAGCAGGATCTCTTCAAACAGGTGGATTATTTCAAGGACAATGGTAGGCACCTGGAAGCAAAACGGTTGGAGGACAGGGTTACCTATGATGTCGAAATGATGAGAGAACTGGGATACTGTTCAGGCATTGAAAATTACTCCCGGTATTTTGACGGCCGTGAGCCGGGTTCCCGCCCCTTTTGCCTGCTGGACTATTTCCCCGACGATTTCCTGATGGTCATTGATGAAAGCCATGTCACTGTCCCCCAGATCCGGGCTATGTACGGCGGCGACCGCAGCCGTAAGCAGACCCTGGTGGAGTACGGTTTTCGACTTCCTTCCGCCATGGATAATCGGCCTCTGAAATTCGATGAATTTGAGGCGCTTCTGAGCCAGGTCATTTTCGTATCAGCCACACCGGCGGATTACGAGCTGAAGATGAGCGAGGGAGTACTCGTTGAACAGCTGATTCGACCAACCGGCCTGCTTGATCCCACTATTGAGATCCGTCCCAGCCTCAACCAGATCGACGACCTGATGGAAGAGATCAACAAAACGGTGGAAAACGGCAACCGGGTCCTGGTGACTACCCTCACCAAGCGGATGGCTGAAGAGCTGACAAAATACTTGCAAAAAACGAACATAAAGTGCCGGTACATCCATTCGGAAGTGGAAACCCTCGATCGGGTGGAGATCATGCGTGATCTGCGGCTGGGAGCCTTCGACGTGCTGGTGGGCGTGAACTTGCTTCGCGAAGGGCTGGACCTTCCCGAGGTCGCCCTGGTGGCCATCCTGGATGCCGACAAGGAAGGATTCCTGCGTTCCGCACGATCGCTTACACAGACAGCCGGTAGAGCAGCACGTCATTTGAACAGCAAAGTGATCATGTATGCCGATACCATCACCGACTCCATGAAGAAAACCATCGAGGAAACAGACCGGCGGAGGGAGAAACAGCTGAAGTACAACGAAGAAAACAACATCACTCCCCGCCAGATCGTCAAATCGACACAGGCTATTCTGGGACAGACTGCTGTTGTGGATATCACCGGGAAGATCTCCAAAGCATATATCGAAAAAGACTATGCGGATGCGGCTGCTGACCCGGTCGTAAGCTATATGGATGAGAACCAAATTCTTAAAGCCATCGACAAAACCCGCAAATCCATGGAAGCCGCAGTGAAGGAACTCGACTTTGTCGCCGCGGCAAAATACCGCGACGAGGTTTTTGCGCTGGAGGAGAGATTGAAAATGGAACACTAAAATAATGAGTTTGGGGTGTGTCCAAAAGAACTAACGTCCCTATATTTATTTGGGTGGTTAATAAATACTGTCGTGCCTCTGGCACTTTATATATGATTCGTTTCATTTCATCAACCGTACTGAAGCAGCTGCGTTGCTTTTATTCCCCGTAAGGTACGATAGTACGATATTGTTATCATACCGCAGCAGCTATGCTGCTCAATTGATACGATATCCAAGTCCCGCTAGGGACGTCAGTACGATAGAAATTGAGCGATTAATGTTGAATTTTAAGTCCCATTCGGGACGACAGTATTGAAAAAGGTTATGTGGAGTATGAGGTGAATTTAGCGCGGTGCCTTTGAAAACAAACGTAAAATATCTCAATATCACCATCACCGCTGCCCTGAAGGCAGGAGAAGCCATATTGGAGATTTATAAGCAATCCGACTTTCAGGTTGAAATGAAAGCAGATAACAGCCCTCTGACTATAGCTGACCAGAAATCGCATCAAATCATTTGTGGGTATCTCCTGCAGACCGGCCTCCCCCTCCTGAGCGAAGAAGGAAAAGAGATCCCTTATGAGGCCCGCCAAAAATGGAATCTGTTCTGGCTGGTCGATCCCCTGGATGGTACGAAGGAGTTCATCAGCAGGAACGGCGAATTTACAGTCAATATCGCATTGATCAACAAACAGTCACCCGTTGCCGGCATCATTTATGCGCCGGTATTGGACCTGCTTTATGCCGGTATCTCCGGAATAGGATGTTTTCGGTTGGTTCAGGCTTCGCGAAACCTTTCCGGGCTTGACGTTGAACATCTGTCCCAGCGTGCCGAAACATTGCCTCTGAAGCTATCCAGGCAGAAATTCACCGCGGTGGCCAGCCGTTCCCACTCGAACGAACGAACGCAGTTGTACCTCGAATCCCTGCGAAAAGACCACGCCGACATGGAAATAACATCGAAAGGTAGCTCCCTCAAGTTTTGCCTGATCGCTGAAGGCTCGGCGGATGTTTATCCCCGTTTCGGACCTACCTGTGAATGGGACACTGCCGCCGGCCATGCAATCGTCGAAGCAGCCGGCGGGAGGGTGATGGCTGCTACCGGAAGGGTGCTTCACTATAATAAACAGGATCTGTTAAATCCGGACTTTATCGCATTCGGGAGATGACTGGCGGGAGGGGGAAACGGTTTTGGAATTTGGATCTTGTGATTTGTTTGGAATTTGGTGCTTGGAATTTGGGATTTTACAACATCCCTCCTACCTGAAAAGCGCTTCCACAAACTCCTCCCGGTCAAACACCTGCAGGTCCTCGATCTTCTCCCCTATTCCGATGTATTTCACCGGCACCTTGAACTGATCGGAGATACCGATCACTACCCCGCCCTTGGCGGTTCCGTCAAGCTTAGTGATGGCCAGCGCATTGACATCTGTGACCCCGGTGAACTGTTGTGCCTGCTCGTAAGCATTTTGCCCGGTGGAAGCATCCAGGATCAGCAACACTTCCTGCGGTGCATCGGGTATCACTTTCTGCATCACACGCTTGATCTTGCCCAGCTCATTCATCAGGTGAGTCTTATTATGCAGCCGCCCTGCCGTGTCAATGATCACCACCTCTTTCTTCTGGGCAACGGCCGCTGACAATGTATCAAACGCCACCGAGGCCGGATCGGAACCCATCTGCTGGCTGACCATTGGCACACCAACCCTCTCCGACCAGATTTTCAGCTGGCCGATGGCTGCTGCCCGATAGGTGTCGGCTGCCCCAAGGATTACGTGATATCCTTTCTTCTGATATTGATAGGCCAGTTTGCCGATCGTGGTCGTTTTTCCCACACCGTTGACGCCAACGACAAGGATGACATACGGGTGATCCGATGGTGGAACCGTAAAGTCGGAGAATTGGCCGGCCTCATTCTCTGCCAGCAGCGCAGCGATTTCTTCCTTCAGGATCGTATTCAGTTCAGCAGTGCCCAGGTATTTGTCGCGGGCAATCCGCTTCTGGATCCGCTCAATAATGCGCAGTGTGGTATCCACACCGACATCGGAGGTTACCAGGATCTCTTCCAGGTTGTCCAGGACATCGTCGTCCACCCTGGATTTACCTACAATGGCCTTGGAAATGCGTGAAAAGACGTTTTCCCTGGTCTTCGACAGCCCCTGGTCCAGCTGCTGTTTTTTTTCTTTGCTGAAAATTGAAAAAATGCTCATTCTGAATGTTTTAATCTTTACCCCTCCCCCGTAAGGGTGCGACAAAATGAATGTTTTTTATTAAACCACAGAGATCACAGAGGAACACGGAGAACACAGAGGACTGATAACGAGTTATTTAAACTCCGTGAATCCTCCGTACCCTTCGTGGTTAATTTGTATTTTGACACACCCCCGTGCAGGGGTAAGGTATAATTAAAAAAAAAAGCTTCTTCTGAATAAGAAAAAGCTTTTTACGTTCCCGCAGCAGGGAGGGATCACTTCTCTGAAAGGAACTCCTTCACCTGGTCGTTAGGAACAATGCTTTCCTTGAAAACATACGCACCGGTCTTTGGTGATTTCACCATCCGGATCACCCTGGCAAAATCCTTGCCCGTGGTGGTTTTCAACGTTGCAACAACTTTCTTTGCCATGGTGTAACTTATTTGATTTCTTTATGTACCGTCACCCGCTTCAGGATCGGATTATACTTCTTGAGTTCCAACCGCTCGGGGGTGTTCTTCTTGTTCTTGGTCGTGATGTACCTCGATGTCCCAGGCTGACCGCTGGCTTTATGCTCGGTGCATTCCATGATCACCTGTATACGCGCATCCTTCGATTTCTTTGCCATACCTTTTACTTTTTCGGGGTGCAAAGTTAAATATTTTCATTGGAATATTTGATGCAATGGATACTTTTTATTACAATGACACGTAAATTTCCAAATTCCAGGCACCAAAATCCAGACAAATTCCAGGATTCAAGTTACAAACAGTAGCAAGGTTATGAGTCTTTTTTCAATAAAAAAAAAGTTTAGGGTTAAGGTGAAGATGCCACCCCCGCCTCCTTACTTTGACCTTTTAATCAACTAACCCGTCTTTATTTGATTTTTGGGCTTTGGATTTGTTTGGAATTTGGACTGTGGATTTTGGGATTTAAAAGTCACTGCATACTCTATCTGCTCAATGTTAAACAACGAAGTCGAATTGTCGTATTTTTGTATCATGGGCACCTGGGAATCCTATAAAAGAGGCTTCAAAGCCTATCTTCAGCTGGAGAAGTCGCTTTCCGCCAACTCCGTGGAGGCTTACCTGCATGACATCGAAAAGCTGCAGCAGTACATCGAATGTGTTCATGCTGAAGTCTCACCTGCCCAGGTTACCGGTGAGCACCTGAAGGATTTCCTGGGCTGGATCACTCAGCTGGGCATGGAAGCCAGGAGCCAGGCTAGGATACTATCAGGGATCAAAGGATTTTTCAGGTACCTGCTGCTTGAAAACGAGATAAAAAAAGATCCATCCGAATTGATCGAGTCGCCCAGGATTGGCCGGAAACTACCCGAGACCCTGACGGTGGAAGAGATCGACCGGATGATCGGGGTGATCGACATGAGCAAACCGGAAGGTCACCGCAACAGGGCCCTGCTCGAAACACTCTATGGCTGTGGCCTCCGCGTCTCGGAAGCGGTCAACCTCCGCATCACCGACCTCTATTTCAACGAGGGATTCATCCGTGTGACTGGAAAAGGCAACAAGGAACGGCTGATCCCCATCGGACTGACGGCCATCAAGTATATAACGGTCTATGCCCAGGAAACACGGCGCCATCAAAATGTATCCAAAGAAGCAAAAGACATCCTTTTCCTGAACAAACGCGGTGGGAAGCTTTCCAGGATCATGATCTTTAAGATCATCAAGGACCTGGCGGTGAAATGCGGCATTCAAAAGACCATCAGCCCCCACACCCTCCGCCATTCTTTCGCCACCCACCTTGTGGAGGGCGGCGCCGACCTGCGCGCCGTGCAGGAGATGCTGGGGCACGAATCCATCACCACGACGGAAGTATACACTCATCTCGATCGCAGATATCTGCGGGACACAATTATAAGTTTTCATCCTCGTTATAAATAGGTTTAGGGGTAAAGGTTAGGAAGCCGGTTTAGTTAATGGGCTAGGTTCAGAGTGATACTCCTCTAAACTTTACCTCTAAACCAACTGGCCTCCTAACCTTTACCCCTAAACTAAACCCGTGCTCTCACTGCAACCATGATCATGCTCAGCATCACCTTGACCATGTAGTACGGTCCTCGCAGAAATGTGATGGAGGAGCGGCCACCCTGACGTTCATTCATGGGAGTGAACACTTCCTTTATCCGGAAACCCTGTTTTCCAAGTAATATAACTACCTCTGGTTCAGGATAATCGACGGGATAATGCTCTGCCAGGAATTCAATGGCGCGCCGGTTGTAGGCCCGAAAACCACTTGTACAATCGGTGACGGCCTGATGGATCAGTATGCGGGTCATATATTGTAGCAATCGGATACCAATCCTTCTACCCCATGATGACCGAAAACCTGCATGCCTTTCAAAAAAACGTGAACCAATGATGACATCCGCCTCATCCTTACGGACCGGATCCAACAGGTTACCAATCTCATCCGTCCGGTGTTGTCCATCCGCATCGAACTGAAAGATAAAATCATATCCATTCTTCAACGCATAAAGGAATCCGGTCTGCACGGCTCCTCCCACGCCCAGGTTACAGGGAAGGTCAATGACACAGGCCAGCCCCGATCGTCTCGCCAATGCAGCTGTTTCATCGGTTGAAGCATCATTGATCACCAGGATATCGAAAGAGTGTCTTTTTTTCGCATCGCGCATACTTTCAAGCAAACCACCGATGGTCTCCTGTTCGTTAAAGGCCGGTATCACTGCCAAAATCCTGTCCATCAGAAAACGTTTCAGGCGGATTTAGGATCGTTATTCTTTTTCAGCGATTCAATCTCAGTCTTCAATGATCCAACCTCCTGGATCAGTTTTTTATTCTGTTCTGAAAGCTGGCTGAGGATCACCGAGAACTGGATCAGGACAAAAATGACTGCCATGAGCAATAAGATGAAAATTGCTGCAGGTGCATAGTCAATGCCAAGAAACGTTGCCAGTCGCTCCAGGCAGTTCCGGAAGATGGAAAAGAACAGGAAAACAACGCCAAAAAAAAGCCACAGGAGCGAGTATGCCTCCCTGATCTTTTTGCGCCGGATGAGCTCCAGGATAAGAAGAAGAAAAAGGATGCTCCCGGTGATGGCGATATATTGGATGCGGACCATGTTAACGACGGTACTCAGTACCTGTTCCTGAATCTGTGTTTCCATGGGGATTATTTAAATGGCGAATCCGGTTCTTTGGCCATATGGCTGTATGCCAACCGACTGACAAGCGATGGGAAAAACTTATTAAGAAAAACAGTGAGTTTCCCCTCGACAAATGTCAGGATCAGCGATCGTTTCCTTTTCTCTATTGCCCGGATGATCCGTCGTGCCACCTCTTCCGCGGTCATCATCTTACCTTCGTCGCGCGGCGTCTTTCCCTGCGGTGTGCCGTCAGCTGTCAGGGAGAGGTTCCGGATGTTGGTGCCTGTAAAGCCAGGCGCCACGACCAGCACATGCAATCCTTTTTTCAGGTTCTCGGTGCGTAGCGTATCTAAAAATCCTCTCACTGCAAACTTAGACGCAGCGTAGCCGGTTCGGCCCGGCAGTCCCACATATCCCGCAACGGAAATGATGCCGACCACCGATCCTTTGCTCTGGAGCAGATAGGGCAGCGCATATTTCGTGCAGCAGACCGTTCCCCAGAAGTTGACATCCATCAGCCGGCGGAGTACCTTCAGATCCACCTCCTCAAACAATGCCCGCATCGATATGCCGGCGTTAGTGATCAGGACATCGACGCGGCCAAATGTGTCCACCGTCTGCTGAACCAGTCTCCGGCAGTCTTCCTCTTTTGAAACGTCCGTTGGGATGGCAATCGCCCGGACGCCCCTACCCTGATACTCTTTCACCATCTCTTCCAGCTTGTCCCGGTTACGTGCGGCCAGCGAGAGGATCGCTCCCCTGTTTGCCAGTTCATTGGCCAGGGCGAAACCGATACCCGATGAGGCGCCGGTGATGATGACGACGTTGTCTTTCATAAAAGATCAAATAGTAAAAAGCAAATTTCAAAAATCAAAAGTGCATTGTTGATATGTAATCCTCAAATACCCCCCGAATCCCCTTCTTCAGATCAATGGCCTGATGCCAGCCAAGACTATTCATTGCGGATTCCGAGTCCTGGCCCGACTGCTGACCGCTGACCGCCGACCGCCGACTGCCAACTGCCAACTGCTGACAAGCAAGATCCCTTTGGATCATTTCGATATCACCGATCTCCAGGCATCTCGTAAGGTAGATCTTGCGGATGAGCGCCGGGAGGACATGGGAGTTCTCGAGGTCATAGTTATCGTTGGGACCGTATAGATTTGTGGGCATGACGGAAATGAAATCGCAGCCGTACTGGTCGTAGTATGACTCGCACATCTTGATACCAGCAATCTTAGCAATAGCGTAGGGCTCGTTGGTATATTCCAGCAGTCCGGTCAGTAATTGTCCCTCATCCATCGGTTGGCTTGCATATTTGGGATAGATACAGCTGCTGCCTAAAAACAGCAGCTTCTTCACTCCGTGTACATAGCTCTGGTGAATGACGTTGTTCTGGATCATCAGGTTCTCATAGATGAACTGACCCCGGTACGTATTGTTGGCCATGATCCCTCCCACCTTAGCCGCAGCCAGGAAGACATATTCCGGCTTTTCCCTTTCAAAAAAATCAGCCACGGCCCCCTGGTCCGTCAGGTCCAGTTCAGCATGTGTTCTTAACACCAGGTTTGAATATCCTTTCCCCGACAGGCACCTCACAATCGCTGACCCCACCATCCCCCGATGCCCTGCTACATATATTTTACTTGTGTGGTTCATTTTATCCTATGGTTGTTACAGTTGGTAGTTAACAGTTGGCAATTGGCAATTAAAACTCGATCTCTATTCCTATTTCATCAAATGCCATCCTTACAAACTCCCTCACCTCCATGGTGACGCCTGTGTCAATGACATAATCATCCGGTTCATCCTGTTGCATGATCAGGTGCATGGCCTTTACAAAATCCTTGGCATGCCCCCAGCCGCGTTTGGCCGACAGGTTTCCCACGTACATCTTCTCCTGCGTGCCCAGGGTAATGCGCGCCGCAGCGCGGGTGATCTTGCGTGTGACAAAGGTTTCGCCGCGGATCGGCGACTCGTGGTTAAAAAGGAGCCGTTACACGCGAAGATCCCAAACGCTTCCCGGTAGTTCCTTTTCAGTAGATACTCTCCCAGGTAGGCTCCGTCCTGGCCCGTTATCCCAGTTAGCAATGCAACTTTCATGGGGATGGTTTTAAGGATGAGGGTACGAAGATACGAAAATATCATCAGCTCAGCGTTCAATCTGGGACGTAGAACTCAGAACAAGAAACTCAAAACGCGTAATATTAGTAAAGTCAAACAATATTTGAGAATTATTTAATGAGCGGTGGAATTCTTTTATAATGAGAAGTTTTTTGGGGTGAAGTGGGAGGATATTCTACGAAGGATGTGCGACGAATTAAACGAACAATGGCGAACTGAACAAATCTGGTGATGGTTCGTGTATAGCTTACCTTTCCCCACTCAGGGGGAGGTTGGAGGAGAAGGAGAAATTTGTTATCCCTTTGTGACTTCGCGCTTGATGCGCGTGACGTGCCCGCGTCCGAGGGCCTTGACCTCGCAGCCAAGCTCGAAATAACGCCGGATCTGTGCATCTGTCAGGATGCCGAAGGCATCAACAACCGCTATCGTTCCCCCGGCCCATCTTACGATCTCATCCGGATCAAAGCCGAGGTAATGCATGTGCGGCACGGCCAGGATGACCGCATCAACGCCTTGCAGGGACTTTTCCAGGTCTTTCTGGACAACGGTATCCTTGAGCTTCTCCTGGTTGCGGAAGAAACGCTTCCAGCTATTCCCTGTGACCGGGTATTCATCCTGTTTCTCCAGCTCAAACCAGTGGTCCACATATGGATCATGCACGCTCACCTCGGCGTTCATCTCGGTAAGCTTGCGTACCACCAGCTCGCTGCCGCTGTAACGCGTATCGCCGACATCCTGGCGGTAACTGGCGCCGCAGAGCAGCACCTTCGATCCGGCGACCTGCCGACCCATGTTGCGCAGGGCATCGCGGGTCAGGACGGCAACGTGCAGAGCGCGGGTGTCGTTGATGTCGATGGCTGTGGGCGTGATGCGGAAGACTGTGTCGCCGTCATCGAATCCCAGGATATGCTCGTAGGCCCAGTAGCCCAGTCCGCCATCCTTGGGCAGGCAGTAGCCGCCGATGCCCGGACCGGGGAAGATCATGTTGCTGTGCGTGGGGCGCATCCTGATGGCGTTGATCACTTTGATCAGGTCGACACCGTTACGCTCGGAAAAAAGGCTCCACTCGTTCAGGAAGGCAAGGATGGTTGCCCGATAGGAGTTTTCGACGATCTTGGTGGTCTCGGATTCAATGGGACGGTCCATGACGGTCAGGGGGAAGTCCTTCGTGTTCAGAACCTCATGCAGAAACTTCTCCACACGGATTCGTGCTTCTTCGTTGCAGCCGGAGCAGACCCGCCAGAAGTCACGGATGCTGGAAACGTAGTGTTTCCCAGGCATCACCCGCTCAAAGCTGTGCGCCAGCAGCGGTACACTTTGAATGCCGCGGTCATGAAAGGTTTTCTTCAGGATCGGCCAGGCGACGAATTCGGTCGTGCCGGGCGCCACGGTGGTCTCGATCAGCACCAGGCATTCGGGGCGGATCTTTTGGCCGATCGTGAGCAGGGTGTCTTCTAAAGCAGCCATGTCGGCCTCGCCGGTACGCATGTTGCCCAGCTCCTTTTTGGAAAAGTCGCACTGCACATCCACCACAACGCAGTCGGCAAACCGGAGGCAGTCGTTGTTATAAGTTGCCACCATGGTTTTGCTTTGTGTGACGCATCGCAGGATCATTTCTGCCACTTCAGGATCCTCTGCTTTCACGGGAGAAATGCCTTTGTTGATCATGGGAATCTTCCAATAAGAACGGGTGGAGGGGCGCTGACAGCCTATTACGAATTTGCTGTTCCTGCCACTGGGGTCTTTTGTGTCGGCAACAATGGCAGCCATAACCAGGCCGACGAAACCCAGGCCCATGACGACGACGATCTCTTTGTTTTCTTTCCGGGCTTGTCCCACAAGCTTTTCAATGCGTGTGAGCTCGGCCTGGTAATCTTCAGGTGTAGGAAGTGTGAATTTTTTACCTTCCGGCGAAATGGAAAAGCTCATATTGCTATTCATAACTGAATTTTTATAATAGAGACATTCATAAAGACGGCAAAAATAAAGTACTTTTCTTTGTCTTAAAATAAAATAACACGTTATGATATATTTTAATTCATGTCCTGTTCTTTGTCTTGATACGCCGATCTACATCGTAGTAAACTCCATTAAGGACGAAAAGAACCGAGCGGAGAGAGCTTGCGAATACATTAATTGATATACAATTCTTTGAGCAAAATCAAGGGTGGACTTCACGGCGATTCACAGTATGGTACGTTCTATGGCCCCGGATAAATTAACGGTTAGTTGTTTATTCGTTTAAAGACACACTATAAAATTTTGCAATACAACGCTTTGTGGAGATTATTTATTTTAAGGCCGGATTTCATCAAATATCGAATCATGTCGCAATTCGGTGAAGATATGTATTTTTACCTAAAAAAAAGTAATGCTAACCCAGCGTGATTTATTTTTCCGTCATGTCGCTCTTCCTTCACGCAAGCCACTGGCGCTCGAGATCGAGCGCGCCGAAGGAATTAACATGTATGATATTTACGGTAAAAAATTTATTGACCTTGTCTCGGGCGTTACCGTCAGCAACATCGGCCACCGGCACCCGGCTGTTCTAAAGGCAGTTGAGGATCAGCTCGGCAAATACATGCACCTGATGGTCTACGGCAAGTACATCCAATCCCCGCAGGTTAAGCTGGCCAAACACCTCGCCGACCTGTTACCTGAAGACCTGAAGACCTGTTATTTCGTTAGCTCCGGTATCGAGGCCATCGAAGGCGCCATGAAGCTGGCTAAACGCTACACCGGCCGGACAGAGATCATCGCTTTCCGGAACGCATATCACGGCGGAACGCAGGGCGCGCTGAGCATCCTGGGCAGCGAGACGCTTAAGAACGCCTTCCGGCCGCTACTTCCCGATATACGTTTCCTTACCTTCAATTCGTTCCCCGACCTGGATTACATATCCGAAAAGACCGCCTGCGTGGTGACAGAGCCCATCCAGGCCGAAGCGGGGATCATACTACCCGTGCCCGGCTTTCTGCAGGCGCTCAGGGACAGGTGCAATCAAGCGAGTGCACTCCTGGTCTATGATGAGATCCAGATGGCCTTCGGCCGGACCGGCAGACTGTTCTGCCTGGAGCATGAGCAGATCGTACCGGATATTCTGTGTTTGGCAAAGAGCATGGGAGGAGGAATGCCGCTGGGCGCCTTCATCTCATCCCGGGAGATCATGGGATCCCTGGCTTGCAATCCCGAACTGGGACACATCACCACCTTCGGCGGGCATCCTGTGTGCTGCGCTGCCGCCATAGCCAACCTGGAGGTGCTTACCGCCGGAGATATCATCCAGCAGGTCCAGGCGAAGGGCGAACTCTTTTACCGGCTCCTGAAAGATCATTCTTTAATTAAGGAGATCAGATACAAAGGATTGATGATGGCGGTTGAACTGGAGAGTGAAGAGATGACCAATGAGGTCGTGCATCGGTTGGCAGAAAACGGATTGGTTGTGGACCAGTTTCTTTTCCGGCCCGCTGCGTTCCGCATCGCGCCGCCTTTGATCATTGAGGAGAATCAGATTATGGAAGTTTGTAGTGTAATTACAATGGTTTTGGATAAGTTCTCATCAAAATAGGGTAACGTTTAAAGGGGTTGAGGGATTAATACTTGAAAATAGGTTTAAGGGTTAAGGTGATGAAGCCAGTTTTGTTTAGAGGTGAGGTTTAGTGTATTTCACCCTTATCTTAATCCAAAAACCAAACCGGCCTCTTAACCTTCACCACTAAACAGATTTAGTAATTTTGCAGCATGAACGAACAAGAAAAAAGCTATATGCGCGAGGCGCTGCGCCTCGCCAAAGAAAACATCACAGACGGTAAAGGCGGGCCGTTCGGTGCCGTCATCGTCAGGAACGGCACCATCATCGCACACGCCGCCAACGCTGTAGTTCGCACCAACGATCCTACAGCCCACGGTGAGATCGTCGCTATCCGTCAGGCCTGCAATATGCTTGGCACCTTCCACCTCGACGACTGTGAGCTCTACACCAGCTGCGAGCCCTGTCCCATGTGTATGGGCGCCATCTACTGGGCCCGCATCCCCCGGGTGTACTTCGCCGCCTCCGGCGAAGACGCCCATAGCGCCGGTTTCGACGACGTGGCCTTCTATGAGCAGATCGCCCTCCCGTACCCCGAACAAAAAACAGAGGTCCGGCAGATCCTCCGCGACGAAGCGGTCCATATCTTTGAGGAATGGAATAACTCGCAGAATAAGCAGGAGTACTGAGAATTACCACTGCAGAATCTATCCTGCTCACTACTCCCCAAACGGCATCTCTTTCCTGAAATCGGGCCTGAATGAGTGTGTGCTGGAAAGCTCCTGGATCCAACCTTTATTCATTCCAAGAGACTCCAACTTTCTGACTACTTTACCATATTCATTCAAACTTATCGTTCGCCCAAGCTGATGATGATCAAACACCCTGGGGGTCGGGTAATACTGGGACATTAGAGAAATATGCACATTTGGGGAGATATGCCCTGCGATCTGACCAAGCACATCGAGGCTGTTCTGCACGTGCCCCGGCAGTACCAGGTGCCGGATGATCAATCCGCGCTCCGCCACACCTTCCGGACCGGGGATGAGCGTCGATCCCACCTGTCGGTACATCTCTGAAATGGCCTTCAGTGCAACGTCAGGATAGTCCCCGGCATCAGAGCATGCTTTGGCCAGGGAAGTATCTGCATACTTGAAATCAGGAAGATACACGTCGATGAGCCCTTCCAGCTTTCGTAATTCTTCCACCTTATCGTAAGCATTGGTATTGTACACAAAAATGGGACGGTAACCCCGTTCTTTCAATGCGGTGATGATCTCCTTTACATGCGGGAGGAAATGGCTGGGGGAGACAAATCCCACATTGACGATCCCGCGGTCCAGGATGTCTGTGATCTCTCTGATAACCAGCCCGATATCGTACCCATACCCCGGGACAAACGCATTTTTGTCGCTGATCTGGTGGTTCTGGCAAAAGATGCACCGCAGGTTGCAGTGTCCGAAGAAAATGTTGCATATCCCACGGTCGCCCGAGATGGCCGGCTCTTCCCCGCGATGAATGCAAATGGAACTGATTACGTAGGAGGCGTCAGCATTGCAGTAACCCAGCTTGCGCGAGTAGCGGTTGGCACCGCAGTTGCGCGGGCAGAGGGTGCAATGCTTCAGTTCGGGAAATAGTTCGTATATCATCTTTTATTGAAGGGTAAAGCCTGAGATCCTAAAATCCAACATACAAATTCCAAACAGATTCCAAATTCCAGCATACAAAATACAAACGAATTCTATTGCGATAGTTGTCTGGATTAAATTCCAAAATTATTCGTAACGGTATTGCAAAAATAATTCACGATCCGTTATCCTACGGCATGAATAAACCGGTTTC
Organism: Bacteroidales bacterium; assembly: GCA_028716265.1. GTDB lineage: Bacteria > Bacteroidota > Bacteroidia > Bacteroidales > JAGONC01 > JAGONC01. The sequence continues at coordinate 8,879 of JAQUQD010000043.1, read as the reverse complement.
CTGAAATGTCAACATTCTGCTTGCCGTACTGTCATCCCTGACGGAACTACGATTGTAATGCCGGAGGCATGACAGTACCACCAATATGTGGCGGAAGATCAGCTGACCGACTTCCCTGAAAAAACTAATTAGGAAAAATCTTGGGTGGTTATAAAATTGAGATTAATTTTGAATCCTCTGGGAAGGTGCAGAGGTTAGGTAAAAAAATAGAAAATGAAAACCTCATACACATTTAAATATTTAAAAATCAGTTTATTAGGATTTCTGCTCCTGATGATGTACGGTTGCGTTACCCTGCATCCGGTGGAAATGGATGTCCTTTTGCCTGCAGAAAAGATCTTTCCCCCGGGCGTAAAGGTCCTGGGCGTTGTTGTCCCATCCTACAGTGAAGCACCTGACACGACACTGAGCACGAAAGCCTCTGATTATCTTGAAGATATCAATCTGACTCCGTCAGACATCACCTATGCAATCCTCGACGGTTTCAGGGATGCACTGGATTATTCTCCCCGTTTCCGGTACCTGGACATCACCAGGGAATTGAATATTCCATACGATACGCTGGATTACATCGGCCTGTCAGACTGGGAACAGATCAGGCAGGTGTGCCACGACAGCGTGCTGGACGCTTTGGTGACGGTCAGGTTCATGGATATTGTCGATGAGGTTCACCTGGCCCTGAAACAAGAGCTTGACTGGGAATTCCAGGGAATGATTACCGTGACTGACCACTGGAAGATCTATGAACCGGTGGAGATGGAAGTGTTGGACAACTTCACCAAAACTGCCTCGGCGTACAGCATCGATGAAACCGATTACCTCAATCTCCTTTTAGGAGGTGGCTCCGCCAGAACGAGACAGGCGCTGGACGCCTGTTACTGGAGTGGACAGGAATATGCCTTGCGGATCACGCCCCTCTGGGAAACCGTCACACGGAAATATTACACCTGGCCGGGGAATCTTTCACGGCAGGCGCAGGAGTTTGCCGATCAGGGCGACTGGCTGTCCGCCGCCCGTATATGGAACAAGGAGACCTCCAATACCAAAAACTCAGTGGCAGCCATGGCCTGCCTCAACATGGCTGTCGCCAGCGAGATGGAGGATAACCTTGAAATGTCGGTTTATTGGGCAAAACGGTCTGACTCGCTCGTGCCTTACAAAATCCTGACGCAGGACTACCTGGAGGTTCTGAAGCAGAGACTGGAAGACAGGGCGATGCTGGCACGGCAAATGGAAACTGAATCCGACCTTCCGCCGGAGGTACCGGTCAGCGTCATGACCTACAACATCCGCTTCAACAATCCCGACGACGGTCCCAATGCTTGGCCTAACCGAAGGCAGGCAGTTACCGACCTGATCCTTCACTATGACCCCGACCTGTTTGGCCTTCAGGAAGCGTTGATTGATCAGATCAATGAAATACATGACGATCTCGAACATTACTCATGGTTTGGCGTGGGCAGGGATGACGGAGCGTCCAGGGGTGAGTTCTCACCCGTGTTTTACCGGGATGAACGGTATGAATGTCTGGATGGATCCACTTTCTGGCTGTCCGAAACTCCTGCTCTGCCAGGTTCCGTGGGTTGGGATGCAGCCTGTCCGCGCGTGGTGACCTGGGTGAAATTGCAGGATAAAAGCTCAGGCGAGATCCTGTTCTTTTTCAATACCCACTTTGATCATAAGGGAGATTCTGCCCGAATGAAAAGCGCCCGGTTCCTGATGGAAAAGATCAGAGAAATCGCCGCGGACTATCTTGTGGTTGTCACCGGCGACTTTAATCTGAAGGAATCCGAGGATCCATACCTTGTATTTACAGATGTGTCGAAGGATTTTCATCTGACCGATACCCGGCACCAGATCCCTGTGGAAGAAGGTCCTGACTATACGTATATGGGATTCGATTTCGTCGGTGAGCCCGGCGAGGTCATCGATTATATTTTCGTCAGGAATTTCGCCGAGGTCCTCTCCCACCGGATCATCACCGACAACACCAACGGTGTCTACCCCTCGGACCATTTGCCGGTATTAGTTAAATTGGAAATGAGTAAGAAATAAAAAGGGATGACATCTTTTGGCGTGGGATGTCATCCCTTTTTAGCCAGATAAAATTGAGCGAGACCCGACCACCTCCCCTGGTCCTCAGATTCAGATGACACATATAACCTTCCCCGGTAGAATCCCTGTAATCTTCTATCTCCGGTTTCCCGTAAAGCCCTGTGATGGTGTTATCGTGCCCAAGCGCTGAATATACAAACGCCGACACAGGAACATAATCCAGTGTGAGTTCGATTCCCTCGCGCTGTCTCCATCTGGCGGTCTCATCTTCCTCCATGGCCGGCCGTGAAAAACCGTACAACGTGAAAGAAAAAAAGAGGATGATGACGAATCTCAGCAGTTTTTTATGCATCCCTGTTGCGTGTTTGCCACATCAAATATAGTTGATTTTAGTAACTTAGCCAAAAATAGTTACTCTGATGAAACCGTACACAGGCATCATTCCCCTGCTGATCCTGAGCATGACTGTACTTCCTGCCTGCAACAAATCCATCTCTCCCTCTGAAGATTACCTGAAGATCAGCGCAGGGGCAGACGATCCGCTTTATACAACGTACACAGCTGATATGAAAAGGTCAAGGCTTTATGGAGATAAAGGATATAAAATGGATCATTATTCTGATTTTTACCCTGTGAATTACGCATCCGACCAGGCAGGCCGTATGTTCTCGCTGTTCAAAATCGACCAGGTAGTGGTGAGGAATGCCGGGGAATACCACTGGAAACCGGTTGCCATATATTCCTTTCCTGACATGGTAATGCTTGAATATCAACCCTTTGAAGGCATCCAGGTAATAGAAACATTTATGGTATATAGCTCCCGATGTGCGCTGGCTGACCTTCAAATTCAAAACATCTCGCAGGTTCCCCACCGGGTAGAAATCTATCCCATCATCGAGCTTGGAAACGACTCGCTTCAGATCCTGAAATTTGATAAAGAGCATAACGGCTATAGGACTTACCATTATGAAAGCCCGAAACGATTGATCAGCGACCTCCGGATACAATACGGGTATCCTACTCACATGAACGATTTCTTTTCGGTTAGCGACACGGTTTATTCTTATGGTGGATACCCGGGATCTATGGGTGATTTTTACAATACGATCAAAACGGATTTTTATTCCGAGGACCGGCCGGACACCCTTAACCATGCAGGGTCCGGATACATGGATCTTGTGGCCCTGCACTGCAAATTTACCCTGCAGCCGGGTGAAAACAGGCAGCTAAGGTACGTTCGCGGCATTCAGGGCCGGGAGGAAGACATACAAGAGCTGATGAACGAAATCGAAAATCTGAAAGGTATCGATCTGGATACTTTCTTTCAGGAAAATATTCGTTTGTTTTCCAGGATCCCAAGAATTGATCTCCCGGATGTATCAGACAAAATAGTCTACCTGAGTGCATTCAACCTGGCCAGGGGCTGCATGGTTCCTCCTGCCGGGCAGACGCAGTACAACTCCTATGCGTTCTCCCGCGAGCCGCTTTGGGGCTGGGGGCATGGACACCAGGTACTGCACGAATCGCTGAGCATGCTGGCCTACGTATACCTGGATCCGGTCTCCGCCCAAGAGTCGCAACGCCTCTACATGGAACAGCAGCGCGGGGACGGACTGATCGCTTACCGGCACGGCCCGCGCGGGCGGCAGGACTATCCGCACTACAGCGCCATCTGGCAAGATACTATGTCAACCACCTCGGCGCCGTTCTTCTCATGGATAAACTGGGAGATCTACCAGGTGAGCAAGGACCGCCAGTTCCTGGAAGATGCATACACCAGCGGAGTTAACTATGTAAACTGGCTGATCGCTAACCGCGATTTCGACCGCGACAGCCTTTTCGAGTGGGGACCATACGGGATCATCGAGAACGTCCGCGACTGGTATAATGCTGTCTTCCAGGTTTCAGCCGAAAGGTACCTGGACGTGGACAAAGAGGATATTTCGGATGAACTGGAGTGCCTGGACCTGAGCCTGATGGTTGTGAAGGAGATGCGGTGCCTGGGGGAAATGGCGCAGGAGCTGGATGAAAGGAGAGAGGAGAAATATTGGAAGGGGTATGCGGACCAGATAAGCCAAAAGATCAATGATATCATGTGGGACGAGGAAAGTCGGTTTTTTTACAGTGTGAACCGGGTGGATCATTCGTTCTTCTTCATGGACCGGGATCTGAGGCGGCAGGAGATCATCGGATTCCTACCACTCTGGGCGGAGACGGTTTCGGAAGAAAGAGCGGCGCTGCTGATCGAAACACTGATCGACACCACGAAATTCTGGCGGAAATACGGTATCCCCACCCTGTCTGCTGACGACGAATGGTACAGTCCGTATGTGGATTACTGCTGCAAATGGAACGGGCCTGTGTGGCTGTTGTGGGACTATATGGTCTACGACGGGCTGAGGAACTACGGCTACGACGAGCTGGCCGCGGAGCTAGCCGATAAAATGCTGCTGACCGTCAAGACCCAGCTGTCAAAGAACCACAACTTCTGGGAAAGCTATAGTCCGGATAACGACGTGTTGAACTGTCCTTCAAATTATATTTGGGACGCGATCATAGCGAAGGTGCTTGTCGAAACTTATCTTGAATTACCATAGCTATTCATCTGCCCCATCCGCTACGCACCGAAAGCCTATCGTCGCGCAACGGTCTAACGACGGAGAAACCATTAAAAGCACTTCCGGATGATCCACCGGCAGCGGGCCGCCGGTGACGTACCAAATGCTGGCGGTCGGGAAATAGAAGCTTCCTCCGCGGATCAGACCGAAATAGTAGGCACCATTGTCGTACACCTGGTCGATCAGCTGCCAGACGTTCCCTACCATGTCCTCCACCCCGAACGGACTGGCTCCTTCCGGGAAAGCATCTACCGGTGTTGTATGGTTTGATTTATAGTTACACCGGGTCGAATCCATCGCATTTCCCCAGGGATACTTGCGCATATCGCTTCCCTGGGCGGCGTACTGCCACTCCACTTCCGTGGGCAACCGTTTTCCGGCCAACATCGCATACGCCCGGGCATCCTCAAGCGACACATACACTACCGGATGGCCGGCCATGCTTTTTAGGGGTTTCCCTTTCACCCAGTGGCGAAGAAAATTCGTCGTATCGTCCGGCTGATAACCTGATTCTTTCATGAACTCATAAAATTGTCCGTTCGTCACCGGAAAGCGATCAATATAGAATAATTCCATCCGTATGGTCATCGTATCGCTGAAATCCGGGTACGTCATGAAAGGTTCCAGTGTCGAGGGATCCCGATTTGTATAGAACCGGAAATCGCCGGCCGGGATCCTGACCATCCCCTCCGGGCAAGTGGTAAAGGGCTCTGTTCCTTGAGCAGAGGATACCAGGCGCGGGACACCTGGTTTGGTCGTAACAGATCGTTCATCGATCAAGTTGCCATTCTCAAACAGCTGAACCACAACGATCTGCTCATGGCGGCGAAAAAGTTCATAAAGGGGAAGATGATATTCTCCGGGACCGAAATCACGATACTCAGCCTCGTAGGAAGGATTTCCCGCATAGATGGAAATTTTGTCGCCACGTTCGGCTGTAAGGTGCAATGTGTCACGACTGACCGATACGTTGATCAGTTCCGGTAATATGGCTATGCACTCTACGTTGCCTTCGAGGCGAGAGTGCATGCTTGATCTGTTGAACGATTCGACGTTCGCAGTTAGATATTTGTAGTTATTTATGGTTATTTGTGGTGATTCGTTGTGATTCCAGAGGCTGTAAGAATGATATCCCTCCGGTATCTCATGTTGGATCAGGGGGCCGGAGTAGCCTTCAGGTAAAAGGCTGTACACGGTGAAGATCGTCTTGTTGCCATCCTGCCAGCGGTTGATCCAGATGCTGTCTTTCAGGGAAGGGACCAGCGGGGTCCAGTTCATATCGAGGAACGCGTCCGTATTTTCACGCAATATCCTGGTAGTCCTTCCCAGATACTTCATCTCTTCTTCGATCCATTCCGGCCGGCCGGGACGCATCGTGTTGATCTCCACGCCATAGCTGTTGAAAAATGCTACCGCGATCTCGCGGTGCAGGGGTCCTTCGGCCAGCTGCAGCACACGGAAGATGGCAAAATCGGGCTTAATGAACTTGTTCAGGTTAAGGGGCGGAGGCATGTACAGTGCATCGTGCACGCGGCCGGAGACGATCCCGGGCATATCCGCGGGCACCGCCATCCCCTCGCTGTACATGATAATGCCGGGCTTCACCTTATCAGCCGTAGCTTGCAGCTCGTAGCTTGAGGCTCCCCGGGTGTCGAGGCACACGCCATCCGCATTGATCTCACGCAGCAGTTCTTCCATCCCTTTTAGGTGATCCTCCTTGCGTGTGCTTTCGTCCCAGGGATTGTACGAGATGAAGTATTTCTTATCCTGTGCGTGGAGGAAATCGGCCTGTTCCCTCAGCGCTGCAATGCCTCCAGGCAGATCGCGGTACATGTCCCACTGGTTGCGCTGGTCCAATCCCAGACGTGGCCAGGTGGGCCAGATTGTGTAGATATCGAATCCTCCCAGCAGGTGATCGTATTCACCGAATTTCCTGTAATACTGATAACCGCCTGCGTAAGGATCATAATAGTTGTGATCCCATGCAAACTGAAGGAGCATGAGGTAGCTGTGACGCACCCATTGGAGGTCTTCCCGTTCAAAAAGTGCATTATCAAATGTTTCCAGGTCATATAGGAACCGTTCCCTGAACATTTTACTGAGTCCATCGTGCCAGTCGCCGTCATGCACATCGAACCAGATCGTGTATTCCACCGATCCGCCCGGCCTGAGGTCGGTCCACCAACGGCGGACATCGGCATTTTCCGTCTTTGTCCTCCGGGCCAGCGCCACCAGCCAGAGACTGTCGCCGATCTGCACGTCGCTGAATCCCAGGTGCCAGGCGTTGTCCGGCAGCACGATGCCTACCGGTCCCTGTCCGGGGATGAAGAGCTTTGAGCGGCACAGATAGCCGGGCCAGTCGTAGGAACCGTCGGCGGTGATATAGACGTGGTCGCGGGACTGGCCGAGGGGGACTAGATTCTCTATTCGCACGAGGGTGTCAGATTGATCAATAATTGTTAAATTGTTAAATGTTAAATTGTTAAATCGCAGAATGAAGGTTGGGTTGCCGAGGTGATCCTTTTCCTTTTTAATAGAGGCATGAAGGTTATCTGTAATATGAAAGGAAAGGCTGTCTTTAAAAGATTGACAGCTAATCACGGCAGAGCTTATCAAGGAATCGTTGATAAGAGCTGTAAAGAGCGGAAAGGGAGTTTGTAAGTCGATTGATTGATTATTACTGAGTTTTATGGAATTCAGTTCCAGAATGGAATTTTCCTTGAAGCCAAGTTCGGCGATTTTACAAGGTTGGGCCTGAAGGACTAATGCATTCAATAATAATGAGATATAGCAGATAATATTATTCATGGATTTTTGAAGATTTTACTAAATTCATTAATTTCATCAAATAAAGATAGAGATATTTTTATCCTAAAAAGTAAATAATATCGCTACGTGACTACGGTAAACTTCTTCTGTAAACGACTAAGCAATTTGGTTAGATTTTTCTGGTACAATGCCGAATCCATTTCTTACAAAATATACCCATTTTTAGGTATTGATATTTCTAAAATCTCATAATAAATTTGATATTAGGCTGCAAGCTCTCAGGAAGTTTGACCATTTGATAATCATTAATATGAATCTCAGGGCAAGCCCAGGATTTTAATTTCGGTGCAAACACTGGGGGAATTTACCCTTGATAGAGGGTGTAACAAAATTAATTTTTTACCACGAAGGCACTTAAAGTGTTACACTAAGAAACACTAAGTTACTGATAATCAATCATTATACTTTGTAGATCTTTGTGAAATCCTTAGCGTTACTTTGTGGTTAAGTATTTTAATACAACCTCTAATTAAAGTGAAAAACTCTTATTTTGAATGGTTGAAAGTATAGGAAGTTTACACCATCTATTTTAAAATATCATCCGATGAAACCAAGACTTATCCCATTATTTGCCCGTATCATCTCTAGTATTTTAACAAAAGGGCAAAGTACAACTATGGAACTGACCTTCACGGCTGTGAACAATCAGACCTATATCTAGCTCGATAGCATCAAGGTGATGAACTTAACCCAAGGTGGTGATACAATACTGTATTGGCCTGATACGGTGCTGATCTTTTATTTTGTTGGAATGCCCCAGCTTAGCAATGAAGAACATTCGTTCCAGGTTTTCCAGAACTATCCCAATCCTATGACAGACCAAACAATGATCTCACTTTTCGTTCCTGAAAAGGACAAGGTTAACCTGATCATCACAGATATTTTAGGTCGGATTATTCTTAAAACCGAACGGTCATTGGAGAAGGGGATCCATTCCTTCCGTTTTACTTCTGGCAATGAAAAGGTTTATTTCTTTATTGCTCTATGGAGAGGGATGAGCAGAAGCATTAAAATCCTACATAATGGAGGACATTCAGATGATATTGTGTCTCTGGAATACACAGGAAGTGAATTTATTGCGTTACCTCCTCTTAAGGGGACGGAAGATATTCAGGACTTCACTTTCACATTAAGCGATGAATTGCTTTATATTGGTTATGCAAATTATTTTCGAGCAGCAATAGTGGATGCCCCTGAAGACAGTAAAACGTATACTTTTAATTTTGCCACGAATATTCCTTGTATAGGGACCCCTGACGTTTCATACGAAGGTCAAGTCTACTCCACAATCCAAATTGCAAACCAATGTTGGTTACAGGAGAACCCTAATGTGGGAACAATGATTGATGGATTGGTGAATATGGAAGAAAATGGAGT
>JAQUQD010000042.1 GCA_028716265.1 Bacteroidales bacterium | reverse complement strand
GGGGTGATCAACCAGGGCGCCGCTTCCACCGCACAGATGACCGACGCAGTGATCGCGAAGCTGAAGTAAGTCGGCAGTCAGCGGTCAGCAGTCAGCAGGAGCCAGGGGTGGGGTGATAATTTAACAATTTAACATTTTAACAATTTAATAATGAACATATACGAATTATGGCCTGAACTCAACTGGATTCAGGATAAAGAACTGCGGGACAAGACCGCACGGACATGGGAACTGGCCCTGAACAAAAGCGTACTCACACCGGATGACCTCAACCGCATCCCTTTCACCCTCCTGTGCGGACCGGACCTGAAGGTAACCTTCATGGATCACAAACGGTCGGTGGTGCATATTGCCAGGGCAGCCGGAGAAAAGATGAATGAATTCTACAAGGAAGATCTTCCGGTGAACATGGATGTTCTGATTGCAGGCGCAATCCTGGCAGACGTGGGTAAACTGCTTGAATATACTCTGGATAAGAACGGAACCGCCGTACAGGGTAATTATGGGAAATACCTCAGGCATCCCTTCTCCGGAGTATCCCTGGCCGAACAATGCGGCGTCCCGGCGGAGGTATGCCATATCATCGCAGCACATGCACACGAAGGAGATCTGGTGAAACGCTCTACCGAGGCCTACGTGGTGCACCATGCGGATTTTATGACGTTTTTGCCGTTTAAGGAAAGGCTAAAGATCTAAATCCCAAATTCCAATTTAACAATTTGACAATTTGACAATTTGACACCATGAACCTCATCGAAAAAATTATAGCAACCCATTCAAGATACCCTTCTGTGAAACCCGGTGACATCGTCGATATTGAACTGGATGTCAGGGCGGCAAGAGATTTTGGCGGAGCCAACGTCGTAAAGAACATCGTCGATCACAATCTGACTATCCACGATCCGTCGAAGACTTTTTTTACATTTGACTGTAATCCTACCGGATCAGATCAGAAGTATGCCCAGAACCAGCAGATATGCCGGCTGTTTGCCCGTGATAACGGGATCAGGGTGTACGATATCGACAAAGGCATCGGAACTCATATCCTCATTCATGAAGGATTGGCGTTTTCAGGATCAACGATCGTCACCACGGATTCCCATGCTAATATCCTCGGAGCCGTCGGAGCGTTCGGGCAGGGAATGGGAGACCAGGATATTGCCGCGGCATGGGCCAAGGGCAAAGTATGGTTCAAAGTGCCCCCTTCGGTCAGGATCAACCTGAACGGGAAAAGGCCCCGGGGACTGAGCGCAAAAGACATTGCACTGAACCTGCTCCATATTTTCGGCGCCAACAAACTGCTGGGCTACTCCATCGAAATCTACGGCGAGGAGGTGGACAAACTCACCCTGGATGAGCGTATTACCATCGCTTCCATGGCGACGGAAATGGGAGCTATCATCATCCTTTTCACACCATCTCCGGAAATCCTGAACTATAGCTCCCAAAAGGCCGGCAAAAAGATCACTCTGGTGAAGGCCGATCCGGATGCAAGGTATGAACAGACTTTCGACATCGACCTGAGCCGGTTCGTTACGCGCGTGTCCAAACCCGGGAAGCCCCATGATACAGCCGACATCAATGAAGTTAAAAAGACGCGGATCGACTCGGCCTTTATCGGAAGTTGCACCAACGGCCGTATGGAAGACCTGAGGAAAGCGGCGTCCATACTTCAGGGTAAACACGTCGCTCCGGGAGTCGTGTTGAAGATTGTACCGGCCACAGACGAGATCTGGCAGCAGTGTCTCAGTGAGGGCATTATCCGGATCTTTAAAGAAGCAGGGGCCATGGTGTCGAACGCAGGATGCGCAGGATGTGCAGCCGGACAGGTTGGACAGAACGGATCGGGAGAAGTGACCCTGAGCACGGGAAACCGCAACTTCCCAGGCAAACAGGGCAAGGGCGAAGTCTACCTGGCCTCCCCTGAAGTGGTGGCAGCATCGGCATTGGCCGGATATATCACCACGCCTGACGACATTCCGGAACGTCCGATGACCTACACGGCAAAAGAAAAAGAAATAAAACCGCAGATCACAGAAGCCAAGACGAAGGCATCTGAAGAAAAACCCGTGGTCGTTGAAGGAAGGGCCTGGTTTATCAGGAAAGACGACATCGATACCGACATGATCTTCCACAACCGCTACCTGACCATCACCAACATCAGCGAGATGGGACAGTATGCATTTGACAACCTGAAAGGTCACGAAGATTTTGCAAAAAAGGCCAAAGCCGGCGACATCGTAGTGGTGCAGAAGAATTTCGGCAGCGGATCGTCGCGCCAGCAGGCGGTGGATTGCTTTCTTTCACTGGGGATCCAGGCAATCCTGGCCGAATCGTTCGGTGCCATCTATGAACGCAACGCCATCAACGCAGCCCTGCCCATCATGACCTACAAATCCATCCAACCCATTGACCTGGAAAACGGAGATACGATACGTCTGAACTTCGAAACCGGGGAAGTGACAAATGTCACCAAAGGGAAATCAATGATGGCGGACAAATTCTCGGAAGTCCAGCTGGAGATCTTCCAGAGGGGCGGATTGTTCTAATTGAGCTTAATGCTGCCGCTTTTTGCATCGGGCTCATTGCCCCATTTGGTCGAAATGGTAATGTACCCGGGATAGGTAATCTCCCTGGAGCCAACCATGATGGTGGGTTTGGCCTTCACTTTGATCCGCGTAGGCTCCCCTCCCATCCCTGCGAGGTTAAATCCGAAGTTGATGATCGTCTCGGCTGATTTTCCGGATAGCACCTTCTTCAGATCCATGTTCATCTGGAGTGGGATGACCGATGTCCCTCCATTTGCAGGTATTTGCACTTTTTCATTCAAGGAGCCCTGTACCATTTCCAGATCGTCAATATATAGGATCCAGTCCAGGCGGTTCATGGCCGCCATTTGCTCGTTGGGATTCTTCGCCTCAATGTTCAGGATAAAGCTCAGTGGAAGCTGTCCGCCGGCCAACGCCGCCGTGATCATGCCTGCATCGATCAGCACGAGGTCTGAAATGGACTTGATCCCCTGAATGTTCACACCGGCCAGGGTAAGCTGCCTTACCGACTGTAACTTAAAATCACACTTCGTCAGCGTGGCCATCTGGCCTACCTGTTCAAACATACCACAGGAACTAAAAAAAAGAGTGAAACCTAATGCCACGATCAGTGACCGGGCCGATAAACTGTTGATCTTCATTGGAATTCGATTTGGGTGCCACAAAATTAACATTTTAACTTTAGACGGGACGATCAGGTGATCGAAAACAAGTGAACATTTCGTGTTGATATTATAAAATTATTTATATTTGCGTACTCAAATACTTAATTATATCAACTCATGGGACAACTGATTCACCTTTCTGAAGCAGCTTTTCTTGCCATCCACTGTGTGGCGCTGGTAGCAGGAAGCAGGGAATCGCTGAATGCTGCCACGATGGCGCAACGGCTGGGTGCTTCGCGGAATCACCTTGCAAAGGTACTGCAGCAACTGGTGAAACATAATTATCTTTCCTCCACCAGAGGGCCGAGCGGGGGATTCACCATGCGAACCGTACCGGACAAAATATCCCTGTACGAGATCTATGTGTTGATGGAAGGAAAACCGGAGGTTGAATACTGTCAGTCTCATGCCAGCGAATGCCCGTTTTCCGACTGTGTTTTTGGCAACATCCGCGAGAAGCTCACCGGGCAATTCATCGAGTATTTAATGCATCGAAAGATCAGTGATCTGATCAAAATAACAATGAATAACCTCTAATAACCAATGAACCATGACTGAAAATCAATTTCCGACTTCGACCGTTTTCAAACTGGCAGATTCCGTCGTCTATGCCGGCGCCAGCATAGTAAGCAAAACGGTGATAAAAAAGAATACAGGGAACATCTCCCTTTTTGCCTTTGCAAAAAACGAAGGGCTCAGTGAACACACCGCACCTTTTGATGCATTGGTCTATGTTTTTGATGGCAAGGCCGAGATCATCATCAACCAGGTTTCGTATTTCGTCTCCGCAGGAGAACTAATCATCATGCCTGCTAACATTCCCCATGCCCTCAAAGCAACCGAGGATTTCATGATGATGCTGGTGATGATTAAATAGTCAGCAGTCAGCATGACAGTTTAACAATTTAGCAATTTAACAATTTAGCAATGAGTGAACTACTGGATAACTCCAAGAAAAGGAAGGAACTGTTGAAGCACATGACCCTTCAGCTTCACGAAGGTCAGGCACCCGACGAGGTACGAAATCAGCTGGTCATCCTGCTGAAAAAAATTCCATATGGAGAAGTGGTTGAAGTGGAACAGGAACTGATCTCAGATGGGATCCTGGCAGACAGCGAGATACTGAAATTTTGCGACCTTCATTCCAAAGCACTGGAAGGACACATCGATCATTCTGGTGCCAAACCCGTCCCCTGGGGGCATCCGGTGGATACCTTTAAAAGAGAAAACCAGGAGATCAGAAAGGTCATCGCCGGTATGGAGGGATTGCTGACAGTCAGCGACGATGCAAAAGAAATCAGTCGAAAGATACTGCAGTTAAAATCTGCTTTTCATCAATTGATGGATGTGGATAAACATTATATCCGGAAGGAGAACCTGCTGTTTCCTTTCCTGGAAAAGAAAGGCATCACGGGGCCTCCCAAGGTCATGTGGGGCAAGCACGATGAGATCAGGGAAAAACTGAAAACCGCCCTGGAAGCGCTGGATGCATCAGATAACATCCAGCCGGAAGAGTTCACCATGACGGCGGAACTGATCTTCCGTCCCGCCATGGAGGCGGTCGAGGATATGATCATGAAGGAAGAAGAGATCCTTTTCCCCATGTCGATGGACAAACTGACCGAGTCGGAATGGTATGAGGTCTACCAGCAGACACCGGAAATCGGTTTTTGCCTTTTTGATCCGGTGATACCATGGAAACCGGAAGGGGCTGATGAAACCGCCCTTCAAAGGCAGGAAGCTGACGATCTGATCCATTTACCTTCGGGTAGCTTCACCAGGGAAGAGCTGCAGGCCATCCTGAATACCCTCCCCATCGACGTCACCTTCGTCAACAAGGATGAAAAAGTCAGGTATTTCAGCCAGGGAAAAGAGCGCATCTTTCAACGCAGCCGGGCCATTCTGAACCGGGATGTCAAGATGTGCCATCCACCCGCCAGCATGCACGTGGTTGAAAAGATCCTGGACGACTTCAAAAATGGCAGGGAAGAGAGCGCACCTTTCTGGATCCAGATGAAAGGCCGGTTCATCCATATCGAGTATTTTGCCCTCAAAAATGAAAAAGGAGAATTTCTGGGTACCCTCGAGGTTTCACAGGACCTGACCGATAAAAGAGCGCTTCAGGGTGAACAACGGTTGTTGACATACGCCACCCCCCTGCGTACAGAAGCAGGCCAGACGATGGAGATCACATCAGATCAACCATCAGATACAGGAAATTCAGCTCCCGCATGGATCAGTACCGGTAAGACCCGCATCTCCATCGATGCCAGACCCATCATCCAGTCAGGAGGTCATCCCCTGGAAGAGGTCTTCAAAGAATCAGCCCTTTTGGGATCCGATGAAATGATCGAGTTGATCACTCCCTTTCTTCCGGTTCCGCTTATCGAAAAAATGAAGGCAAGAGGTTTTGAATGCTGGTCAAAACAGGAAGAAGGAACATTTTTCAGCTATTTTTATAAAAAGTGACTTTATTCAGAATGAGTTTAAATTTCCGGGATTTCTTGTTACTATGAGAATTCAGCCTTATTTTAGACCGAGATTGTGACATCGAATCCCGGAACTATGGGAAAATTCATTCAATGGCTTCTCCCTCCTCGATCATGGAAAGTGTCTGTCATCATCCTGATGGGAATTATCACCGGTTTTGCCATTCTGCTTGTGCATTTGTCAAGAGCGGGATCGTACCTGACCAATGATCCCTCGGCCTGTGTCAACTGCCATATCATGTCGCCCTACTACGCCACGTGGGCCCACGGATCACACAGGGAAACAGCTACTTGCAACGATTGTCACGTTCCACACAATAACATCTTCAATGCATACTATTTCAAAGCTAAAGATGGGCTGCGTCATGCCACCATCTTTACGCTGAGACAGGAACCACAGGTCATCTTCATTCTGGAGCCCGGCAAAAAGACAGTCCAGAGCAATTGTGAAAGATGCCATGAGCACCTGCTCACGGAAATAAAATGCCGGGGAGAGGAAATCTTTTGCGATCCTGAAAGATTATGCTGGGAATGCCACAGGGAAGTTCCTCATGGTAGAGTGAACAGCCTCTCCAGCGTCCCCTTTGCACCTGTTCCGCGCCCCTCCTCTCCCCTGCCTTCATGGCTGAACAACAGAGCAAGCAAACCATAGTCTCACTTTTATACATATAATCCCATGAAATCCATCAGTGAAAAGATCAACCGCAAACCCTGGCTGGGATGGCTTATTTTCTTCCTTACTGTCGTCGTCGTATTTATTCTTGGCTTACTGGCGTCTTCGATCGTTGAACGTCGCTCTGAAGCAAGGCTGATGGATAAGCCAAAGATCGAAGTGAGCCAGTTCGAGGCCCGGAATGAGATCTGGGGACAGAACTATCCCCGCGAGTATCAGAGCTGGCTTAAAACAAGGGATACGAGCTTCCGGAGCGCTTACGGAGGCAGCGCCATGATCGATGCACTTGAGCACGATCCCAAACTGGTGATCCTGTGGGCAGGCTATGCTTTCTCAAAAGATTACAACCAGGGAAGAGGGCATTATCACGCAGTGACAGACATCCGCCGAACCCTTCGGACAGGAGCTCCCATGGGCCCGGATGAAGGCCCTCAGCCCAACACCTGCTGGGCATGCAAAAGTCCGGATGTGCCCAGGGTGATGCATCAGGTGGGCACAGCCGAATTCTACATGGGGAAATGGGCATCCCGTGGAAACCAGATCATCAATCCGATCGGATGCGCCGACTGTCACGATGCTGTCACTCAGAACCTCAGGATCAGCCGTCCCGCCCTGGCCGAAGCATTTCAGCGGTCAGGCAGGGATATCACGGCTGTGAGTCATCAGGAAATGCGCAGCTTGGTGTGCGCCCAATGTCACGTGGAGTATTACTTCAAAGGGGATGGCAAATACCTTACCTTCCCCTGGGATAAGGGAATGACTGCCGATGAAATAGAAATATACTATGATTCCTATGAATTTACAGATTGGGTGCACGGTATCAGCCGAACCCCCATGCTTAAAGCACAACATCCTGATTATGAGCTATTTATATCAAGCATACACTATGAAAGGGGAGTATCCTGCGCCGATTGCCACATGCCCTACCAGAACGAAGGCGGGCAGAAATTCACCGACCATCACATTCAAAGTCCGCTGAATAACATCAACAGTTCCTGCCAGGTGTGCCACCGCGAAAGCGAAGCGACACTCTGTGAAAATGTATACGAGAGGCAGAAAAAAACGCTGGATGTCAGGGATAAAGTGGAAGAGAACATCTGCAGGGCGCACTTTGAAGCCAGGGCTGCGTGGGATGCAGGCGCTACCGAACAGGAGATGCAACCCGCTCTTTTGATGATACGCCATGCGCAGTGGAGGTGGGACTATGTTGCTGCCAGCCACGGCGGTTCCTTTCACTCGCCCGTGGAAAGCCTCCGGCTGCTGGGCACCGCCATGGATAAAGCCCAGGAGGCCCGTATCCTGCTCTCCAGGATCCTATTCGCCCACGGCGTCACTCAGCCCGTAGAAATGCCCGACATCTCCACCAAAGCAAAAGCACAGCAGGTCGTCGGACTGGATATGGGAACCCTCAGGGAAGAAAAACAGAGGTTCCTGAATGATATCGTTCCGAAATGGATTAACGAGTACGGAAAACAATTTTGAAATGCTTTTCATTGAACGGCCCTGGACCGATCCCTTCTTCAACCTGGCCGCCGAGGAATATATCTTCCGGAGTTATACCCAAGACGATGTGATCATGCTGTGGCGGAATGAGCCTTCGGTAATCGTCGGGAAACATCAGAATCCCTTTAGGGAAATCAATATCGCTTTTGCCAGGGAAAACCACCTGCCTGTCATTCGGAGGATATCCGGAGGGGGTACCGTATATCATGATCCGGGTAACCTTAACTTTACCTTCATCCATACGCAACAGTCGAACTATACGGTTGATTACAACGCTTTCCTGCAGCCCGTGATCTCTGTACTGAATAGATGGAATATTCCGTGCGAACGTTCAGGCAAAAGCGACCTTTTCGTGCATCAGCGAAAAATATCGGGTAATTCCCAGCATCTATTCAAGAACAGGGTGCTTCACCACGGAACGCTTCTTTACTCCACTGACCTGGATAAGCTGAATCAGGTTTTGGTGAACAACGCCACCCGGTACACGGATAAATCCATCCGGTCGAATCCCGCTGCTGTTGCCAATATAAGCGAATTCCTCAACGATCCTCCTCCTGTGGAAATATTCCAGGAAAGGCTGGCTAAGCAATGGATGAACAACTTCTCTCCTGTCCGATGGATCACGTTAAGCGCATCGGACGAAAAAGCCATTCAGTCCCTGTCGGAACAAAAATATCGCACATGGGAATGGAATTTCGGCTACTCTCCGCCTTACCAGGTTTCTGTAACATTCACTATTCATGGCAAAGAGATCAGAGCGGAGATCTCTGTCCGTAACGGCATTATCCGGAAAATACATACCTTTGAACCTGTGGTCGTGGCGGGATGGATGGCTCTCTTCAGACGGATGGAAGGACTGAAACATGAGGAACAGAGCTTACAGCATTACCTCGACGCCAATCCCGATCTGATGGCTGACCTGGAAATGACGCCTCAGGATGTCATAAGGAAATTGTTTTAAGCTATTGCTATTCATGATTGAACATAACCCCATCCAAACAATTTACAATTAACAATTTAACTGTTTGACAGTTTAACAATTTAACGTAAATCAATAAAGGTGTGGAGCAAAACTTAATTCGCAATAGACACCAATGGATCAGGAAGTACTGAAGCAGGAGCTGTCACAGCTCATACAGTCGCTCGAAGGAGATCTTTACCTGGAGGAAGCATACCGGTTGCTCTATGCGACCGATGCTTCCGCCTACCGGCAGGTGCCTCTCGCTGTGGCCAGGCCCAGGCATAAGGACGATATCCGGCAGCTGATCCATTTTGCAGGACGCTGTGGAACATCCCTTATTCCCAGGACAGCCGGCACTTCGCTGGCAGGTCAGGTGGTCGGCGGGGGCATGGTGGTGGACGTGTCACGTTACATGACCCGGATTCTGGAGCTGAACGTGGCTGAAAAATGGGTACGGGTGGAACCTGGCGTGGTGCTTGACGAACTGAACAAATTTCTCGAGCCGTATGGCTTGTTCTTCGGTCCCGAAGCCTCCACCTCAAACCGCTGCATGATCGGAGGCATGGTCGGGAACAATGCCTGCGGTGCCCACTCGTTGATCTATGGAAGCACAAGGGACCATACCCTTGAGCTGCACGCACTGCTGAGCGACGGAAGCGAAGCCGTTTTCAGAGAACTGAGCCGGGATGAGTTCCTGGATAAATGCAGTGGACCAACACTGGAAAACCGTATTTATCAGAATATCAGTGAGATCCTTACAGATCCCGGCAATCAGAAAGAGATCAGGGAGCAATTTCCTGATCCTTCCATCAGACGAAGGAATACCGGTTATGCTATCGATCTTCTCCTGGACTCCGACCCGTTCACCCGGGACAGGCCTCCCTTTAATTTCTGCAGATTGCTTGCTGGTTCTGAGGGCACCCTGGCGTTCATCACGGAAATCAAACTTAACCTTGTCTCCCTGCCTCCAAAGACCAAAGGTCTTCTTTGCGTTCATTTTCACGCACGGGAGGAAGCATTCTATGCCAACCTCATCGCCCTGTCGCATCACCCCGGTGCCATTGAACTGATCGACCATCATATTCTGGATCAGACCAAACATAACCTTGAACAAAGTAAAAACCGGTTCTTCGTCCAAGGCGATCCCGCCGCAGTCCTGATCATTGAATTTGCGAGGGACACCAGGGAAGAGATCATTTCCATAGCAGCATCCATTCAGGCTGAGATGCAACAGGCTGGTTACGGCTATCACTTCCCCCTTCTTTTCGGAAGCGACATCCCCAAGGTATGGTCGCTGAGAAAAGCAGGGCTCGGATTGCTAACCAACATCCCAGGGGACGCAAAGCCGGTTTCGATCGTTGAAGATACGGCTGTCAGACCAATCGATCTTCCTCATTATCTCGCTGAATTCCAGCAACTGATGGATCGTTACGGGACCAGGTGTGTATACCATGCGCATATCGCTACCGGCGAGCTTCACCTGCGGCCTGTCCTGAACCTTAAAAAAGAGGAAGAGGTCAGGCTTTTCCATGATATTGCACGTGAAACGGCACTGCTGGTCAGGAAATACAAAGGATCATTCAGCGGCGAGCATGGTGATGGAAGGGTAAGAGGAGAATTCATCCCACTGCTTATCGGGGAAAAGAACTACCAGCTGCTGCGATCCATTAAAAAGACCTGGGATCCTCAAGGAATATTCAATCCCGGCAAGATCACCGACACTCCTTCCATGATGACTGACCTGCGCTATTCACCGGGTCAGGTCACCCGGGAACTGGATACATTTTTCGATTTTTCGGATACCATGGGACTGTTGCGTGCGGTGGAGCAATGCAACGGATCGGGCGACTGCCGGAAGTCGGAGCTCATCGGCGGCGTCATGTGCCCCAGTTATATGGCCACAAGGGATGAAAATACTACGACCCGTGCCAGGGCCAATATCCTCCGGGAATTCCTCACCCGTTCCCCGAAAAAGAATCCCTTCGACCATGAAGAGATCCTGGCTGTGATGGATCTTTGCCTCTCGTGTAAAGGCTGTAAGTCAGAATGCCCTTCCAGCGTCGACATGACCATGTATAAAGCGGAGTTCCTCCAGCATTATCATGATGCCCATGGCATACCATTAAGGACAAGACTGATCGCTGACATAAACAGGATCAATCAGCTGGCTTCACTGGTTCCGGGGATCTATAATGCAATTATCACGAACCGGTTCACCTCCTCCATCCTTAAAAGAATAATGGGATTCGCGCACCAACGTTCCATCCCCGCATTGCACAGCATCACGCTGTCCCATTGGCATGGTAATAACTTCAAAAAGCTTCCGGTGGCCACACCTGCCAGAGGTAAGGTTTATCTTTTCGCCGATGAATTCACCGAGTACAACGATACGGATACAGGCATCAAGGCTATCAAGCTGTTAAACGCACTGGGATATGAGGTGATCATCCCTCCTCACAAGGAAAGCGGGAGGGCTATGCTGTCGAAAGGGCTGCTGCGGAAAGTGCGGAAAATAGCTGAAAAGAACGTCGCACTACTGAAAGACATCGTTACCTCCGAGGTTCCGCTTGTTGGGATCGAACCCTCCTGCATCCTGACCTTCAGAGATGAATACCCTCGGCTGGTGAGGGAGCCCTACCGGGACGGCTCACGGCATCTGGCAGAGAACACGTTCCTTCTGGATGAATTTATCATCCGGGAAGCTAGGAAAGGAAACATTCCGAGGGATGCATTTACCCTGGAGAAAAAAAAGATCAGGTTGCACGGACACTGTCACCAGAAAGCCCTGGCTTCCACCTCCGCCACGCGGGAAATGCTGTCCCTGCCGGTTAATTATACCGTTGAAGAGATCCCTTCCGGATGTTGTGGCATGGCCGGCTCCTTTGGTTATGAAAAAGAGCATTACGACCTGTCCCGGCGCATCGGGGAACTGGTCTTGTTCCCGGCCGTCAGGGCATCTGCTCCCGATGTTCTGATCGCAGCACCGGGGACCAGCTGCCGGCATCAGATTCTTGAAGGGACGGGTAGGCGTGCATATCATCCCATTGAAATCCTGTACGACGCTTTAAAATAAAAAGTCCCGCTTTGCGGGCGGGACTTACATCTGCTTGATCCGTTATTCGCTTTTTGGCTTCTCCTTCCTTATCTTTTCCTTCTTCTCGGTTTCTTCCAGATTCGATTTCAGGGTAGCCAGCGCTTCAATATCGCCGAGGGTTGTTTTTTCGAGGGTATCCTGCAGTTTCTTCACCACACGCTTTGTAGATCTGACCTCTGATTTGGCCTGCTCGTCCGTCTTGACTTTTTCAGCGGCCAGTGCTTCCTGATAGACCTTCGAATGAGAAAGAATGATCTTCTTGTTCTCTTTGGAGAACTCGATCACCTTGAACTCCAGCGATTCATCCACATGCAACCCGGTGCCATCCTCCTTGGTGGAATGTCTCATCGGGCAGAAACCCTCCACGCCGTAAGGCAGAGAAACCACATAACCCTTGTCAGAGGCGCTGATGATGGTCCCCTTATGGATGGAACCCACCTGGAAGATCGATTCAAACACATCCCAAGGATTCTCTTCCAGCTGCTTGTGCCCAAGACTCAGCCTGCGGTTGTCAACATCCACGTCCAGCACCACTACTTCAATCTCTTCTCCGATCTTGGTGAACTCAGCAGGATGCTTGATCTTCTTGGACCAGGAAAGATCAGAAATATGGATCAACCCATCGACACCTTCCTCCAGTTCCACAAAGATCCCGAAATTGGTGAAATTTCTTACGATGGCTTTGTGCCTGGAGTTGACCGGATATTTCTCCATGATGTTGGCCCATGGATCCGGAATGAGCTGTTTGATCCCAAGCGACATTTTCCGCTCTTCCCTGTCAAGGGTCAGGATCACAGCTTCCACTTCATCTCCAACCTTTAGAAAATCATGCGCGGTACGGAGATGCTGCGACCATGACATTTCAGAAACATGGATCAATCCTTCCACACCCGGGGCAATTTCCACGAAGGCACCGTAATCGGCAATGACCACCACCTTACCCTTCACTTTGTCTCCAATCTTCAGGTTCTGATCAAGTGCATCCCATGGATGGGGCGTAAGCTGCTTCAATCCAAGAGCGATCCGCTTTTTGTTGTCATCAAAATCCAGGATGACCACCTTAATCTTCTGATCGAGTTCAACGATCTCTTCCGGGTGATTGATCCTGCCCCAGCTCAGGTCAGTGATATGAATAAGCCCGTCGACGCCTCCCAGGTCAATGAAAACACCGTATGAAGTGATGTTCTTCACCGTTCCTTCCAGAATCTGGCCTTTCTCCAGCTTGGCAATGATCTCAGCCTTTTGCTGTTCAAGCTCGTCTTCGATCAACGCTTTGTGGGAGACCACTACGTTCTTGTACTCCTGGTTGATCTTCACCACCTTGAACTCCATGGTCTTACCGACAAAAACATCATAATCACGGATAGGTTTGACGTCGATCTGGGAGCCGGGAAGAAACGCCTCGATACCAAAAACATCAACGATCAGTCCACCCTTGGTGCGGCATTTAACGTATCCATTGATGATCTCTTCTTTTTCATAGACCGTGTTCACTCTTTCCCAGGAACGAAGGATTCTTGCCTTCTTATGGGACAAAATCAATTGTCCATCCGGATCTTCCTGATTCTCAACATATACTTCAATAGTATCGCCAATTTTCAGGTTGGGATTGTAGCGCAGTTCAGAAATCGGGATCACACCGTCGGACTTAAATCCGATGTTCACCACCACTTCACGGTTGTTCATAGCTACGACTTGTCCTTCAATCACTTCATGCTCAACGATTTGGTTAAGGGTATGATCGTACAGTTCCTCCAGCTTGTGCCGTTCATCGGACGAATAATTTTCCTGTTTCTTTCCCGCCAGCGACCAGTCAAAATCTTCTACCCTGTGAACCCTGTGAAATGGTTTCGGTGCCTGTTTCTCTTCAACTGCCGGCTGCTGCTGGCTTATTTCGGGAACGGGTATCACAGGCGGGACCGGAACGATCGCAGGTTGTTCTTCCTGTTCCGGGACAGCACTCATAGCTGGCTCTTCTGATGTGATAGCCTCAGGCTCTGTTCCCTTTACCTCCGGAATCTCCTCAGCAGGTTCCATGCTTTCTGCGGGTGATTCTTCACCCGACGGTTCCTGTTGATAATCAACAACCTCTGATTCTTCTACCTCTATCGGAACTTCTTCCTGAACCTCATCCCCTGTCTTTTCCACGAGTTCGTTTTGGAGATCTTCCGGATTTTCCTCTGCGTGTGGTTGTTCGAACTGGTCATTTTTAAGATCGTCTTCTTGCGTCATTACAAATTTCAATGTGTTCCTGGACGCCGGAACGGGTTAAACTTCCGTTAATTCTCAAATATCAGGTAAGTCCCTGCCAGCAACGAAATCCCATCGTCCGCGGATTTCGGGCTGCAAAGGTAGGAAATTAAATCGAAATAGGACAGGTCTGAGGATTATTTCTTTACCGCCGGGCAGGGTATCTCTTCTGTTTGGCCATCTCTTCCAGGCGTTTCTGAAAACCACTCTTTTTGACAGGTTTCTTTTTGTTCTCCTCAATCCGTGCGTGGATCTTTTTCTCGTCAACAAACCTTCTGAAAAGATACATCTGAAGGAAGGTGAACAAGTTGGCCAGCAGATAATAATAACTCAGAGCCGATGCATAGGCGTTGAAAAATCCAAGGAACATGATGGGCATGATGTAGGAGATCGTTTTCATTCCGGCAATCTGTTGTTGTCCGGTCGCCATCATATCGTTATTGATCTTGGTATAAACGATCGTGGAGATCGTCATCAGCAAACAGAACAGGCTGACATGGTCACCGTAGAATGGGATGGTAAACGGCAGGTTCAGGATGGAGTCGTAGGAAGAAAGGTCGTGAGCCCACAGGAACGGTTGCTGACGCAACTCGATGGAAGAGGGAAAGAACCGGAACAGGGCGATCAGGATGGGGAACTGGAGCAACATGGGCACGCACCCGGCCATCGGGTTGACGCCCGCCCGTTTGTACAGTTCCATGGTGGCCTGCTGCTTTTTCATGGCATCTTCCTTCTTGGTGTATTTCTTGTTGATCTCTTCAACATCAGGCCGAAGAACTCTCATTTTTGCCGTTGACATGTACGTCTTGTAAGCAATGGGAAGCAGGAAGATTTTCAGCAAGATCGTCAATACCAGGATAATGATCCCGTAATTCCATCCAAATCCGCTTAAAAAATTAAAGACAGGAATGACGGCAAAACGGTTGATCCACTGCATCAGGAAGAAGCTCCAGCCCATGGGGATCTGCCTTTCCATATCCAGCTTGTAATCTCTGAGTATGGAGTATTTCAGCGGGCCATAATAAACCGACATATCCATGGTGGTCTTTTCCTTGTCGGAAAAGGGGACACCAAATCTGGCTTCCATCGACCTCTCATAACGGTCTTTTGGTTGCTTGTCGGTATAGGTATTGACCAGTCCGCTCACAAAATAATCCCCGGAAATGATGGTTGAACAGAAAAACCTTTGCTTGAAGGATATCCATTGCAGACGTGTAGGGATCTCCTCCTGGTCGTCTTTGGTCTCAGACAGGTAATCAACTTCCCCGTCAGAATGTTTGTAGTAGATGGTAGGACCGTTATACCGGTCGATGCTTCGTTCCTGCTGCAACAGGTCTGCTTTCCAGGTCAGGTCAAGGTATTCCGTATTGGATGCCAGCACCCCTTTCATACCTGCGAACTGTACCTTCAATGCGGTCATATAATCCTTGCCACCCAGGGTGTACACATATTCAACGTAATTCGAAGGAGAGAAAGGCGAGAGCGAATCCGTGCCGTTGGCATAAAGCCTCATGGCAAAGGAAAGAGTGCCTGTTCCCGAAACGGTCATTTGTTCTTTTCCCTGGTCACCTTCTTTAAACCAGTGGGGTTGGAAATAGAGCTCATCGGTATTGATCAGGCGGTTGTTCGCAAAGAAGCTGAGTCCGAAACTTACCGAAGAGGTATCGTATAACACAAGGGGCAGGGTATCGTAGGTCTTGTAGTCCTTAAGCTCGGCATAGACGACCTTCCCTCCTTTGCTGGAGATGCCAAGCTTTATTACCTCATTTTCAATATAGTAAAGTTTCCGTTCACCGGTTGCTGAACCCGAAAAGACACCCAGGGCATCATTCATTGCCGACTGTTCAAGGGGCGTAACAGCAGCTTGTCCGGGTAACAGAGGGACTGTATCAGCAACAGGCTGTGTGCTGGAGGCAAGTTTCCGCAAAGAATCCGCAAAAGACAGGGAGTCAAGTTTCCTCTGTTGTACGATCAGCAATGAGTCCTGGATCTTTTGGCGCCTGGCCAGTTCTTCTTTGGATGGTCGTGTCAGCAGGCCGTAACCGATCATGATCGCAAAGATCAGTACCAGCCCAATGATGGTATTCCTGTTCATTCGTCAGTATTAGTCCTGAATTTAAAGTCCCGCAAAGATAATAGTTATGCTCGACAAGCAATCTGTTTGCCGGTGTATTTTATGTGGTTGAATATCAGATCCTGGATTCTTTCGAGGCTCGTACCAGACCGACAAACAACGGATGGGGGCAGGCGACCGTGCTTTTATATTCGGGATGGAACTGGATGCCAATGAACCAGGGATGGTCACGCAGTTCCATGATTTCCACAAGGCCGTCCTTTGTATTGATGCCTGATGCGATCATGCCCTTTGCCTCAAAATCCTGCAGGAATTTATTGTTGAACTCATAGCGGTGCCGGTGCCGCTCTGTGATCTGGAGTTTCCCGTAAACGGTATGGGTTAAGGTTCCTTTGACGATCTGGCATGGGTAAGATCCCAGTCGCATGGTTCCTCCCATGCCTGAGATCTTTTTCTGAGCTTCCATAATGTCGATCACCGGGTAAGGAGTACGCTTATCCATCTCCGTGCTGTGCGCGCCGGCCATATTCAGCATATTCCGGGCAAATTCGACCACCGCGCATTGCATACCCAGGCAGATACCAAGGAAGGGAATTTTGTGCTCGCGGGCGTAGCGGATGGCAGAGATTTTTCCATCAATGCCTCGTGATCCGAATCCGGGAGCCACCAGTATCCCGTCAAGGTCCTTCAGCCTGGAGTCAACGGTATGGTCGTTAATGCTTTCGGAATGGATCCTGATGATGTTCACCTTGCAGTCGTTGGCGGCACCCGCATGGATGAAAGATTCTACGATGGACTTATAGGCATCCTTCAGCTCGATATATTTTCCCACCAGCCCG
Organism: Bacteroidales bacterium; assembly: GCA_028716265.1. Lineage (GTDB taxonomy): Bacteria > Bacteroidota > Bacteroidia > Bacteroidales > JAGONC01 > JAGONC01. The sequence goes on along the minus strand of JAQUQD010000042.1, from coordinate 11,520 downwards.
ATATTGACCTCCGAGGAGGGGTGTTTGAATTTAAAAAGGAATTCCTCCCAGCTTTTCAGGTCCGGCTCCTTTTCAGCCTGGATATTGAGTTTTCGCAGGACTTCCTGATCCAGTTTCTCATCCCGCATCAAAAGAGGAACTTCATAGATCGTCTCCGCATCGATGGATTCGATGACGGAGGATGGAGAAACATTGCAAAACAGGGAAATCTTTTCCCGGAGGGATTGGGAAAGATGCCGCTCGGTTCTGCAAACGATGATATCAGGCTGCACTCCTGATTCCAGCAAGGTTTTGACTGAGTGCTGGGTAGGTTTGGTCTTAAGTTCACCGGCTGCTGCAAGAAACGGTACGAGGGTCAGATGGATGACCAGGCAGCTGGTCCCTGGCTCCCATTTCATCTGCCTGACCGCCTCGATGTAAGGCAGGGATTCAATGTCGCCGACTGTCCCTCCTATCTCAGTGATCACAAAGTCATATTTTCCCGTGTTGCCAAGCAGTTTGATCCTGTATTTGATCTCATCGGTGATATGCGGTATGACCTGGACGGTCTGACCAAGATAGTCCCCTCTGCGTTCTTTTTCGATCACGGACTGATAGATCCTTCCGGTGGTGATGTTGTTGGCCTGAGAGGTAGGCACATTCAGAAAACGCTCATAATGCCCAAGGTCCAGGTCTGTCTCCGCTCCATCCTCTGTGACGTAGCATTCCCCGTGTTCATAGGGATTGAGAGTACCGGGATCCACGTTGATATAAGGGTCAAGTTTTTGTATGGTCACCGAGAAACCCCTGGCCTGAAGCAATTTGGCGAGCGATGCCGAAATGATGCCTTTCCCAAGGGATGAGCTCACACCTCCGGTAACGAATATATATTTTGGTTTTATCATGGGTGAGAGTAGAATTACTGATAACGGTACCGTTCCACTTTAGCCAGGTACTTAGCCAGGCGGACGACCTGTACAGAATAACCGTATTCGTTGTCATACCAGACATAAATGACGATGCTCCTGCCGTCGGAAGATACTTTTGTGGACACGCTGTCGAAGATGCAGGTGGTAGGATCGCCGATATAGTCGGACGATACCGATTCAGGTGACGCCGAATAGCGGATCTGTTCAACCAGTTCTCCGTGAAGGGCTGCATTCTTCATGATCACATTGACCTCTTCCACGGATGTGGGCTTTTTCACGCAGAGATGTAAAATGGCAAGGGATACATCCGGCAGGGGTATCCTCACCGCGTTGGCGGTCAGTTTACCCTTCAGCTCCGGAATGATTTTGGCAGCAGCGGTGTTGGCACCCGTATCGGTGATGACCATGTTGACCGGTGCAGCCCGTCCCCGGCGGTTTTTCTTGTGAATATTGTCAAGCAGGTTCTGATCGTTCGTATAGGAGTGGATGGTCTCGATATGGCCCTTTTCGATCCCGAGGGTATCGTCAATCACCCGGAGCGGCGGAAGGATGGCGTTGGTAGTGCAGGAGGCCGCCGAGAAGACACTTTCGTTATCGATGCTAACAGATTGATGGTTGATTCCGTATACAATATTGGGAATATCACCTTTTCCGGGGGCGGTCAGAAGTACTTTGCTGATCCCTTTTGCTTTCAGGTGCCTTTCAAGTCCTTCCCTGTCCCTGACGATACCCGTATTGTCAATCAGGATGGCGTCGTTGATACCGTACTGGGTGTAATCGATATCTTCTGGATTGGCTGCAGATAGGAACTGTATGATATGTCCGTTGGCATACATAGTACGCTCATCAAGGTTTTCCACTGCAATTCCCTGAAATGGACCGTGAACCGAGTCGTGACGAAAGAGATGGGCGCGTTTGAACAGGTCCTCCGGCTGATTGCTACGGGTGACTATCGCCCGTAACCGAAGCTGTGAGCCATTTCCCATCTGGATCATTTCCCTTGCCACCAGCCTTCCAATTCGCCCAAATCCGTAGAGCACTGCATCCCTTGGTTTTGTGAATGTCGGGTCCTTATCGATGAACGATTTCAGCTTATCATGGAGGAAGGCTTTGGGACCGGCATACTTTTGACGGTCATTTGTCCATTCAAAATTCAAACGGCCAATGTCTATGCGCGCTGGCGGTAAGTCCATTTCTGTTAGCGCCCTGGCCAGCACCAGGGAGTCCTGTATTTTGAGAACTTTACCGATGGTATGCACAGCGTAGGAATGTAAGAAAAGGATCACGCTGGCACTCCGGTCATACAACTGATTGCGGAAAAGGATAAGCTCAATGGATTTCTCGTAAAACAACTTTACCAGTATATCCACAAATTCATATCCCAGCATCTCATCCGATATCCATTTTGATAATTCATCCTCAAAATGAGAATTCGAGGAGGGCTTGCTTTTGGAATCATAATTGTTCATAAGCGGGTATTTTTGATCCATAATTCAATGGATAAAAATAGAACAAAAGGGCAAGACGCCAAAATAATCTGATACTTAGCTCTTTTATCTTATGAACAATTTTTGAACAGACGGTCTGAGATCACTGCCCCAGATAGGCTTTCAGCAATCTGCTTCGGGAATGATGCTTGAGTCTTCGGATCGCCTTTTCCTTGATCTGACGGACCCGTTCCCTGGTGAGGTCAAACTTTGCTCCGATCTCTTCCAGTGTAAGTCCATGGGGCATTCCTATGCCATAATAGAGGCTGACCACATCACGTTCTTTCTCCGAAAGGGTGGCCAGTGACCGTTCGATCTCCTTCATAAGGGATTCCCTCATGAGTCCGGCATCCGTGTTCGGTGCCTCTTCATGGACGTACACGTCCAGAAATTTCACTTCGTCGTCCTGGGCCAGGGGAGCATCCATGGAAACGGTCCGCGTCCCGATCCTCATGGCAGCATCTATTTTATACTCAGGAATCTCCAACGATTCTGCGATTTCGTCAGCACTGGGAGTACGCTCAAATTTCTGTTCGAGCTTGGATGATTCCTTTTTGATTTTGTTGAGCGATCCCACCTGGTTGAGCGGCAGACGCACAATGCGTGACTGCTCCGCGAGAGCCTGAAGTATGGATTGACGGATCCACCAGACGGCATAGGAGATGAACTTAAAACCGCGGGTTTCGTCAAATCTTTTCGCTGCTTTTATCAGGCCAAGATTTCCCTCGTTGATCAGGTCGGGTAAACTGAGCCCCTGATTCTGGTACTGTTTGGCAACTGACACGACAAATCGCAAATTCGCCTTGGTCAATTTTTCGAGGGCTTTTTGATCCCCGTTCTTGATCCGGCGTGCCAGTTCGACTTCCTCCTCCGCGGTGATCATCTCCTCTTTTCCTATATCCTGTAGATACTTGTCAAGAGAAGCCGTTTCCCTGTTGGTAATTGATCTTGATATTTTTAATTGTCTCATGAACGGCCTCTGATCTCTTTAACTTACCTGTTAATTTCTAAAATACAGATGCGGCAATTTACAAAAATTATTCCATATTTGCAAATTTTAGAAACTATTTAACAAATATTTCTTCAGACTGGGCAACTACCAGCCGACACCATAGTAGGCTCGCAGTCCGTTAGGATATACCCCTTCAATCAGGATACCGTTGGATGCATCATCCAGAGCTGTCTGGAGATCGGTAGTAGACCGTATGGGCTGCTTGTCGATCCTCAGAATAATAAAACCTTCCCTCACCCCTGCTTCACTGAGTTTTCCTTTTTGCAGCCTGGCAACCTGCAAACCGTATGAAAGCCCCAGGCGTTCTTTTTCTGTGCTTTTTACAGGTTCAAATGTGGCACCCAGCAGAACGTCCGCATCAGCTCCGGATTGTTTCTGGACAATGTCCATTGTTCCGGCCTTGTTCTTGAGGGTAAGCCTGAACGACTTCTCCTGGTTTTTACGGTTGACGACCAGATCGACCTGTTCCCCGGGCCGTTTTTGTCCAACCTGCTCCAGCAATTCGGAAGTGCTGTTCACAGGCTTATTGTCAATGCGGATGATGACATCGCCGGATTCGACGCCTGCAGCTTTTGCCGATCCATTGTCAGTGACCCCTGCTACATACACCCCTATGATCTCTTTCATGCCTAGGTTGGAAGCCAGTTCACTGTCAACATCCCGGATGGAAACACCCAGCAGGGCCCGTTGAACCTCGCCATATTCTCTCAGGTCCATGACCACTTTTTTGACAAGGTTGGCGGGGATGGCGAACGAATATCCGGAATAATAACCCGTACCCGATGCAATGGCAGCGTTGATTCCCACCAATTCACCCTTCGTGTTGACAAGTGCACCGCCGCTGTTGCCCCTGTTCACCGCTGCATCGGTTTGAATGAAGGATTCGATGGCAGATGTCCCGTCCGGAGTCTGCAAAATATTAATATTACGAGCCTTCGCACTGACTATCCCCGCGGTTACCGTAGATGTCAGGTTGAACGGATTTCCGACCGCCAGGACCCATTCGCCGATCTGCAGCTCATCGGAGTTGCCGAAGGTGATATAAGGTAATCCGCTTTCCCGGATCTGGATTAGCGCAAGATCCGTTGACGGATCGGTGCCGATGATGGTTGCATCATAGGTGCGTTTATCATTCAACACCACCTGTATTTTATCCGCACCTTCCACCACATGATTGTTGGTGACAATGTATCCATCCTCAGCAATGATCACTCCTGAACCGGATCCCATATAGGATGGACCGTCGCTGCGGTCATCAGGTTCACCAAAGAAGTCACGCCAGTTGAAGAAATAATCGTACATGCTTGTCTGACGCTGATACTGGGTCATGATATGAACGACAGCGTTGATCGACCTATTTGCCGCTTCCATGAAGTCAGGAAGTACCTGAGGTGCGTATACCTTCATATCGGATGCAAGCGTGACCGGGACTTTTTCCTGCGTACCGACAGGTACCATTTCCCCGGTTGTTTTCTTACCCGTAAAGCTTACCACTGCCCAGGTCAGGGCAGCTCCAAGAACGGCAGCCAATACCAGACTAAAAAACTTATTCATAGATCCCTCCGATTTTAAAATGTACTCAAAAAAAAGATGGCGTCCCTAGTACAAGAACTATACCCTTTCAACTCGTGGATCAGGGCCCCTGCGCATTCACAATCCTTTAAAGCATTAACGCATGGGCACTTCCGTCATTATATCCGGATTGTTAAAATATGTTAATCCAACGATAAAATATCCGTATTGTTCATTAATTCAACTTGACCCTTTTACACAAGGAAGACCATTTTGTATTTTTGTATGTTAAACAAATTGGTATCCCTGTTTGTTCAGAGGACTACTTAATTGACAATCATTAAAATATGAAAATAACATTCCATAAATACCAGGGTGCCGGCAATGATTTCATCATGATCGACAACCGTTCGGATCTTTTTCCGTCGAGTGGTCATCTTGTCAGGTCACTGTGTGACAGAAAATTTGGTATTGGTGCGGATGGGTTGATCCTGATGAACAGGTCGGACAGATTCGATTTCCGTATGGTGTATTTCAATTCTGACGGAGAAGAGTCAACCATGTGTGGAAATGGTGGCAGATGCATCGCAGCGTTTGCAAGGAAAGCAGGTTTTACTGATTCATCATTCACATTTGATGCAATAGACGGAATACACGAGGCGGTTGTGCTAAAAGAAGAAGAAAAAACAAGCAACATACGGTTGAAGATCAAGGATGTGACCGTTCCTGATCCCTTGACAGCGGAGACGGTCATTGACACAGGTTCCCCGCACGTAGTGATCCATGTGAAAAACATTCACGAACTGGATATTAAAAAGATGGGTCGGGATATTCGTTTCAGTGCTCCTTTCAGGGAGCAGGGTGTAAATGTCAATTTCGTGGAGACCTGCGACGCGGTGAATTATGTCCGCACGTATGAACGGGGAGTTGAGAATGAGACGTTATCCTGTGGTACAGGAACCGTTGCGTCGGCACTTGTGATGGCGTTAACGGACAAGGGAGTCCATGATCGGTTGGTTTTTCAGACCTACGGAGGGGAGTTAACCGTCCATTTCAAAAGGTCAGGTTTCTTCTTTTCTGATATATGGCTGGAAGGGCCTGCAACGTTTGTTTTTAAGGGCGAAGTGATCATTTAAAGAGCATATGGGTATGATTGGCAAAAACGTAATTCTAAGAGCACCAGAACCCGCGGACATAGATTTTCTGTACGTGTGGGAAAACGACCGGTCGGTGTGGCGTGCCAGCAACACGAACACACCTTACTCGCGGTTTGCCATCGAACAGTACGTTATGAATGCACAGCTGGACATCTACATCACCCGCCAGCTTCGCTTTATGATCGACAAGACAGATCCGTCCGGTAAAGTTTCCATCGTTGGTACAATCGACCTGTACGACTTTGAGCCGGCGCACCGTCGGGCAGGTGTTGGCGTGCTTATCATCCGCGAAGAACGCGGTAAAGGATATGCTTCCGAGGCGCTGGAACTCCTGATCGACTATGCCTTCAACACGCTGAACCTGCATCAGCTCTACAGCCATATCTCTTCCAGCAACATTGTAAGCCTGAACCTGTTTGCCAAGCATCAGTTTGAGATCATCGGACTGAAAAAGGAATGGCTTATGATCGATAACAAATGGATGGATGAATATATCCTGCAACGAATCAATACCTATGAAAAAGGTCAGGCGTAAATTGCTGAAGATCCTCTTCTGGATTTTCCTGAGCCTGGTTGTTTTCTTTTCAGCCGCTGTGCTCACCGTTCACTGGATCTGGTTCAAACCCAATGTCAGGATACCCGGCCAATCTGAAGCATCGCTCTACATCAGAACAAATTCTACATTCGATCAGGTGAAAGCCAGTCTTTATTCCCAGAGATTCATTGTCAATCAAAAGACATTCGAGTGGCTTGCCGCGAAAAAGCACTATCCCGATCAGGTTAAAGCAGGCAGGTACATTCTTCGGAGCGGAATGAGCAACAACGACTTGATCAACATGCTCAGAGCAGGTCTGCAGACGCCGGTTCAGGTGATCCTGAACACGATTCGTCTGAAGAAAGACCTAGCAGGTAAAGTCTCAAGCCAGTTGGAGGCCGATTCCCTTTCGATCCTGCAACTGCTGTCGGATTCGAATTTCCTTGTAAGATACGGATTGATCCCTGAAAACAGCCTTTTGCTTTTCATTCCCAACACCTATGAATTTTACTGGAACACCGGAGCCGAGGATTTCATGGAGCGCATGTTCCTGGAGTACAATAAATTCTGGAACGATGAGCGGGAGAAGAGAAGGATACGAACGGGCATGACCAGGCAGGAAGTGAGTATCCTGGCATCGATCGTTGAGAAGGAGACCCGTAAAAACGATGAAAAAGCCAGGATGGCAGGAGTTTATATGAACCGTTTGAGGGACCGGTGGAAGCTGCAGGCCGATCCGACCGTCGTGTATGCCGTCGGAGACTTTTCCATGACACGGGTACTCAACCGGCACACACGTATCGACTCCCGGTATAACACCTATCTTTACGAAGGTCTTCCCCCCGGACCCATCTGCGTTCCTTCCATCGCCTCCATCGATGCGGTGCTGAACTTTGAAGACCATGATTATTTTTATTTCTGTGCACGGGAGGATTTTTCGGGGTATCATAACTACGCCAAAACCTATAACCAGCACCTGGTCAATGCCAGGAAATACCAGCGAGCCTATCAGGAACGAAAAAGAGCGGAACAATAAAGCAGTTAGCAGTTGGCAGTTAGCAGTTGGCAATTGGTAGATGGCAGTAAACTGTTTACTGTTTACTGAAAAAACCTGCCTGATACTTTATACATTAAACCGTATATGAAGGATATCCCCTTCCTGGACGACATAGTTTTTCCCTTCGACATAGAACTTGCCGGCCTCTTTGCAGGCATGTTCCGATCCATAATGAATGAAATCGTCGTATTTCATCACCTCAGCCCGGATGAAACCCCGCTCCAAATCGCTGTGGATCACCCCGGAAGCCTGCGGAGCGGTCATCCCCTTATGGATGGTCCATGCGCGGACTTCTTTCGGACCGGCTGTGAAAAACGATTCCAGGTTAAGAAGCCTATAGGCAAATCGGATCAATTTGTTGACACCAGGTTCCTTTAGGCCGGCATCCGCAAGAAATGCAGCCCTGTCTTCCGAATTGTCCAGTTCGGCTATCTCAGCTTCCAGCTTGCCAGCGATGATGATCACTTCCGTATTTTCGTGTTTCACAGCCTCTATGACCCTTGCGACATATGCATTTCCGCTTACGGCTGATGTGTCATCCACGTTGCAGACATACAGCACAGGTATGTCGGTGAGCAAAAAAAGGTCCGTCAGATGCTTACGTTCCTCTTCCGCCAGCTTCAGATTACGAATGGAATTGAAATTATCCAGGTTTTCCTTGATGTGCTGAAGCACCTCCAGGCCTCTTTTGGCATCTTTTTCACCGACCTTGGTCAGTTTTTCATATTTCTGGATCTTACGCTCGATCATTTCCAGGTCTTTGACCTGGAGTTCAAGTTCAAGGATCTCAATATCCCTCACCGGGTCCACAGATCCCTCGATATGCGGCAGTGTCTCATCATCAAAGCACCGCAACACGTGGATAAGGGCATCTGTCTTCTGAATGTCCGCAAGGAATTTATTCCCTATCCCTTCCCCATGGCTCGATCCTTTCGCCAGGCCAGGTATATCCACAATCTCGATAGTTGCAGGTATTACCTTCTGGGATTTGACCAGGGCATCCAGCCTGTAAAGGCGTTCATCAGGCACTGGGATGATCCCGATGTTGGACTTGGAGGAGGTGAAAGCCGTACGTGAAGCTTCCGCCTTCGACGCTGACATGCAGTTGAAGATGGTTGTTTTACCGGAGTTTGTCAAACCCACGATTCCGCATTTGAGTGACATGGAATGGATTTTTTGGGGATTAAATAACAAATATACGAAGGATTTCCTTAATTTCTAAATGAATTTTACCTGAATCCACAGGTCCGTATTTCTGCCTTTATCATCAAGGCACGAAATCTTCACTTCTCCCTGGGGAGGTTCAAAAAAAAGGGCTTCATGGATGCCTGATGCGGAGAGGAATTTATTATTCACATACCAGTAGATCTTCCCCACGTCGTTTTCCACCTGGCATGCCAGTTTGAGTTTCTGGTTCTCGTTCCGGAAAAGGATGTACTCGGCGTTATCCGTCAGAGAGGTGATCTTCGGGGCATTATCATAAAACACGCGCTCGCAGGAAGGATTATGGTGAGGTATAGATTCATGGGGCAATCCCTGGTCATTCATGTAGGCAATGACTTCCGGCGGATAGTTTGGATAATATTTTTTCCTGTAACCGCTTATCGGAAGGCATGACCTGCAAAACGACATGGAGCTGTCCGTGTCAACGAAAACGGACAGCAGGTGCTGGCACAGGTGCGATGGTGAAATCCCCGGTATATATTCATCTTCGATGATATCTGTGCAAAACGAGCCGGGAGGTAATCCCGACCGTGCGCAGACATCCCTGGTCTTCAACTCTGCAGGAACAGGAAACCAGGCATGCTCCTTTTTTTCATCCAGTATCCGGAAGATCTTAAAAAGCAAGGGGGCTGCGAAGTCGGTGCCATTCAGTTCCGGCACTCCCGTTCCTTCAAAATTCCCGATCCAGACTCCCACCGTGAAATCCGGATTATAACCGATGCTCCATGCGTCCCTTCGTCCGTAGGATGTTCCTGTCTTCCAGGCAATACGCGGAAGGTCGATAATCTGCTCGGCCTTGACAGGGAAATCAGGCCTTTTCAGGGAAGTCATCATTTCTGTGACCATGTAAGTCGCCGGGGCACTGATCAAGGTGTCACACCCATGGCCGGGCTGCCCCTGGTAATAACGGACAGGGCAGTAAACGCCCTGCCTGGCGAATGTGTAGAACAGGTTGGTCAGTTCTTCCAGTGTGACGCCGCATCCGCCCAGGATCAAAGAAAGTCCCAGCTCGTTCTGTTTTTTACTGATCGTTTGGAAGCCTGCTTTTTCAAGCCTCGTTATAAAATAATCTTCATTCAGTTCATCCATCAGATTCACCGCCGGGATGTTCAGGGAGAGGGCGAGTGCATTTTTAGCTGAAATGAGGCCCCGGTACACGCCATCGTAGTTCTCCGGCTGGTATCCGCCAAAATTGCCCGGCACGTCGGAAAGCACCGTAGCCGGGGTAATGAGCCCCTTATCGATGGCAAGTGCATAGAGATAGGATTTCAATGTGCTGCCCGGGGACCGCACCGAGATGACACCGTCGACCTGACCGTAGGAACCGGCGTCGTTGAAATCGGCAGATCCCAGGTAGCTGATGACACTCCCTGTCCGGTTTTCGACGATGATCACCGAAGCGTTTCGTATTCCCTTCCCGCGCATTGTTTTGACATGGTTCCAGGTGATGGTTTCGGTACGGCTTTGAAGTTCACTGTCGATAAAGGTCTGCAACACGTCCACTCCCGGATTTTCCTGGTGCAGACGGCGGGCCAGATGTGGGATGTACCTTGGCATCGGATGCCTTTCCAGTCCCAGAGGTTCCTCCTTTGCATCTCTGATCATCTGTCTGTTGAAAAGTCCTTTTCTGTCGAAAAAATCCAGCCAGTGATTCCTGGCATCCATAAGATCCTGATCATCTGCGGCATAGAGAAAAGCAGCCGGATTGTTGGGTATGATGCTCAAGGTCACGATCTGTGCCAGGCTGAGAGCCTGTGGTAGCTGGTCATAATAAGCGAGAGAAGCGGTTTTCACGCCCTCGATGTTTCCTCCGTAGGGAAGACGGCTGAGGTACATCTGCAGGATCTCGTTCTTGCTGAAATGCCATTCCAGCTGTACTGCCCTGAACATCTCGGTCAGCTTGTTCCGGTACGTCCTGGGCTTTGGATCTATAAGCCTCGCCAGCTGCATAGTGACGGTTGAGGCACCTGAAATCCTCTCGCCTTTAACCGCATTCTGTACCATGGCCCTGAAAATGGCTACCGGATTGATACCAAAATGAAAATAAAAAAACTTATCCTCCTTTTTCAGGATCGTCTTTTTCAGTTCAGGGCTTATCTCTTCCAGCTCTGCCCTGATCCTCCATTTGTCCTCACGGTTCAGAAAAACGTGAAGGATGGTCCCGTCACGGGCTGTAATGACCTGAGAGTAATCGGAAGGAGGGTTAAAGGGGAACAGATGGTCGATCAGGATAAAAACAAGGATGATACACGCGATGGAGCCAACTCCCCGCTTTATCCATTTTCTTACCAAGTGCCTGTCAAGACGGATCGGATCCATGAGAAGGTTTATGGTTTGACCGATATCCTGCCATTTCCCTTGCCGGTGATCCTGCCAATGACAGACGAAAAGGTGACCCCTTCTCTGTGCAGGTCCTTCAAAAGATCATCCGCAAAGAGCTCGGGAATAGAAATCAGCAATCCGCCCGAGGTCTGCGCATCGCACAGAGCGAGCCTATATTCTTTTCCAACGGCAGGATCCCAGTCTGCGACGCGATCGACATAGTCCATGTTCGACAGGGTGCCACCCGGTATCATGTTTGCCCTTATCATGGCCCAGGTTTCCTCCACGACCGGCACTGCAGAAGCC
>JAQUQD010000041.1 GCA_028716265.1 Bacteroidales bacterium | reverse complement strand
ATCGAAGGAAACTCCGAAAGGTCTGTCTCCCTGAAAGGCCCTCCGGATGCGGTAAGGTAGATCTTCTCGACAGAATCGCTACGCTCGCCCGCCAGGCACTGAAAGATTGCGGAATGCTCAGAGTCGACCGGGATCACGGATGCTTGACGGCTTCGGGACAAGGAGGTGATGATCTCACCGGCCACCACCAGGGATTCCTTGTTAGCGAGGGCTACCTGGCGTCCAAGCTCCAGGGAGCGTATAGTGGGTTGAAGTCCGGCGAAGCCTACAATAGCAACCAACACGATATCAATATGTTCCATCTCAAGCCCTTCAAGAAGGGCTTCACTCCCGGCCGATACCTTCACCGAGTATGGCTTCAGCGCTTCCCTGACCTTGTCGTACCGGGCAGGATCGGTGATGACAACGGCGCTGGGCCGATGCGTCAGGGCCTGCCGTATGAGGAGGTCCGCACTTTTCTGGGCAGCGATCAGTTTCACTTCGAACAGGTCGTGCTGCTGCCGGATCACCTCCAGGGCCTGATGCCCTATGGAGCCCGTCGAACCCAGTATGGCAACACCCTTTTTCCTCATCAGAACCGGATATAGTCGGTAGGATCAACCGGATTACCATTGTACCAGAGCTCAAGATGTAAATGAGGTCCGGTGGAGAGTTCTCCGGATTCACCGATGATGGCAATGACATCTCCGGCCTTGACAAAATTCCCCTCCTTCTTCAGGAGAACAGAATTATGTTTATACACGGAGAGAATGTTCTGCTGGTGCTGGATGGTGATCACATGTCCTGTTTCGAGTGTCCACCCGGCAAAAATGACCATGCCGTCGAGAATGGCTTTGATCGGCTCATTCTTGTTGGAGACGAGATCGACGCCAAAATGGCCGATGTCCGGATTAAAACGGCTGGTAATGATCCCATTCAGCGGGGTGAAGAACAGGAAGTCAGGCATTTCGTTCCCTTCGTCGGCCGGGAGCAATCCTTCCGATGATCCGGCAAGGTACCTTCCCTGCCGTTCAAATTCCAGCCGAAGAAGGGAGTCTTCCCGGGAATGGGAGATCTGGATCTCGCTGTAATTGATGGCAGTGTCGGTCTCGCCTGCATTGGCAGTGGCCTTCTGATAAAATTCGGTCATATCATTGCCTTCGATGATATTCTTCAGATTTTCAAAGTAGAGGCTGCGCTGCCTGAACTCCCTTTCGATGGAGTCAGCCCTAAGCTGGAGGGCATACATCTGACGGGGCATGTCCACATCCATATAGCCGGGGATGTATTCCCGCAGGGGTGTGAAAGCGATCAGAAAAATGGTCAGGACCACCAAAATGATGGCAGTGAGCCCCAATGCGATGAAAACATTCAGGCGAGAAAGGCGGAATGACAGCTTGACCTCATACGTATCCTCGTTACGGATGACAAGAAGGTATTTATTGCGGAGTTTCTGTATCCACTTTCTTTTCAGGGATCTCTTCTCTGCCATGGATCCTGTATTTCGCGGCAAAGATAGTGCAATACTCGCAATCTACGACACTGAAAAAACAATCCAGGTCACCCGGCACAGATGTTTCATCCCCGGAGTACATCTTTTACTGCAAGCCCTCCCATTATTCGAAAAAATAAAATAATTTTGCAGATTTTCAGTTTGTAAAGAGTCAGATAACGGCAGGTTACATTAAAAATAAGGTTCTTTTGGCCTGATGAAGCTAAGCCAGATTTTACGCCCTTCCCTGTATTTCATACCTGGTAAGATCACTGTAATTACCCTGTTGGTACTGTTACTGGCATCCTGCAGCACCAAAAAGAACACCATGACCCGCAGGCTGTACCATAACCTTACAGCCCATTACAACGCATACTGGAACGGAAGGCAAAGCATCAGGGAGGGTGAGGCCGAGCTTCACAGAACTGTCAAGGATAACTATACGTTTATCCTGCCGGTCTTCAATTACGGCACAAAAGAACAGGCGGTAGCCATCAATCCCCAGATGGACAGGGCCATCGAAAAAGGATCCAAGGTGATCCAGAAACATTCCATGTTCTTCAATAACAAGGAATATGTGCAGTGGATCGACGACAGTTACCTGATGATCGGCATGGCTTACTTCTACAAGCAGGAGTACCTCATGGCCCGAAGGACCTTTGACTATGTCATTAAGAACTACGAGCACGACCCGATCAAATATGAAGCAATGATATGGCTTTCCAGCACCTATATTCAGCAGGAGGAGTGGAATAAGGCCCAGTCGTTGCTTGACCTGGTACAGAGTGAAATCGACAAGGAGGTCGTTTCCCTGCAGAAAATGAAGCGGCTGCCGCTGGTGTATGCCGATTTTTATATCAGGCAGGGATTGTACAAACAGGCGATCCCCTATCTGGAACGGAGCCTTGAAATTAACCACGAAAAGCTCATCCAGTGCCGGTTATTGTACATCATGGGCCAGATCTACCAGGCCGATAAGGATTACGAAGCCTCCAGCGAATATTATACGAGTGTGATCCGTCGCGGCGCGCCTTATGAAATGGCTTTCAATGCCCGCATCAACCTGGCCCAGTCCTACTCTACAACCACCGGCGACAAGAAAATGATCATCAAAGAGCTGCAGAAAATGATCAAGGACCTTAAGAATGAGGACTTTCTGGACCAGATCTACTATGCGCTGGCGGAGATAGCCCTGAAGGAAAAGGACGACAGCCTCGGGATCAACTATCTGCGGCTTTCAGTCAGCAAAAGCACATCCAACCTTTACCAGAAGTCCGTTTCTTCCCTGCGCCTTGCGGATCTGTTCTTCTCCTATCCGGATTATCCCAATGCACAGTTGTACTATGATACGGCAGTCATGTTCCTGCCCGAGGACTACCCCAATTACGATCCCATTGTTACCAAGGCCAGGCTGCTGACTGAACTAGTGACCCATCTCACCACGGTCCATGTCCAGGACAGCCTTCAAGCCATCGCCCTAATGCCGGACCCGGAAAGAAACGCTCTGATCAGTAAACTGATAGCCGATTATCAGGAAAAGGAACGGCTCCGCAAAGAGCAGGAAGCTGAGATGGACCGTCAGCGGATGATGGCTTCTTCCAATTACCAGACACAACAGAACGTCGACCGTCTTGCCGGAGGAAAGTGGTATTTCTACAATCCTTCCACCCTGAGCTTTGGATATAATGAATTCATTAAAAGATGGGGCAACCGGAAACTAGAGGACCTGTGGAGGCTGAAAAACAAACAGATGACCTCCACCTTTGGTCAGGAAGAAGAACTGGCGGCAAGCGACTCAGACAAGACCGACAGCACTACCATGGCATCCACGGATCTATCCAAACCGGAAACCTACCTTCAGAACCTGCCCCTGACGCCTGAACAGATGGCCAAATCCCACGAAATGGTCGCCTCGGCACTCTATCAGTCGGCCATCATCTATGATGACGGACTGGCAGACTTTCCGGCAGCCATCAGATCCTATAACAGCCTGATCGAACGTTACCCCGACGACAAACGGGTCCTGGAATCCTACTACAATATGTACTCTATCTATAACGAACAGCAGGATGCGGAGCGTGCAGCATTTTACCGTGATCTGATCGTCAATAACTACCCTGAGAGCGATTTTGCCAAGATCATCATGGATCCTAATTACAACCTTGTGCTTCAGGCTCAGCGTAACAAGGCAGCGGTACTCTATGAGGAAACCTACCAGGCTTTTGTGAATGAGCAGTATATGATGGTTAAGATCTATTCGGAGGAAGCCATCGTCAATTACGCGGAGGATAAGGTCCTCATCCCGAAATTTGAATACCTGCGGGTGCTGGCAATGAGCCAGACGATTAGCCACGACTCACTGGGTGTCCTTTTGGCACGGTTCATCGAAACGTATCCCTCCAGTGAAGTAACACCCCTTGCACAAAATGTCCTGAATCACCTGACCATGGTTGAAGCAACCCTTGCCGCAGGTGACAGCCTTCTTGCAGACAGCACCCGGATCGAACAGGCGGTGATCGCACCCTATCAATATGATCCTGAATCCACCCACTTCTATATCCTGATCGTAGAGGCCTCCACGATCAATGTGAACGCCACCAAGGTCAGGATATCCGACCATAACATGAAGTATCACCGGCTTGATAACCTTACCATCAGCAGCGTGTTGCTTGACAGCAAGCGCCAGATGATCACCGTCAGCAACTTCAGGAACAAGGAGCAAGCCCTCACCTATTACACGGGGATCAGCAACAATGACTATGTTTTCTCCGGCATACCAGCCGACGCTTTCAGCCAGTTTGTCATTTCCTCGGATAATTACAGGATCTTTTATGAAAATAAGGACTCAAAGGATTACCTGCGGTTTTTTACAAAGAATTACCTGGCAGAAAAATAGCCATGCCGGCAGAAAACTTTAGAAATTAGTATAATGCATAATTATTGTGCAACTATTTCAATTAACTTTGCGTAAAATCGAATTCAAACTTTATTTTAATTAAGATACACTATGGTGAAGAATAATCTACCCGATACACCGTCGATCAACTTACTGGGCGCAGGTACGGTCCTCAAGGGTGACATCACCTCCAACGGGGATTTCCGAATTGACGGCACAATGGTTGGCTCTATCAACTCGAAAGGAAAGATCATTGTGGGTACCACCGGAAAAATCGAAGGGGAAGTGATCTGCCAGAATGCTGATATCTCAGGTGAAGTCAAAGCAAACCTTACGGTAACGGAATTATTGACACTGAAGGCTACCGCCAAAATACACGGCGATATCCGGACTGGCAAGCTGGCCATCGAATCAGGAGCAAATTTCTCAGGAACCTGCTCCATGGAAGAACCCTCCTTCAGAAGGGAAAAACTGATCCTGGAAAATGAAAAACCACCTGTCAAGGAAAAAGTCCTTTGACAACTTCATACGGTACTCCAGCATTTCGTCCCAGATGCTGGTCATCATTCTTGTTGGTGTTTACGGAGGTATCAAATTAGACA
The DNA here is from genome assembly GCA_028716265.1 of Bacteroidales bacterium. Taxonomy (GTDB): domain Bacteria; phylum Bacteroidota; class Bacteroidia; order Bacteroidales; family JAGONC01; genus JAGONC01. The sequence continues at coordinate 23,869 of JAQUQD010000041.1, read as the reverse complement.
AACTGGTCAGGATCGAGTTTCCGGTGTTTACCGTAATATTGTCGGTCGGATCAGTGGCACTGGCCATTTACTATGCGGTTAAGGATTTCATCAAGACGAAATGATATGCGTTCCCCCTTTGTTCAGTTCCTGATCGGCTTATCTGTTTACACAGCCATCCTGGTATTGATCACCATCGTTATCTTCCTGCTGCTTCCTGCCGGATCTGCTTCCAGGGCCATCCCCTTTCAGTTTGTCCTTTTTTACGCGGTCACCATAACCGTGCATTACCTGCTGCTCCGGGCATCGGAAAAAGGAGCCGGTTCGTTTGTCACCCGCTTCCTGCTGGTGTCGTTCCTGAAGCTCCTGCTCTACATTATCGTGCTGGTGGCCTATCTTTACCTCAACAAGAGCGACGCGATGCGGTTTGCCATCCCTTACCTGGCCCTGTATATTCTTTACTCCTTATTTGAGATTTATTCCATCACCCGTTATTCAAAGACAAATCAATCTACTCAGAAAAAAACTGAAGATGATTTACATCACGAGAAAGGAACGTTTTAATGCTGCTCACCGGCTCTTCAGGCCTGAATGGTCGGATGAGAAAAACAGGGAGGTCTTCGGGAAGTGCTCCAATCCTCTCTGGCATGGCCATAATTATACCCTTTACGTGACGGTGAAGGGAGCGGTCAATCCCGAAACAGGATTCCTAATCAACCTGAGCCATCTGAGCGAGATCATCAACCAGGTCATCATCGAAAAGGTTGACCACAGGAACCTCAACCTGGAAGTCGATTTCATGAAAGGCCAGCTGGTGTCGACCGAAAACCTGGCCAAGGCGTTCTGGGAACAGCTGAAACCTCCTGTACGGGATCTCGGAGCAGAATTACACTGCATCAAGGTGATCGAAACGGAAAACAATTATGTGGAATACTTCGGGTACTGAAAGTCATACCGAAGTGTAAATGAATAAAATTGAAAGCAAACAATGAAAGACACGATTGACAGGGAAATGATCGACGAGAATATGATGGATGGCTATGAAAAGCTGGATGTCTACAACCAGGATACGATCCGTAAACTGAGCAGCAATTATCATGACATTTTAAAACTTGTGGGAGAGGATCCGGAGCGGGACGGGCTGATCAAAACACCGGAAAGAGTGGCCAAGGCCATGTTGTACCTCACACACGGGTATGACCTCGATCCTGAGCAAATCCTCCGGTCGGCCATGTTCGAAGAGGACTACAAGGAGATGGTCATCGTCAAGGACATCGAAATCTACTCGATGTGTGAACACCACCTGATCCCGTTTTTCGGAAAGGCCCACGTTGCTTACATCCCCAATGGGCACATCGTTGGTCTGAGCAAGATACCCCGCGTGGTGGATGCTTATGCGCGAAGGCTGCAGGTTCAGGAGCGCCTCACCCGCCAGATAAAGGAATGCCTTCATAATACGCTTCAGCCCCTTGGCGTGGCCGTGGTCATCGAAGCCATCCATATGTGCATGTCGATGCGGGGGATCCAGAAACAGAATTCAGTGACCACAACATCGGATTTTACCGGAGAATTTTTAAAGGTCGCTACCCGTGAGGAATTCATCCATCTGATCGGTTCCCGGCTTCATTGAAATGATTCTAATTTAGTAATACACTTTATTGTAAATCAATTATTTATACTAGTTTAACCGAATCCTTGAGCCAAGTTGTGAAAGTTTTCTATTTTTGCAGGCTTCGAAAAAACAATTCTATGAAGGCTTATGTTTTCCCGGGACAGGGTGCACAGTTTCCAGGGATGGGCAACCATCTGTATGATACTTATGAACAGGCCCGCAAGCTTTTTGAGAGAGCCAACGATATGCTGGGTTTCCGTATTACGGACGTGATGTTCAAAGGATCGGAGGATGACCTGAAGCAGACCCGGGTCACACAGCCTGCCATCTTTCTTCACTCGGTCATCCTTGCCAGGGTGATGGGCGATGCATTCAAGCCCGACTTTGTAGCGGGGCATTCTCTGGGTGAGTTTTCTGCACTGGTCGCCTGCAAAGCCCTGAGCTTTGAAGACGGATTACGGCTGGTAGCCCGGCGTGCCGAGGCGATGCAGAAAGCCTGTGATGCCCAGCCTTCTGCCATGGCAGCCATTCTTGGAATGGAGGATGAAACAGTGGAAAAAATACTGAAAGGGATCAAAGACACCGTGGTTCCTGCAAATTATAACAGTCCCGGCCAGATCGTGATCTCGGGGACGGTGAGCGGTGTGGAGCTTGCCTGTGAGAGGCTGAAGGAAGCAGGAGCCAGACGGGCCCTGATGCTGAAGGTCGGTGGGGCTTTCCATTCACCACTGATGGAACCGGCACGGCTGGAACTGGCGGAAGCTATCCATGCGGTTGAAGTCAAACCGCCGATCTGTCCGATATATCAGAACGTCAACGCCCAGTCGGTGACCCATCCCGACGTGATCAAATCCAACCTGATCAAACAGCTTACCTCGCCGGTGCGCTGGACCCAGACCATCCGGAACATGATCGCCGACGGAGCCGGCACATTCATTGAACTGGGCCCCGGCAAGGTACTGCAATCGCTGATCCTGCAGGTGAAGAAGGATATTAAGGTGATGAGCGGGGAGATCGGACAGTAAATCCTGCCGATACTGGTAGAGTTACCTGATAAATTTTTTCAGCAGTGGATGATAATCCCCTTTTAAAGGGACCGGTTTAGCATTCCTTATCTCATAGACCACTTCTATGCTAGGCAGTGCATCATTGCAGCCAAAACCCCCGCCCCTGATGATATGGCGGTAACTTTCCGTATGCAGATCAGTGAATCCCTCACTGAACTCGACCATTGTCCCGTCGACGGCAACGTTCCTGTACGTTCGCATTCCCTTTGACCTGACCTCTTCGGGCAGCATCTGACGGTCGAGGCTAAGGAACCACCTGATACGGGCCTTCTCCAGCATCAGGAATCCGGATACCGTTTTATCGTCGGAATAATAAACACGATTTTCTTTCACGGCACCAAAAATATCGATCAACATATCGAAAAAATGGATCCCTATATTGGTGGCCACCCCTCCCGATTTGGTCATGTCTCCTTTCCATGACCTGAAATACCATTTACCTCTCGAGGTGACGTACACCAGATCCACATCATGGATCTTACCGGCAGGGCCGGCTTTGATCATTTCTTTCAGCCGGATGATGGCAGGGTGAAGCCTGACCTGGAAGATCACGTTGATCCTTTTACCGGTTTCCTGTTCGATCTCCTTTAGGGCGTCAACGTTCCAAGGATTCAGTACAAGCGGTTTTTCGCAGATCACATCCGCCTGGTTCCGCAACGCCATTCGTATATGGGCATCGTGGAGATAGTTGGGGGAGCAGATGCTGACATAGTCGATCCTGTGTTCGCCCTGCCTCCGCAGCTTGTCGATATGCCTGTCGAAACGCTCCGTCTCCCTGAAATAATCCGCATCCGGGAAATAGGAATCCATGATCCCGACGCTATCGCTTGGATCAAGAAAAGCGACCAGGTCATGGCCGGTATCCTTTATAGCCTTCATATGGCGGGGAGCAATGTATCCTGCCGCTCCTATCAATGCAAAATTCATAGCTGTATTATTGATGGTGACCTTTCCGAACCATCGCTCTTCGCGACCTTCCCTTCCTTCAGTGCATACCATTGTTTGCTTTCGGGACACTGGGCATGTCCGCTCTTATCAAAATGGAGCCGGTGACCGTACTCGCTCATCCAGCCGGTCTGACGGGCAGGATTTCCTACCATCAGGGCATAGGGGGCAACGGATCGTGTCACCACGGCACCAGCCCCAATAAAGGCGAACTCACCAATCTCCACACCGCAGACGATCGTGGCATTCGCACCGATGGTAGCTCCCTTCCTGACCAGCGTGGTGGCATACTGCCCCTTGCGGATGACGGCGCTCCGGGGATTGATGACGTTCGTAAAGACCATGGATGGCCCGAGAAACACGTCATCCTCGCATATCACCCCTGAATAAACGGAAACATTGTTTTGCACTTTCACATTGTTGCCCATACGGACCCCCGAACCGACGAAGACATTCTGGCCGATGATGCAGTTCTCCCCGATCACACAATCGGTCATGAGATGCGAGAAATGCCATACCATGGTTCCTGTCCCGATGATGCAACGATCATCCACAATGGCGGTTTCGTGTACAAAATAGTCAGCCGGGTGGTTCTTCATGGCTCAGTTGGTATTCAGGTATTCATGGATCGAAGCAATGATATAATCCTGCTGTTCATGATCGAGCTCGGTATGCATGGGCAGTGAAAGGACTTTATGACAAAGGGCTTCGGTCACGGGCAGGACCCCCTCCCTGCAGCCCGTCTCCACGTAGGCTTTTTGAAGATGCAGCGGCACCGGGTAATAGATCATGGCGGGGATCCCTTTTTGCTTAAGGAATTGTTGCAGTGCGTTCCGGTCCGCCCCTTCGATCTGGAGGGTATATTGATGGAAAACATGGCTTGAGTAAGGGGCCCGGTATGGGATCTTTATCGTTGGATCGCCTCTCAAGCCCCGGTCGTAGTAATCCGCAGCCTGTTGCCTTGATCGGGCGTATCCGTCCAGGTACCTGAGCTTGACGTCCAGGATGCCGGCCTGGATGCTGTCGAGTCTGGAGTTTACACCGATATAATCATAATAATAACGGGTGAACATGCCGTGGTTGACAATGCCCCGCATCTGGTGAGCCAGTTCATCACTGTTGGTGAAAAGGGCACCACCGTCGCCATACGCTCCCAGATTCTTTGAAGGGAAGAACGACACGGCCCCGATGTCGCCGATCGTCCCCGCTTTTCTGACAGTCTGGTCACTGAAACGGTAATCGGCCCCGATAGCCTGGCAGGCGTCTTCAATGACAATCAGATCGTGCTCGCGGGCAATCTGCATCAGCGGCTCCATGTCCACGCACTGACCGAAAAGATGCACCGGCACGATGGCCCTGGTGTGAGGAGTGATGGCTTTTTTCACTGCCCCGGTATCCATATTGAAGGTATCCGGCATCACATCCACCAGCACCGGCTTCAGTCCCAGCAGGGCGATGACCTCTACCGTTGACACGAACGTGAACGACACGGTGATCACCTCATCGCCGGGTTTCAGTCCGGCAGCCATCATGGCTATCTGCAGCGCATCGGTCCCATTGGCGCAGGGGATCACGTGCTTCACCCCAAGGTATGCCTCCAGGTTCTTCTGGAACCGCCCGACGGCAGGACCGTTGATAAATGCCGTCGACTCCACCACTTCCCGGATCACACCGTCGATCTCGTCCTTGATCCTGTCATACTGCCCTTTCAGGTCCACCATCTTGATCGGCTTCATCATAAAATCAGCTGTTAATGAGTGACATCATTCCCGAACGCGCGCAAATTTACGATAATTTGGCGTCTGAACGGAAGCTCTGGAACCATTTTACTATCTTTGTCGTCTATAATCATCGAAGAATGGCCTGTATACGTACCTGCATGATCCTGGCACTCTGCCTGGCACTCCATCTGCCCCAGTACGCCCAGAAGGATATCCGGGACTCCGTGCTTCTGATCCCCACCCTGAAGGCCACCTTTGGTTTTTATGTACCCGGGGGGGATATTGAGGAACAATTCGGGTCTAACTTCACCACTGGTGCCGAGTTCACGGTGAAGACCAGGAAAAACTTCCTCATCGGCGTCGAAGGGAACTTTCTGTTTGGAGGGAACGTGAAAAATAAAGAGGAGATCCTAGGTCCGATGCTGACCGATAAAGGTTGGGTGATCGACAAGTACGGATCTCCGGCCGACCTGTTCCTTTATGAACGAGGTTTTACGGTATTTCTCAAACTGGGGAAGGTGTTCCCTGTGATCGGGCCCAATCCGAACTCGGGCATTCAGTTCACCGTGGGAAGCGGCTATATGCAGCACAAAATCCGCATCGAGAACATTGAAGGCACGGTACCGCAGGTCATGGGCGACTATAAAAAAGGCTGGGATAAGCTCTCGGGCGGCTTTGCCCTGTCGGAATTCCTGGGTTACATCCATTACAGCAACAACAAACGGATCAACTTCTTCGCCGGAGCGGACCTGCAGCAGGGATGGACCACTTCCATGCGTCCGTATGATTTTAACCTGATGGGCAAGGATACGGCCGGGAATCTCGCCCTGTTTTTTGGAATAAAAGTGGGTTGGATGATCTCATTCTATCCTCAGTCAGCAGATGGATATTACTATTACTGATGCGCTTTTTCTACACCCTGACGATCCTGTTCTACGGCCTGGCCATCCGGGTGGCATCGCTTTTCAACCGCAAAGCCGCTCAATGGATCCATGGACGCAGGGATCTTTTCGCAGGATTGGAGGAATTCAAAAAATCAGCTCCATCTCCCCTGATCTGGTTTCATTGTGCCAGCCTGGGGGAATTTGAGCAGGGACGCACCCTGATGGAGCGGATAAAGAAAGTGTATCCCGGGCACCGCATCCTGCTTACTTTCTTCTCCCCCTCCGGGTATGAGATCCGGAAAGATTACCCGCTGGCCGATCACGTCACCTACCTCCCGCTCGACACCCCGTGGAATGCCCGGCGTTTTGTGCAGATGGCACAACCCGAAATAGTCTTCTTCATCAAATATGAATACTGGTATAACTTCCTTTCGGCACTGCACCGGGAACATATCCCCGTGTACATTACTGCGGCCATATTCAGACAGAAACAGCTTTTCTTCAGGTGGTACGGGACCTGGTTCCGCAGTCAGCTGGACAAGATCACCTGTCTGTTCGTCCAGAACGAATCTTCCCTCGAACTCCTGCATCGTTACGGTATCACCAATGCCATCGTTTGTGGGGATACGCGTTTCGACAGAGTAAAGGCGGTCGCGGAGAACCCTCTGCCGTTTCCTCAGGTAGAACGTTTCGCGTACGGATATCCTCTGCTGATGGCCGGAAGCACCTGGCCGGAGGATGAAGAGCTGTTGATCAGGTTGATGGAGGCAACATCCGGCAGCCTCAGGTTTGTGATCGCCCCCCACGAGATCCATCCGGATAGGATCCAGTCCCTGCTGAAAAGGATCCGGCAGCCGGCCGTCACCTTCTCATCCCTGCAAGGTGCCGAAGCTGTTGAAGCCAGTATCCTGGTCATCGATACCATGGGCATGCTTTCCCATCTTTACAGGTATGCCACCATAGTGTATGTCGGCGGGGGGTTCGGAAAAGGTATCCACAACATCCTGGAGGCAGCTGCCTTCAGTAAGCCGATCCTCTTCGGACCCAACCACCGGCGGTTCCGGGAGGCGGACGACCTGATCCGTTCAGGTGGAGCAAAATGCATTTCCTCAGCAGAAGGGCTGATCAGCGCAGTTCAGCAACTGACCGGCGATCCAGACCTCTACAGGCGTTCGGCCGATGCCGGCGGACAGTATGTGAAGACGCATACGGGTGCCACCGATAAGATCATTGATAGTGTTCAATCCCATAATAAATCTGAAAATGATCAAGAAAATTGAACGGCTGAAAGGAACATCATTCAGCATCATCCTGCTCCTGGAAGACATCGAAAAACTGCCTGCCGGCAGACTGACCAGCGAAGAATACGCTTATGTGGCAGGACAAAAGGAAAAACTGGATAAGGACCTGGTGATCCTGAACCGGTACGACCGGCTGGTCGTCGTACAGTTTATTAAAAAAGAAACCTACGGCCCGAAAAGACTGGAGAACTGCAGGATCGCAGGGGATAAGATCGGTGCCCTGCTCAATGATCACAAAATAAAGGAGGTGGTCGTCGATGATATCGAAGGTCGTCCAAATGAAGTCCTGGCGCTGGCAGAAGGTATGGAACTAGGCAACTATCAGTTCCTGGCCTATAAAAAAGATCCTGTCAAGAAGAAGAACACCCTTGATGCGGTCTTTATTCACTCCGGAAAAGTTTCCGGAAAAGAGATTGACATGTTGAACACAAGGATTGAGGGGACGGTGCGCTGCCGTGACCTGGTCAATGAGCCAGTCATACACATGAGCGCATCCCGTCTGGCATATGAAATGGGAAAAATGGGAAAAGAGGTGGGTGCCGGGGTGGAGGTTATGAACAAGAAAAAGATCGAAGCGCTTAAAATGGGAGGATTGCTGGCGGTCAATAAAGGAAGCCAGGATCCCCCTACATTTACCATCTTTGAATGGAAACCTCCACAGCCTGTCAATGACAAGCCGTTCATACTGGTAGGTAAAGGTGTGGTTTTTGACACCGGAGGTCTCAACCTGAAGACCGGTACCAACATGGACAATATGAAATATGACATGGCTGGAGCCGCCGTGGTGGCTTCTGTCGTGTATTCTGCGGCGAAGGCCGGGTTGCCGGTGCACGTCATAGCCCTCGCGCCGGCAACGGATAACCGGCCCGGGGAGAAAGCCTGTACGCCAGGGGACGTGATCACCATGCACAATGGAACAACGGTGGAGATCCTCAACACCGATGCGGAAGGGAGGCTGATCCTGGCCGATGCACTGAGCTATGCCAGAAACTATGATCCATGCCTGGTGATCGACATTGCCACGCTGACCGGTGCGGCAGCCATGGCCATCGGGAAATTCGGCATCGTGGCCATGAAGGCAAAAAGCGAAGAGGAGTTTGCAGAGCTGAAAACTGCCGGCGAAAAGGTGTACGAACGAATCGTCGAGTTCCCTTTCTGGGAGGAATACGGCGAACTGATCAAATCGGACGTGGCGGAAATTAAGAATATCGGAGGCCGCGAAGCGGGAGCCATCACGGCAGGAAAATTCCTGGAACATTTCACCGAATACCCTTTCATCCATCTCGATATTGCCGGCCCTGTCTGGTCAGAGAAAAAGGACAGCTACCGGGGTGCAGGCGCAACAGGTGTCGGGGTGAGGCTGCTGTTCGAGTTTTTGAGGGGGAAGTGTCGGGGGTAGTTATTCATGGTCATTCATGGTCATTATTTAATAACGCGAGGCGCGCAGCGCCGAGCAAGTGACCCCAAATAACCATACAAACCAAGGTTAAATTTACTACTTTTGCACAAACAGAAACCGTATGGAACCAATCCCGGAACAGGAATTTGAAAAACTACACCCCGACCAGCTGGTCAAAGTGGGCATCACCCATGGCGACATCAACGGGATCAGTTACGAGATCATCATAAAGACCTTCAGTGATCAACGGATCGCCGAATCGTTCACTCCCATCATTTACGGACATTCAAAAGTAGCCTCCTACTATCGTAAAATGTTTAACTTCAACGAGTTAACATTTAATTTGATCAAAAGGGCCGATGCAGCCCTGCCCCGAAGGATCAATATCATCAACTGCTACGAACAGGAAGTGAAGATCGAACTGGGGCACCCTACCGCAACCGGCGGCGAGCTGGCTTATCTTTCGCTGAAAATGGCCACGGACGACCTCCTCAAAAATCAAATCGATGTTCTGGTCACTTCGCCGATCAATAAACATACGATCCAATCGAAAGATTTTCACTTCCCGGGTCATACCGAATATCTCGCCAGCCGGTTCAATACGAATACGTACCTGATGATGATGGTCGACAGGCAGCTTCGCGTGGGGATTATGACTGGGCATTTGCCGTTGAAAGACGTTGCCCATGTTCTTTCAAAGGAACTGGTCCTCCAGAAGATCAGGATCATGCATGATTCGCTTCTCAGGGATTTTGGCATCCGCAATCCGAAGATCGCTGTGCTCGGCCTCAATCCCCATGCCGGAGACCAGGGGCTCCTGGGCACGGAGGAGGAACAGATCATCATGCCGGCCATCCGCGAGATGCAGGATCAGCAGATCCTTGTGTTCGGCCCCTTTTCCGCCGATGGCTTCTTCGGAACCTACAGCCACACCCGCTTTGATGGCGTTCTGGCCGTCTACCACGATCAGGGAATGATTCCCTTCAAGGCCATCTCGATGGAGACCGGAGTGAACTTTACCGCCGGACTGCCTTTTGTAAGGACATCCCCCGCCCATGGGACGGCCTATGATATTGCCGGGAAGAACGAGGCCTCGCCCGATTCGTTCCGGCAGGCCCTGTACCTGGCAGTGGATATCTTCAACAAACGAATGGAATACAGCGAGATCACGGCCAACCCGATCCAGAAGGCAACCATCGCCGAAGAATCGTCTGAATTAGACCAGGAAGAGATCCATTGATGGCATTCACGATGCATGATATACACCGCATAGTGGGCGGTGAATGGATCCTCAGGGGCAGGGATGACATCCCGCTGAAGGAGTTGCTCATCGACAGCCGGCGCCTGCTGATCCCCCGCCATGCCCTTTTCTTTGCCTTCATCACCGCCCGGAACGATGGTCACCGCTATATCCGCGATCTGTACGAAAAAGGAGTGCGCAATTTTGTCGTTTCCCGGACTCCTGCCGACCTGCCACAGTACGATCCGCCCAACGTGATCCTGGTGGAAGATACGTTGCACGCCCTGCAGGCACTCACAGCTTTCCACAGGCAGCAGTTCACCTGCCCCGTGATCGGGATCACAGGAAGCAACGGAAAAACGATCGTGAAGGAATGGCTCTTCCAGCTGATGGGCAAGGATATGCGCATCGTCCGCAGCCCGAAAAGCTACAACTCCCAGATCGGCGTCCCCCTATCGGTATGGCAGATGGATCACGATGACGAACTGGCGATCATTGAGGCGGGGATCTCCAGACCGGAGGAAATGGAGAAGATCGAGCCTATCATCCGGCCCACGATCGGGATATTCACCAATATCGGACAGGCCCACGACGAGAACTTCACTGACATACAGCAAAAGATCGAAGAAAAGCTCAACCTATTCGTTCGTGCCGACACGATCGTATATTGTGCTGATCATAATCCTATTGTAAATGCCATTCATTCCAGCAGCCTGCTTTCCGGGAAAAAATCCTTCACCTGGGGAAGCCACCCTTCCTCCCTGCTTCACATCACCTCCATGGAGAAATCAGCAGGCAAGACAAAGATCACCGGCACTTTCCAGGGTCAGATCGGCTCCGTCATCATTCCTTTCACCGACACGGCCTCCATCGAGAATGCCTGTTTCTGCTGGTCGGTTATGCTCCTCATGAGATATAACATGATCACCATCCAGGAAAGGATGAGATGGCTCTCCCCCATCGCCATGCGCATGGAGATGAAGGAAGGGATCAACCAGTGCTCGGTTCTGAACGACAGTTACAGCGCGGATGTGAAATCCCTGAACATTGCCCTTGACTTTCTTGACCAGCAGAAGCAGCATGAACGTAAGACCGTGATCCTTTCCGATTTTCTGCAAACCGGCAGGGCCGATGCGGAACTATACGCCGAGATCGCCACCCTTCTCACCGGAAAGAGGATCCAGCGGCTGATCGGTATCGGGCCGCACATCCGGGAGCAGGAGGGCTTTTTCCCGATGGAAAAGGAGTTCTACCCTGACACGGATGCCTTTATCCGGGACTATCATCCCGGAAAGTTCCAGAATGAGGCAGTACTTCTGAAAGGCGCCCGCATCTTCGAGTTCGAAAAGATCAGCACCCTTCTGCAGCAGAAAGCTCATGAAACGGTGCTGGAGATCAACCTCGACGCCCTGATCCATAACCTGAATTATTTCCGGTCGCGACTCAGCCCCTTCACGCGCATTACCGTGATGGTGAAAGCATTCTCTTATGGCAGCGGCAGTTATGAGATCGCCAGCCTCCTGCAGTACCACCATACCGATTACCTGGCAGTCGCCTACGCCGATGAAGGCTATGAGCTGCGCAAAGCAGGGATCACCATGCCTGTCATCGTTATGAATCCGGAAGAGGAAAGTATGGTAGGAATGATCCGTAACCGTCTCGAACCCGAGATCTATAATTTCAGGGTGCTGGAGATGCTGGAAAGGTGCATCCGGGACTATAACGGCAGCCTGGATGAGAAGGTGGTGATCCATATCAAGCTTGACACCGGCATGCATCGGCTGGGATTTGATAAGGCAGACCTGGAAATCCTCGCTTCCCGCATCAAAAGCAATCCGCAGTTGAAGGTCGGCTCAGTCTTTTCTCACCTGGCTGCTGCTGAGGATCCGGTGCATGATGCTTTTACATGGGGCCAGATCCGTTCGTTTGAAACGATGTGCGCCAGCCTGAGGTCATTGTTAGATGAGCCTTTCCTGATGCATATCCTGAACTCGGCCGGGATCTGCCGTTTTCCGGAGGCCCAGTACGACATGGTGCGGCTGGGCATCAGCCTGTATGGTGTGCCGGCCTGCCCCGAACAGGCGGATCGCCTGCAGCATGTGAGTACCCTGCGTTCGACGGTATCCCAGATCAAACATGTACCTGCCCGCGACACGATCGGCTATAGCAGGGGATGGACTGCGGAAGGCGACATGACCATTGCCATCGTCCCGATCGGCTATGCCGATGGCCTGAACCGGAGACTGGGCAACGGAAAGGGCAAATTACTGGTCAATGGAACATTCGCCCGTATCGTGGGAAACGTCTGCATGGACATGTGCATGATCGATATCACCGGGATGCAGGTAAAAGAAGGCGACCAGGTCATCATCTTCGGTAAGGACTATCCCATCACCGAACTTGCCCGGGATATGGAAACCATACCGTATGAGGTGTTGACGGGGATATCGAGGAGGGTAAAGAGGGTTTATTACCAGGAGTAAACTTCGTAAATTCCAAATTCCAGGCACCAATTCCCAGGGAAATTCCAATACCCAAATCCCAAACCTTTGGAAGTTGGATCCTGGAATTTGGAATTCAGATCAGCGGGATTTGGGATTTACGATTCCCATCGTACCGTCAATCCCAATCGTCACAAAGCTCCTTATCGCTTCCACCGCCTTCTCCACGCGCGGTATCAGAATCTCTTCCTCCTGTCTGGTCCATCGGCTGAGCACATAATCCACCTGGTAACCCTGGGCGAAATCGTTCCCGATGCCGATTCTCAGTCTTGGAAACTCGGTCGTTTGGAGATGAAAGATGATATCCGCGAGACCATTGTGGCCCCCGTCACTTCCTTTGGCACGCAGGCGCAGCTGTCCCGTTGGAAGGGCCAGGTCGTCCACCACCACCAGCAGGTTTTCGTGCGGGACCTTCTCCCTGTTCAGCCAGTATTTAACGGCCTTGCCGCTGAGATTCACATACGTGGAAGGCTTGATCATGACCAGCGTCCTGCCTTTATACCGGGCGGATGCGACAGAGGCGTACCTACCGGGGGTGAAGGAAACACCAAAAGACAAAGCCAGAGCATCCAGCACGACAAATCCGATGTTGTGCCGCGTATTGGCATATTCATCGCCAATGTTTCCCAGACCCGTTATGAGGTATTTCAAGGGTGACTGAATATATTAAGATGTTTAGAGGTTAAGGTAAAGAGGCCAGTTTAGTTTAGGGCTATAAGGTCATGTTTCACCAGTATCCTAACCTCTAAACTAAACCGGCTTCCTAACCCTAACCTCTAAACAAGGATTATTCGCTCTTGGTTTCCTTTTCGGTTCCTTCCTCAGCGGCGCCACTGGCCGGTACGGCACGGGTGATGGCCACGGTGACCAGTACGTCACGCGGGGAATCCATCAGCTGCAAATCAGGAACGGTGATGTCGGAAATGCGGATCGACTGGCCGATCAATAGTTCGGTGACATCCACCTCAATGTGTTCGGGGATGTTGTCGGGCAGGCCGTGCACACGGATCTTTCTCTTCTTTTTCAGCAGCTTGCCGCCGGCCAGGACACCTTTGGACACACCCTTAACCTGGATGGGAAGGGCTACGGTAACCATTTTGCCTGGCTTGAGTTCCATAAAATCCGCATGCAGGACGTGGTCGCTGACGGGATGATACTGAACATCCTGGAGGATGGCAGTGAATCTCTGCCCATCGATATCCAGTTGTGTAATATACACCTGGGGGGTAAAGATCAGCTCGTTGAAGCTGGTTTCGTCGACGGTGAAGTGGATTTGTTCTGCCCCGCCGTAAAGCACGCAGGGTATTTTACCACTTCTCCTGTGCGATTTAGCATCTTTTTTCCCTACGCTCTCTCTGCGGGAGCCGCTCATAGATACTGTTTTCATGTTTGTTGAACGATTTAATGATGAGTAATCAGGTTGTCGAACCGGTACAAAGAACTGATCGACTTATGTTTATGGACCCGGCGAATCACTTCTGCCAGCAAGTTGGCAGTGGTCAGCACCTTGATCTTCGGGTGTTCCTTTTTCAACGGGATCGTGTCGGTGACGATGATCTCAGTCAGTGAGGATTCTTCGATATTCTTATAAGCATCTCCTGAAAGCACAGGGTGAGTGATCATTGCCCTGACGCTTGTGGCTCCGTTTTCCATGATCAGGTTGGAAGCCCGTTTGATGGTCCCGCCGCTGTCGATGATGTCATCCAGGAGGATGACATCCCTTCCTTTGACGTCACCTAGCAGGGCCATCGCGGCTACCACACCGGGTTTGGAGCGTTGTTTATAGCAGATCACCATTTCCGTACCCAGAATCTTGGCATAGGCTGCGGCGCGCCGTGTCCCGCCGGAGTCGGGCGAAGCCATAAGCGCATTGGTAAGGTTGTTCTCCACCAGGTGGGGAATGAAGATGGAGGAGGCGAACAGGTGGTCGACGGGCACGTCGAAGAATCCCTGGATCTGGTCGGCGTGTAAGTCGATGGTAATGATGCGGGTGACACCGGCGGCGGAGAGCAGGTTGGCCACCAGCTTGGAGGCGATCGAGACGCGGGGCTTGTCCTTGCGGTCCTGCCGTGCGTAGCCATAATAGGGGATCACGGCGATGATCTGCTCGGCAGAGGCGCGTTTGGCGGCGTCGATGAGCATGAGCAGCTCCAGGATGTTTTCGGCGGGAGAGATGGTGGACTGGACGATAAAAACATCATTTCCGCGGATATTGTCTTCAAAGGAAGGCTGAAATTCGCCATCGGGAAACCGGAGCATCTCCACATTTCCCATAGATTTTCCATAGATCTCACATATCTTTTCAGTAAGTGTGAGACTGGCACGGCCGGAGAAGATGTTGACTTTTGCAGTCATGGTAATGATGTTTTTGGTACCAAAGTGAAAGTGGGGCACAAAATTACGAAAAATTCCAAATTCCAGAGCCCAAAATCCAAACAAATTCCAGAGTCCAAGATCCAAATAAATTCCAAACGGTTTTATGGGTTTTGAGACACGAGATCTATGGTTTATCTTTTGTTTCTGTTTTTATGATGATGACAGAAAGAATATTCCTCAATTCATTGGCTTCTCTGAGCAGGGATTCGCCAGGCTGAGCGATTGATGAAGATAAATCATTTGATTTCAGAATAGTACTGATCCAGAAAGTGGTTTCCTTTGCTTCTTTCCGGCTGATCTTTAATCTCATCATACGGTCTCTTTTACTCAATGCTTCATTGGATTCAATATAGTTGGCACATATGGATCCTGAGGATTTGATAAGCTGTCGCACATCTTCATAATTAGCCAGGGTTTGGGGTAACGATTTAATAAACCACCGGACACTGACTGCAAAATCCGAGGTCCTTTGTTCCAGGTCATTCATAAGGATAATTTTGTCATATACTTGTTAATCCTATTTTCATCAAAATGTTACCCTGTTTTATAGAATTTTTATTATTCTGGAATATGATTGGAATTTGTATCCTGGAATTTGTTTGGATTTTGGATCATGGAATTTGGGATTTGCTACCTTTGTAGCCTCGCCCGGATGGCGGAACAGGTAGACGCGTTGGTCTCAAAAACCAATGGGCGCAAGCCCGTGCCGGTTCGATTCCGGCTCCGGGTACAATTAATTTTATATTAGGCTGAATATCAATGTGTTTATTCAGCCTTTTTTATTAGTTGCTGACTGGGTTGCTGAAAAAGAAAAGATCTGGATTAAAATGTACTATTAAAAAGTTGAAGTTTTATACAGGGAAACAAACTGCCTGGCAAGCTATCCATACTTTAAAGGTAGTAAAATAGGCTCCACAGGTTCGTCACACCCATTAACCGTACGATCTCTCAATAAGTGACAGAATGCTTGTCCTATGTTATTTTTTCGACAATCAGAACATAATCGATCTTTGCCCTATCACAGAGAAAATAATGTCATAAATAACTCAGCCACCATTTATCTTTATGCCTGGCTTTATAGATCATGTATTTTCTTGATATCGGATATAACAGAAGTACAACAGCGACCCATATTATATACACGACCCACATGGGATAACCATAGGTGTCAATTTGATGGCTTACGAACACATCCTCTGTTAAGATCATGAGCCGCCAGTCACCCCCTGTAATAATTAACCCAAGCAATGCAAGCAGATGGATAAGAACTATATGCAGGACATAGTAAAAGAAAGGTACCCTGCCGAATACGATGAAGAAATTTGTGACTCTGTTTTTTATCGTTTCGATCGAATACAGGAATAATAGTGCCGGACCCAGTGTAAGCAGAATAAAATCAAGCGAGGGTGGATATTTGGTGACATTTATAAACGAGAAGATTGTATAGAGTATATTTTTTTGTGAGCTCCATGGTTCCAGATCGCCATAAACATTGATGGATCTCAAAAGAATGAACAAAGCAATGGAGCCCAGCCCCAGCCCCAGCAGCCATTTTTTTCTCAGGGAGGGATCAAATTCAGAGGAATACAGTTTCCCCAGGCAATATCCCAGTATCATGACCCCAATCCATGGTAAAACAGGATAACTAATCAGGATCATTGACCTTTCAGATAATTCAAAAAAAGAATATTGATGCAGAAGATACCAGAGAATGGAGGGCAAGCTTTTTCCCTCTGCGGTTATTCCATCCAGTAAATTATGTCCTGCAACAATGAGTACACCGACTGCAAGCAGGACCTTCCACCGCAGATGAATCAGTGCTGCCAGGGCGATCATGGAAATGCCGATAGCCCATAGGACCTGAAGATTAATAAAACCATACGCAATATCAAAACACCATACGACAGTCATGACAGCTATTTCCAGAAATATCAGCCAGAGTCCCCGGGTGACCAGAAATTTACTTAACGCAGGTTTTGACTTTTTACTGCCATACAAAAAAGCGGAGGTACCGGCAAGAAAAACAAAGACCGGTGCACAGAAATGGGTGATGAACCGTGTTAGAAATAAGAGAGGAGTTGTTGTGGTCAGGTTCACAGGATCATACACATATGCCCCGTAATGAAAATAAGCACGGCAGTGGTCAAGTGTCATCAGTACCATAACCACTCCCCGTAACAGGTCAATGGATTCTATCCTGGTTATTCTCAGATCACTCAGAGAGAAAATATTGAATCCACTAAGATATGAAATTACAGAGCGAAAGGCAAATATTGTTTTAAATTAACGGTTCAATGTACAGGTCATACATGTCTTTTCAGGTATCCATTAGCCTGTTTTACGCACGATCTCCTCTCATGTGAAGATAGATACTGGGCAGGATAGAAAGAGGCTGTTTTGAGGTAATGGTATTTAATTATCATGATTATTTAAACTATTGTTTGGCGGTGAATCATCTCTTCACTTCAGTTAAACGTGAATACTGCTGTCATCCCTTCTAATTCAATGACAAGATGTTCGTTGATAATAATTCGATGAAATGACACCTTCTCGCTCAATGCAAGAGTAATAGTACGTATTCGCATCACTGGATTGGGCATAATATCACAGGTAATCTTTATAAATGAATTCGAGAAGGTATTCCCGTCCTGACTTAAGCCTAATCCTAGAACTGACTTTTTCAGGTACTCAAACTCATTATTATCGAGTAAAAGATGCACTGCAGTGATTCGATCGAAGAGTTTTATAAATATCTTTCCTGTTCGCTTGTAACCATACATTTCAAAAGGGATATCTCTTTCCAGTTCAGCATCACTGAAGCCACGCTCTTTCAATCTCTCGGGGGTGTACTCCATTAACCAACCATAGAATGATGGAGTCGTATCCATGGGAATTAATCCGATACTGTAATATAAACTTTTCATCATTCCCTTATCTTCTATGAAACTTGTATCAGCCCAAAAAGAATCAGTCCCTTGCTGTTGCCATTTATCCAGAATACGCCATATATCACCGCTTCGAAACGTAATGAATCCTAATCCAACTTCACCTATTGTCGCATTTTCAAATCCTTTGGTCGAGAACAGTTCAAGATATCCATTCCTTCCCATAAGATATTTACCAAAATAGGATTCCCGATCCGTTGTTATGGTGTCTGTTTCGCAATCACCCAGCGAATCCCTCAGAAATGGAGACTCAAAGAGATGCTGATATGTAAGTGAATCCAAAACGACATATAGGTGATTAAGACATACCGTCGGAAGATTAGTTTTCTCTTGTGCATACAGACCGTTACAGAATAGGTAGCTCCATGTTATCATTGCAAAAAAAAGTGTATAAACTTTTTTCATAGCTGTATGATTTGAAGATAATATTCAGGCTACTAAGATATGAAATCTTCATGCGAAAATCAAGTAATATTTTGAGATACAATAGATTATTTTCAAATATCGCCAGGTTCGACATCATTGGCATTTGGTTTTATATGCTCCAAGACATCTGGAATCTACGTACCCGATCTGGATATAAATCACCTACAACATTCACATTGATATGTCTGAAAGTAAGCATTATACATCTTAAAAAGATACGCCTATACCACCCCAGGAGAGTCCTATTACGACAAGTACTGCAACATCTAAAATTGCTCCAATTCCAGCACCTTTTTTAGCTCCTCTATTATTGGTACTATGAAATATAACCTGCTGCACCTGTTCAAGGGGAATCACTTTCACAGAGTGATCCAATTCCATGGCGATCATGCCACTCATATCCGGAATGGATCCTTTCATGAGCAAGTCCAGTACGGCAAGGGGATCATATACCGGACCATCCTCTTCTATCATCGAGGTTGTTCTTTCCAACGGGAGGCTGTAAGTCCTGCCGAAGCTTTGCTCATACATTAGAAGATGCCCCATTGAAAATCCAAGAAGTGCCCCTTTAAATTGACCGCCATAGGTCACCCTTGTTTTGGTGTCCGTAAACTGGGATTTCATAATAAGGGTATCTCCTAATTCCGGTAATTTTATGGATGTATCCAGCACATTTCTGCATTTTTCATATTGCAGGGCATAGTCAACCGAGTCCACTGGAATAATTTCCAGGATTTTACCACTGATCGTACAGCTGTCATCCAGTAAAAGCCTGACCTTCATCCCCGGCATCAATGTGTCAAACTGTTCTGATGAAATGGTTATGCCATCATACCTTTCTTTATCTATTGAATGACCTATAAGGGATCCCCATACAGTGCAGCCCTGTAAAAAGTTTACTGCCACCAGGATCAGTATCAGATAAGTCAGATTAAGAACTTGCCGTGTTTTCATGATCTTTGGTTTGGAGGAAACATATTGTGCCAATAAAGATATGAAATATAAAGGCGAAAAGCAAATCCTCCCGAGTTTGACAGTTCAGGTGCACCTGACCTTCTGAAACCCGCCTGAATACTGGATTTTTATTTTCAATTTCCAAAAATGTAGTGAACAAAATTTACTTGTATATGTATCATTATAAGAATATAGTATTATCTTTGATGCATAAACAATAACTTATGTATATCCGGATCACAAAAAACAGCCGTGGCGATGCTTATTATCACCTGGTCGAGTCCTTCCGGCATGAAGGGAAAGTCCGCCAAAGGGTCTTGCTTTCCCTGGGACGGGTTGAAGAAGGGAAGCTGGAACAATTGGCAAAGGCCATCGGCAAGCATCTTGACCAGATCACAGCCCTGAACCTTGCAGAATCGATCGACATCCATCAGGCATACTTGTATGGCCCGTTATTGCTGATGGAACACATGAGCGAAAAGCTGGGAATCCGGCAAGTTCTCTCCAGTATAGCCCAAAGCCATAACCGATTGCAGTTTGACTTTGAAAGGGCTGTGTTTTCAATGGTTACCTCCCGGTTTATGGAGCCGGTTTCCAAACTGGGTCTGTTTGACCGGATGCTGGATCGTTTTTACCCGGGCTTGTTTGAGAACCAGATCGAACTGCAGCATTTGTACCGTAGCCTTGATCTGCTGAGCATCCACAAGGAAGAGATTGAACGGAAACTTTTTTACCATGGCAAGGATCTGTTTAATGTCCAGGTGGATGTGGTACTTTATGACCTGACTATCTTGCGCTTTGAAAGCACCCGCACCGATCTGGCCAGCCTGCCCCGCTTCGGGTACAGCAAGGAACAGCGCAGTGATTGCACTCAGGTGGTGCTGGGACTGCTGACCGACACACAGGGCATTCCCCTGGGATTTGAGACACACCCGGGTAATACCTTTGAAGGAAAAACCCTTGAAGGGATGGTAAGGAAACTGCGAACAAAGTACACAGTGAACCGTTTTATTTTTGTGGCCGATCGCAGGTTGTTTTCTGCTGCCAACCTGAAGTACCTCAGAAAGGACTCCGGAGAGTTCATCGTAGGATTCAAAATCGGCACGAGCAAAAAAACCATGCAGGATGCCTTCTACGATATCAGCCGGTTCACCTTAGTTAATGATGAGCTTGCCTGGTATGAAACCCAGAGGGAAAAGGATCGGTACATCATCACATGGTCAAAGGTGAGGGCCCAGCGTGACCTCAAAACCAGGGAGGACATTCTGGACACGATCAGGGGGAAGCTTTCAAAGAAGAAGGTATCTGACAAGGAGTTTATTACCAATTCCAATTACAAAAAGTATGTCTGTATCCATGGGAAGGACACACCTGTGCTTAACATGGAAGCCATCGAAAAAGAAAGTAAACGGGACGGCTTCTTTAGCATTATCACCAATGTGAAAAAGGATTCCATGTCCGCCGAGCGGATTATCTCCGAATACAAACAACTCTGGCACATTGAGGATGCATTCGGAGAACTGAAGGGAACCTTTAAAACCAGACCGGTGTTCCATTGGACAGATGAGCGGATTATCGGCCATATCATGATCTGTTTCCTTGCCTACCTGTGCCAGGCTAACCTAACAAAAAGCCTCCGGGAAAAAGCAGAACAGTACAGGTCAAAGACCGTCGAAAAGGGTTGGATCGAGTCCAGAACGTTAACTTCAGTTGAGGGACTGAAAGAATTAAACCAGGTACTGGCCATCCCGGTAAAAATCGGAAAACAGAAAATATGGGTGCGAACTGACATCCCTGAAAATGCGATGAAACTGCTAATGGCAATGAATATGAAGATACCACCAAAAGTACTAGAAAAAGGGAAAATGTAGTGTCACAAACTTTTTTGGCACCACTTAATATTTATGGTATCAATTAGTTACAAAAATCAACTGTCAAACTCGGGCCACTCTTAACCAGTTAAAGGATTTCGAAAACGATTTGCACTGGCATATGCATCTGGAAAATAACATTTTGTTTCCCAAAGCAATTGAACTGGAAAATGAATTGACACAGAAATATTATTAATAGAATATGTTTACAAAGCCCACTGAATATGCAATCAGGGCACTTGTATATATAGTATTACAGAATACGAGTGGCAAACGACCAGGTTTTAAGGAGATAGCTAAAAAAATTAATTCATCTGAACCTTATATGGCTAAAATTCTTCAAAATCTGACAAGGCATAATGTTATTAATTCTGTAAAGGGAAGAGGTGGCGGATTCTATTTTTTAAAACCAATAGAAATATTGCCTTTGTATGATATAATTAAAATTACAGAAGGTGAGAGTTTTTTTTTCAAAATGCGGATTTGGATTAGAAAATTGTGATGCCGAAGAACCTTGTCCGCTACTCGATAATTATATGCCTATAAGGGAGGAATTATTGCTTTTTGTGAAAAAAGAAAGCATCCAAACACTGGCTAATAAGATTATAAAACATAAAGCTGTGCTAAACAGAGAGAATTTATAAAATGAATAAATCAGTAATGATTCCGGCAGCGATTGTTTTTTCTGGGCAGGTTTTGTTTGTTCCATAAGTTTTATGGAAGCCTGGCTTAAATTCCGTGCCCCCGGAGTAACCCTTCCAATAGGGCTGAGCATAGGGAGCAAAGTATTTACCGTATGAAACCGGGTAGAATGGGTGTTTTATATTTTTTTTATTACAACTCTGGTATGGACATATAGGCTTAATTCAAAGTTACTTATTTCTATATTAATAATCTTGCTGGTTGTATTATTAGCTTAGATATTCTTGTTCCTGCCTCAATTAGTTGAACGGTCTGGCAGAATAATAAATGGAGAAACAGTCGGAAAATCGATGGTGCACCTGTATTATATAATTGCTGAATCAATGAAAGTAATTATTCTAATATACCTGGGATTTCATATTTCCAATCGATATTCAATTATCAACTCATAACAAATGGAAAAGAAATGATATTAACGAAAAGAATATATGGATATGAAGAGAAGAACGAGTATTATAAAGTATTTGTAGATCGTTTATGGCCAAGGGGAATATCAAAAAGTGAAGCAATTTGGAATGAGTGGATAAAAGAAATTTCGCCAAGTATGGAACTGCGGAAGTGGTTTGGCCACAAACCAGAAAACTGGGATGAATTTAAAAACAGATATAAAATTGAACTTTCTCAAAAAACAGAGGAAACGTAAAGGGTCAGAAGTCTTGAAAAAAGGTATGGTATTGTGGTATTACTTTATGCTGCAAAGGATTCAGTACATAATCATGCAAATATCATAAAAGAATATATTATGAATAACAAAGGATGAAGAATATGCAAAAAATAGGACTAATCGGAGGACTTGGACCGGAGGCAACGGTTGATTACTATGTTAGGATAATCGAAGCGTTTAAAAGTATGGGTAAAGATTTATTTTATCCGGAAATAATTATTTACAGCGTGAATATGTCGGAATTTCTGGATATGATGAATAAAAAGGAGTATGATAAGGTAGTATCATATCTCTTGAGCAAAGTTGACTGTTTGGCTTCATCCGGGGCCGATTTTGCGGTACTTACGGCGAATACGCCACATTTATTATTTGACAGATTAAAAGATAAGACAAACATACCATTAATAAGTATTGTGGAAGCAACGTGTAAAGAAGCAATAAATAAAGGGCTGAAAAGACCAGGATTATTTGGTACAGGTTTTACCATGAATTCGACTTTTTATCCCGATGTATTTAATAAAAACGGTATCGATGTTATCATGCCGAAAAAACCGGATAGGGAGTTGATTAACTATAAGCTGTTTAGCGAGATTGAGCTTGGAATATTTAAGGAAAGTACGAAACTTTTATTAATCGAGATAATCGAAAAAATGATAAAGGAACAACATATTGATTCTATTATTCTTGGCTGTACCGAATTTCCCTTAATTCTGAAAGATTTGGAATATGCCGGAATTCCAGTACTGAACACTACCGCAATACATGTAAAAGAAATTGTTGATTTTTGTTTAAACAAATCTTAATAAAATGAAAGATAATAATGGGCCTTCTGAATAGGCTAATACCAATAGAAACAGAAAGCTATTAAAAATTAATTAAAAATAAATAACATGGCTATTAAAAAAGTATGGATTGAAAAAGGATGTACAGCTTGCGGGCTGTGTGAAGAAATATGTCCTGATATATTTAAAATGGAAGATGAAGCTACAGTAATAGAGGGCGCAGACTACAGCGCTTTTGAGGAAAAAATCAAGGAAGCTGCTGACAGTTGTCCGGTTGAGATTATTAAATATGAATAAGAATCTCTAAAAATGAGAACTATTAATTCTATAATTTCCTATTAAAGAGTTATTGAAATTTTACAATAGGTTATTAATTTAACGTGAGTTCGACGTAAAAAAATGCCACTATAATAATTTATTAAGCAATTGATAGCCAGACAGTTATTAACCAATATTTGTTAGTAACTTATTGACTATCAACGTTATATAAAAAAGGATTC
>JAQUQD010000040.1 GCA_028716265.1 Bacteroidales bacterium | reverse complement strand
CACATAGTCTCGAGAACCATCAGATAACACCCGACATTCCTGAGCAAAAAGCATTCTTCGATGCAGTGGTCAACAGAAAGGAAACTATGATCGAAATGGGGTTACTGGAAGGAAACTCAGGTATTTTCAGGCTTTGTCCGGTCACACATAATGATCAAAACCTCGGAAGTATCTATTACCTGATCATTAACAGATAGATCTACCCCTGTTATACTGACTACATGAGAGCTCGATTGATTTCAGGGATTCTTATAGCTTTTACCTTTCTATCTGCAACAAATGCATTCGGACAAAAGAAATTCAGTGTGGAGAAGATCATCAATAATTTGGATTCCCTCCGCGTGGCCAGACTGGAAACCGGCAAAGGCATGTTTACTCCATTCATCGCTCCGGCCTATACTCCGGAAATGAAATTTTTAGTTTCAGTCGGCGGATTGTACACATTTAAGACTCAAAAGGACAATCCAAGGCTGGAACGATCATCGATTCCGATCTCCATAAGTTACAGCACCAATAATTCATTTTATGGAGTAATCAATCTGAACATGTATGGCAGGGATGATCGCTACCGGATCATTGGTGAGTATGCACTGCGCAGTATGCCGGATCATTACTGGGGTGTGGGTTACAGTAACGGAAAAGAAAAGGATAAATCGGATTCGACAACCCTTTATCACAGGGATTTAAACAAGGTTCTTGGCCGTTTTCTGTACAGAATTGGACATGACTTTTTTGGCGGACTTTTTTTTGAATGGAGCGATACCAAAGCATCATACATGAATGATGAAATGGCATGTGATCCGAATATCCTGGAATATGGGACAAATATCAAATCCACGGGAATAGGAGGTGTTCTTCAGTATGATAGCCGTGATAATATGATCACTGCCTACAGTGGCAAACTCATCGACCTGGGAGTGACTTACTATGGCCGGCTCCTGGGTGCCACCTATGAATTCTGGGTGTTCGAACTGGAATACAGGGGCTTCATCCCGGCATCCAAAACCAACCATCGGTCCACCCTGGCCTGGAAAGCCAAAATCAGAACCACCCTTGGAGACACTCCCTGGACAAAGCTATCGGAACTGGGTAATCCCTATGATTTCAGGGGATATTACTGGGGCCGCTACAGAGACCGGTCGATGCTGTTTGGGTTGCTGGAATACAGGCATACGTTCATGAGGAAGCATCCAAACAGAAAAGGCAGCTATGAGAGCAAACATGGTGTTGTTACCTGGGCAGGTATGGGATCCATCGGGGAAAAATTAAACGACCTTGAACACTGGCTGCCCAATGCCGGGATTGGTTACCGGTTCGAAATCCAGCCAAGGTTCAACCTGAGGGTGGATTTTGGTGTAGGAGTGAAATCCAAAGGATTTTATTTCAATTTCGGTGAAGGGTTTTAATGGGGATTCAGTAAACCTTCCATTCCAGGATCCCTGCTGAATGATCCTTCTGGAGCTGCGCCTCCAGCCTGAGCGCTTTTGTAGTGACCGGATCGAAGGACACCTTTGCATACTCGTCAACTTCCCGACCATAGGGATCCCTGTTGATGACCGGTAACCATTCAGATCCTTTTTGGTACAGGATTTTCCATTCCGCCGGAGGCCGGCAGACATAATCGTAATGATCAAAAAGCAGCCAGTAAACCCGCACTTCAGAAACAGTGTACGGCCGGTCGAAGTCATACTGCACCCATTCGGTCGTCCCCTTTTTCAACCACCAGTAGAAGAAATACTTATCCGTATCCCGGCTGTTCACAGGCTCAAACTGATCATTCAGGCCGGGTGCCCAGTCTGTGGAAGCGGTCGCAACAGCTTTGGAAGCAATGGTCGGCACAGGCTCCGGTACAGCTGTCTGAGCATTTACAGGGATCCAGACCACCATGGGGCTTTTCCCCCTGTTGTTCCAGCAGGCGTAGGGGATGGCGGTGAGGTGGATATTGGTGGTTATTTGGTTGTTATTTGTTGTTATTTGATGGTCATTCATAGTCATTTGACAGTCATTCGTTGTTGTAGTGGGAAGAGACATACCCTCTGTTTCAAGGACGACAATTCCGCCTAAAAGATCTTCGCGGAAAGAGGAGGTGATTTTAGCCGTGTCGGGCAAAAAACTGGAAAACAATGCACTACCTGGTTGATCAACACCTTCAAGGCAATAAATGAGGGGACCCCGTTGCAATGCGACCTTATTGCGGTTGTTGATGACAGCGTCGTTTGACCGGGTCCTTCTAACGGGCATCGGCAGGTCAATGTCCACCCGGTCACCTTTTGTCCAGCGCCGGTGAAGGACAGCATATCCTTTGTCCAGCCGGTAATCGGCCACCTTACCGTTGACCTGGATATCAACGCTGCTTTCGACTGTATCCGTGAAAGCATACAGGTCGGAGGGGACCGCTTCGTTTCCTGCCCAGCCAGGGATACGGATGCAGAGGTCCAATGAAGCAGGGGAGGGTACCTCCAGTGTCAACGTTACCCGTCCATCCCACGGATAGGTGGTTTCCTGTTCGATCTTCAGCTCTTTACCATGAAAAGGGATCGTGGCATTGCTGCCGGCCAAGAGGTTGACAAAAACACGGTCATTGTCCACTGCATATTGATACCCGGATACAGAAGCCATAAACCGTGTGACATTGCCCGGGCAGCAGGCACAGCCAAACCATGGCTGCCGCTCACAGCTACCGTTGTCTTCCAGCAGGTTGTCGTAAAAGAAACGGTTACCGCTGATAGAAACTCCCGACAGCAGAGCATTATACAGGGTTTTTTCAAGAACGTCGATGTATTTTGAATCCCCCGTCATCAGGAACATACGGTGGTTCCAGTAAACATTGGCGATCGAGGCGCAGGTCTCACAGTAAGCGGTCATATTGGGCAGTTCGTAATTTTCGCCAAACCCCTCCCCCATGCCTCTTGCACCGATTCCCCCTGTAATGTACAGTTTTCTGGAAACCACATTATTCCAGACCCTCTCTGCCGCCAGCATATACTCCTGGTCGCCGGTGATGGCAGCCACATCCGTCACTCCGGAATAGAGATATCCAAAGCGCACGGCGTGTCCCACGGCCTCATCCTGCTGCTTGATAGGCTTATGGTCCTGGCTGTACTGGCTCATTGGATGCCCGTCGGTTCCGACGCCTGTTTCGTCAAGGAAGTATTTTGCCAGATCCACGTACTTCTGTTCCCCTGTCACCCGGTAAAGCTTCACCAGTGCCATCTCGACGATAGGGTGCCCCGAGGGGCAATGTTTCTGATTGGAATCCGGGCCGAAGACGGTATGGATCAAATCCGCATTTTTGATGGCAATGTCAAGAAGGGATCTTTTTCCGGTAGCCATATAATGGGCGACAGCAGCTTCATAAAGATGCCCGCAGTTATACAGCTCATGGCTGTTCAGCCTTTCCCAGCGCTGTTTGCCCATCCATCGTTCAAGTCGTATGCACTGATTCGTGCGGCATGTATACAAGTATCCGTCATCTTCCTGGGCCTGGCCGATGAGGTAGATCAGGTTGTCAACGTACCGGTCAAGATCAGCATCGTAATCAACGGCCAGGGAATAGGAAGCTCCTTCGATGATCTTGTAGACATCGGTGTCATCGAAAGGGAAATCCCCTTTATGCTCAGCCTGGATCAATCCGCCGGCCAGGGCAAAGTTGCCGATCCGGCCGGTGATCTCCGACTGCTGAAATGCGTATGGAATCGACACCAGCCGGTTCGTTTCGATGGGCGATTTCCAGAAGGCACCGGTCATTTTCACCTGCGTGAAAGGAACAGCCTGAATCGGATAATTGTCGGCGGATGCTTTCCATTCAGGACTTCTCTGGCAGGAGATCAGCACTGGGATCATAAGAAAAATGAGTAAAATATGCTTCATTATTACTTGTTTATGGAACGCGGAATACGCGGATGAGGCCGATTTTCGCAGAATAATCCCATGATATTCCGTGTACTCTGCGTTATCCGTGTTCTATTTCAAAATATTCATATTGACTTTCAGCCAGACAGCCATTTCCCCGGGTCCGCGGTTCGCCCAGTAACAGTAAGGGACGGCGGTGAGGGGGTAAGTTGTGGTTATTTGTTCAGCGCTGCGCGCCTCGCGTGATTGATTGTTATTTGTTGTTATTTGATTGTTATTGTGAACAGATAGGGATTTGCCGTTCATTTCCAGAACCATAATGCCTCCCAGCAGGTCTTCACGATAGCGGGGTGTTATTTTTGAAGTATCCAGCAGATAACAGGCGGACACCTTCCCTTCGGGCTGGTCCTTTCCCTCCAGGCAGTAGACCAGCGGTCCCCGCTGCAGGACGATAAATCCCCTATTAGCCTCCACTTTTTCGTGGGCCACAATTTTTCTGACAGGCATCGGCAGGATCAACTCCACCTTGTCTCCTTTCTTCCACTTACGGTCGATTTTAATCAATCCGTCCTGCTGGCTTGCGTTTGCTATTTTACCGTTCACCATGACCATCACCTTTTGATCATCCTGATCTTCAAAACGATACAGGTCACCTGGCACAGGCTCGTTACGGGCCCATCCGGGAATCCGGAGCGATAACGTGAACCTTGTGGATCGCTGAGGATCTACTGTTATTGAAATATCACCGTCCCAGGGGTACTGACTTTCCTGCTTGATGCTAATTTGTTTTTTACCGGTTTCGATGGATGCTTCACTGGTTACATACAAATTAACAAAGATCTCATTCTCACGGTAGCTGTAGATATATCCGGGCATGGAGGGCAGAAAGCGGCAGATATTGGAGGGGCAGCAGGCGCACCCGAACCAGGGCCGCCGGTGGTGCCGTCCGTCGGAGGCCAGCGGATTCGGGTAAAAGAACAGATCCCCGCTCAGCGCCACACCATCCACCGCTGCGTTGTAGAGCGTACGTTCCAGCACGTCAAGGTACCTGGCATCCCCCTTCATCAGAAAGAGCCGGTGATTCCAGAACACCATGGCGATGGAGGCACAGGTCTCGCAATACGCCTCCAGATTCGGCAAATAGTAATCCTCTCCGAAACCCTCGTTATAACCGGCCTGACCAATACCTCCGGTTATGTAGTATTTCTTCGAGACTACATTTTCCCATATCCTGCTGATGGCATCCACGTAGGCCTGGTCGCCTGTCAGGGCCGCCACATCCGCCATGGCCGAATACATATAGCACGCCCTGACCGCATGCCCTACAGCTTCGGTCTGGTCCACCACCTTCTGATGCGCCTGACAGTATTCCTCCCCGCCCGGTCCCCGCACGTCCAGGAAAAATTTTGCTAGGTCAAGGTACCGCCGGTCGCCTGTCACGCGATACAGTTTGACCAGACCGATCTCGATCTCCTGGTGCCCCGTGTATTCTTCCACCTTACCCCATCCGAAGTCATGGGCGATAAGTTCAGCATTCTTAAGCGCCACATCCAGAAGCGACCGTTTGCCCGTCGCCATGTAATTTGCTACCGCCGCTTCATAGAGATGGCCCACGTTGTAAAGTTCATGGCTGAGTTCATGCTCCAGTTCCCAGCGTTTTGTGCCTGCCCAGGGATGCGCACTGTCGGGATCGATCGTGCGGTTGGTATATAAATAGCCATCCTCCTCCTGGGCAGCGGCGATCTTCATGATCAATGTATCCATATACCGGTCAAGCTCGGGATCATAGTCGACATGAAGAGCGTATGAAGCTCCTTCGATGATCTTGTACACATCGGAATCATCGAAGGGGTACTCCGTGCAGAAACTCCCCACCGCGGTTCCGCCCGCTATCTCAAAATTCTTCACACGGCCGGTCGTTTCGCAGTGCCTGAAAGCGATAGGGATCGTCACTTCGCTGTTGGTCCTGATCCTCGGCGCCCAGAAATTGTCGGTGACGGTTACCTGAGTGAAGGGGACGGGGAGAATGGGGTAATCTTTGGGACGTTCTTGCTTTGGAGAACAGGAGGATATGAAAAGAATCGGAAGAATTAAGAGAGTCTTTAGATTGTCATTCATAGTCATTCGTTGTTATTCATCGTTAAATATGACACCACCCCTAGCCTCCCCCTTAAGGGGAGGGGTTGGGGAGAGGTTATTAATTCTTGTAGCTAAAAAACCACCATCCTCCTCACCGCCGCTGTATCCAGTTTCACCACTGCGCGGTCATAGGTCATCAGTCCGTTGCATTCGGTTTCCACGTCGGTGATCTGGGTATAGACCGCAGCGCTCATACCCATGTCTTTGAATACGTTCACTGAATCATAGAACTCCGCAAAACGGATCTGAAGTGAATCCCGGCTGGTGATCTTCTGATATCCCCAGTTTTCTTTCTGCCAGGTATGGCCATCCACGAAAAATCCCAGTCCCCCGAATTCTCCGAGTACGGAGGCCTGATTTTCTTCCAGGGCAGGCATCCGGGGATCCGGATAGTGATGGATGTCAAAGATATGGCCCACTCCCCTGTCCTGCCATCCGCTGGCATTGCTGACAAGGCGTGTGGGATCCAGTGACTGGATCAGCTCAACCACCATGTCGGTCTCATACTGTCCCCAGCCTTCATTGAACGGCACCCACAGGATGATGCTGGGATGGTTGATCAGGTGCATGACTATGCGGGTGAGCTCCAGCTCAAACTGGGTCCGTTCAGCTTCCGGGCGGTCCAGGTCGGGATCGCCCGGGGCGACATAGCCCCTGGAGCTGGGCATATCCTGCCAGACGAGCAGACCCATTTGGTCGCACCAGTAATAGAACCGCCGGTTCTCCACCTTTACGTGCTTGCGGAGCATATTGAAACCCATCGCTTTGGTCATTTCCAGGTCGTACCGCATGGCCTCTTCGGTGGGAGGTGTATAGATCCCATCCGGCCAGAAACCCTGGTCGAGCGGACCATTCTGGAAGACCGGTTCATTGTTGAGGAATATCCGGGTAAATCCCATTTCATCCTTCCCCAGCGCAACTTTTCGCAGGCCGGCGTACGTGGTGATCTCGTCACGGATCCGATAGTTCCTTGATACCTGCACCCGGATGGTATAAAGGAACGGGTCATCCGGCTGCCATAAGCGGGCATTCTGTATGCGCAGCGTGATCCACTCCCCTTCAGGCTGAGACACGACCATGGAGTCTCCGACGTTGATTGTTACAATATCACCGGGCTGTGGGTTCATGACGTCTGGCAGGATCTGTATCCATGAAGAGTCGATATCGGTCACGGTCTTCAGGTCGGTGATGTATGGATCGGATACAGGTTCTATCCACACCGTCTGCCAGATTCCGGTAGTGGAGGTGTAAAAGATCCCTTTCGGATCTTTAACCTGTTTGCCGCGGGGTTGATAACCGTCATTCGTCGGGTCCCAGACAGAGACGATGATCTCATTTTTTAATCCGGGGCGCACATGATCCGTAATATCAAACGTAAAGGGATCATACCCGCCCCGATGCTCCCCGACGAGGCGACCGTTCAGCCAGGCTTTGGTCTCCCAGTCAGAAGCCTCGAAATGAAGCAGGATCCTGCGGCCTTTCCAGTAGGGAGAGATCCGGAATTCACGTTTGTACCATACCTGGTAGCCGGTGCCGACGTTCTGCCCGATACCGGAAAGCGCTGATTCAACCGGAAAAGGGACCAGGATCTTCCGGGAGAATTGTGCTGGCATGCTGTCTTTGGGAGTGATAGTAAAATCCCAAAGCCCATTGAGGTTCTGCCATTCATTCCTGACCATCTGCGGCCGGGGATACTCCTGCCAGGCGTTATCTGGATTGACTTCTGAAGCCCACCGGGTCACAAGCGGTGACGGGGCCATGTGCCATGGTGCCGTGGTTTCCCTGCAGGAAACGAGGAACAGGAATGTAAAAAAGAAGTAGTTAATTTTCATATTATTAGAGGATATAACGCATTAGAAGCCGGTAATGAACGAAAAGAAATCCTTTATTTTTTACCACCATCCATGAAACTCCATTTAAAACTATAAAATTACTTCTCCCAATAATTGTTGTCCATTCCTGCATCCGGTATCTCCTTGTGACCCAGTTCAATCTTTTGTATACTAACCGAAGAAGGGACAGTGAGATCATACACGTCATCCCCCATCTTCCAGATACCTGCATCCTGGTGGAAGCTTTTTTCCGAATCATCTTCAAACCGGATCTTTACATGGACAGGCACCGGATAATGGCCGATCTTTTTTATTCTGACAAGATATTGATCTTCAATTTGTTTCACCTCCTCAATCCCCAGGTCCGGGTATCCGAATTCAAAGAACCAGGGCTTGTACAGCCAGCTCAGGTCCTCTTTCGACACGTCGCTGAATGTAAAGAAAAAATCATATGGTGTGGGATGTTTTCCCTGCCAGCGATCCATATAGGTATTCAGGGCCTGCATAAACCGCTCCTCCCCGAGGTAATCCCTCAGGATCAGGTAGAAGAAGGCTGCCTTGGTATAGGAATTATTCCAGTAGGGTACATTCCTGATCACATTCGAAATGCTAAACAATGGAAGGTCAATGTCTGAGCCGGCCAGGTCATTGCACGCCGAGCCCCACATGAGGAATGCTTCCTGTACCGTGTCGATCGCCGGGGTGATCAGGTATTCCCCCATGGTCGCCCAGCCTTCATCCATCCAGGCATATTTTGTTTCGTTGATCCCCATATAAAAAGGAAAATACGTGTGGAAGATCTCATGGCAGGTCAGGCTGATCACCTCGTGCGGATCGGTCAACGAGTGATCGTTCACCATCATAGGGTATTCCATCTCACTCAGACCGTTAAAGACGGTCATGGAGGGATATGGAAAGGGGAGGGCAGGAAACATGTACGACATTTTTCCGATGGAGCGGCGGGCAATATCACAGACCTGATAAAAGTCTTTTGAATCCTTATTATATGCGGCAGCGATCCAGGCCCTCCGGCCAGTGCCCGGATCGACCACCAGGCTTGTGGCGTCCCAGAGGTAATGATTAGAAACTCCGAAGGCTACATCGGTTACGTTATCAGCTTTGAATACCCACGTATGAAATTTTCCCCTTGGAGTGATCCTTTTTGCCAGATCACCGGTCTGGATGATGGAGATGATCTCATCTGAGTCCTTTGATTTCAGGAACCGTCCCAGGTATGGCTCCGAAAGGACCTCTTCCGGATTTTGAAGCTCGCCTGTAGCCCAGACCCGATGATCCCCCGGTACGGTGACCGATAGCAGGTAGTTGCCAAAATCGTTGTAAAATTCCTGCTCCCCGGTATAAAGGGACGTATCCCAGCCATCTACATCATCATAAACACACAGATGCGGGTAAAAATATGCAAAGAACCAGCTGCCCGGATCCACCTGTCCGGTCCGCAGATGAGATTCCCGGTTGATCCTGTAATCCCAGGAGACATCCAGTGTAATGGACTGAGAAGG
Source organism: Bacteroidales bacterium (assembly GCA_028716265.1). Lineage (GTDB taxonomy): Bacteria > Bacteroidota > Bacteroidia > Bacteroidales > JAGONC01 > JAGONC01. Next base: position 20,061 of record JAQUQD010000040.1, on the reverse strand, counting down.
GAACAGGGGATCGGACAGTTTGACCATCATGACTGTATGTGAGATTAAGATCCTGTTTTTCAGCGGAGAAAGATCCACAGCGCTGCCGTTGATCCTTAAATAATAGATCGTCATTCCATCGTGTTCATCCAGGGGATTTACATCATAGTCGCGGTGCAGGCCGTTCTTATAGTGGTTGGGATACAGGTGAAAATAGAGCACAGCGAGTTTATCCGGGCTGTCATTGAAGTAGACGATATGGGCGTTACCCGTCAAATGATTGTTGTCAGGATTTAACGCAATATCCAAGGTGTAATCGGCATGGTTCTGCCAGTAGGCAGGGCCGGGAGTGCCAGTAAGTGTACGGGTACCTTTGTCATAAGTCTGCTTAATGTTTTTGGGGAGGTAAAGTGTCTGTGAATGAATTCCTGATGAAGGATAAAGGATGTAAAATCCCAGGCACAGGTTTGCCAGCAGCACAGCATTGAGATGGAAGTGCTTCATGAATTCAGAATTTGGATTGAGATGATAAATTTACTGTTATTTATTGACCTGGCATTATCCATCGATCATCGACAGGTTTTCTTTACCTTCGTGCACCGGAACAGAGCCGTAATGAAAAGAGTTGTCCTCATCACCGGAGCAGCCAACGGGCTTGGGAGAGCGCTGGCAGAAGAATTTGCCAGGCATGGCTGGATGGTCTTTGCAGCCGATAAAGAACCTGTTCCCTCAGTCCAACCTGGTATCATAACACTGCAAATGGATGTCACAGATACAACTTCCATTCATGCAGCATATGCTACGGTTTCACAAAATATCAGTGCACTTGATTTACTGATCAACTGCGCCGGCATCTACGAAGCCTATCCGTTATCCGAAGTTTCCTTTGACGACCTGTTCAGAATTTACTCCATTAACACCTTCGGCGCCTTCCTTGTCATCCGGCAACTTGTACCCCTTTTATTGCCAGCCAAAGGGCGGATTGTGTCGATCAGTTCTGAGAGCGTGAAATTCCCTTCCCTGTTTCAGCCCTACCAGGCCACCAAGATCGCCCTGGAGGCCATCCACCACACCATAGGCCAGGAGCTGTACCTGAAAGGCATTCGCATGGCCCTCATACGTCCCGGCGCCATTCAGACCGGGATGACCGGAAAAGTTGAGCGCCTGGTCAATCCAGTGCACGATTCAATGTTCGATAAGGAGTTTACCCGTTTTGTCGCCCTGGCACCTCGCTTCAGAGGCAGGTTGCTATCCCCCGAAAAGGTGGCCGCTAAAATTTACAAAAAGGTTACCCGTCCTTATTTGCGACCGGTATACCGGATCAACAACAATCCTGTGCTTTTCTTGATCGCATTGATACCTGAGAGATGGATGATGCGGATAATGAAATTGATGCTATCCTGGCATTAAAAATCCCAAATCCCAGGACCCAAATTCCAAACAAATCACAAAATTCAAATTCCATGCATTATCAGTATGAGATTTGGATCTTAAAATTTGTTTGGGATTTGGATCGTGGGATTTGGAATTTCTCTGGTATATGCCGGAGATCCGGAATCTCATCCCACAGACATATCATGGTCGTACTTGATCCGTGACGGCCTTGATCCCATTTCCACACCCTCGATGAACTTATCGACGCAGGCACGGATATCGAGGTGGTATCCGCCTTCAAGGACAGCGAAGATATTGGAGAAGGAACGCCGGAGCCTGAAACCCGTTTCGTAAAAGGCATTCAGGGAATATTGCAATCCCAGCAGCCGGTCTTTATGGTAGGCATCAAATCCGGCAGATACGGCGATGACATCCGGTCCGAACTTGCGGGCGGCGCCAATGGCCTGATCAAGGCAATTCAGGTATTCCTTGTCGCCGCTGCCTGCAACAAGGGGAAAATTCAGGGTGTATCCTGTCCCTTTGCCGGTCCCTTTTTCGGCCGCAAAGCCCGAAAAGGGATAGGCGTATACCTGGTGCATGGAACAAAAGAATACCTGATCGTTATCGTAAAAGATAGCCTGTGTGCCATTACCATGATGCCCGTCAAAATCGAGGATGAAGATCCTTTTTCCCTGGTTGACCAGCTTCTGGACAGCGATGGCAATATTGTTGAAAAGACAGAAGCCTGCTGCGCTTGACCTTCCGGCATGATGACCGGGTGGGCGCACAATGGAAAAATCACCCTGTTCAGAGGCCAGTACAGTAAGCCCAACGGCAATTTTTGCCGCTTCCCATGACTCGGGTGTCAGTAGGACCTCTGCAACATAATCATTGTTTTCACAGGAATCGTGGATCCACTCAATATAGGGTTCCGAATGCACCAGGGAGAAGTACTTTTCACCGTCAGCAAAGGTGTCCTCCACATCTGAAAAGCCCTGGATGCGGTAGGCTCCCTCCGCATCGCTGAGGATATTGTGCAGAAGGAATTTCTGATTGAAAAGGATCTTCATCTTTATCTTCAAACTTTAAGCAAAAATACAATTTATAAATGATTGAGAATCCTTTATCTTAAATACATTAACTACAGAGTTGCGATAAGTAGAACTTTTGCAAACAGATAAACCTCCGTGTTCTCTGTTAATCCTCTGTGTGCCTCTGTGGTTAAATAAAAAATCCTGTACTTCCAGGACCGGTCATAAGGAGCATCGTGTAGCTGATCTTTTCGTCCAACCGGAACAACAAGGGGACGAGGGATACGAATCTGTTCATTGCGGAGTGGGTTGAATAGTCAGCAGTCAGCAGTCAGCAGTCAACAGTCAACAGTCAGCAGTCAGCAGTCAGCAGTCGGCGGTTAGCGTTAATATCCTGCCAACTGCCCGTCCCTCGTCAGTGTGCTCCTCGGGACAGGCATCCAACCGATCACTTCGACCGCTCATTGCGATCTGTCCGGCCGTCGTCATAATGCCCGACCAAGGCTGTGGCTTTTTCATTTTCAACAATGATCTCCAGCATGAAATAGTCGAGCTCATCGAACATAAAGAGGGTATCGTTTACCGGGATCATTTTGTATTTGGGCCGGCCCTCGCGCTGGTAATACAATGAACCGATCTCAAAGGTGATGGCCCTCGGGCCATATATCCCGGTATATTTTTCCAGAAGCTTTGTATCAAGGGTGACCGGATTCAATTTTGCATTCAACCGCTGGGATATCCATGCATAGGCTTCTTTTTGTTTTTCATCCCCTGTCTTTTTCGCCAGGCTATCAATGGCCAGTAAATGGGCTTTACTCAGGGCATCATTTTCAGGAACCTTGACACAAGGAACAATTCCTGTTCCTTCCCAATTGGTCTGTGTGACGGGGTTGATGGCTTTGCCCTCAGGAACGCTGATTCCAAAGTGATCATTGATGATCTTTCGGTTCACCGGGTGTGCGCCGCCGCCGGTGGTCTCGCCAACGATGACTGCACGTTTCATGTTCTTAAGGTTGTACGTGAACTCTTCAGCTGCGGAAAAGGTCCGTGGGCTGGTCAGGACATATACATCCACTTTTGGCATCCTGTGGCCGGGGACGTACGGCAATGTCCAGAATTGTACGGTCTTATCCTCGGGTCTCCAGTAAAAGCTGTTCAGATGCTTTGTATCACCCTCATAAAGATAGGATGTCAGTAGCTGGATCATATCCGGGCTGCCGCCTCCATTTCCACGCAGGTCAATGATGATGGCATCGCAATGCGACAGGAATGTCATAGCGGCAATGGCGGCCTCACCCGCTTCCGGGAAATTGGTTCCGGAGAACTGGTTCAGTTCCAGATAGCCGATATTTCCTTCCATGATCTTCAGTTCCCTGAATCCGTAATTGTTCTTGCGAAGCTGCTCCAGAACAAGTCGCTCGTACTCCTTGTCATCCGGATTTTCCTGCGATTTTTTCAGCAACGCGATCTGTTCCGGATTATAGCCCACCCAAAGGTGTTTGTCGCTGGAAATGGATTGCAGATCGCTGGTCAGTCGTTCGGCGAAGGCATTGGGATCCGTCAGAGGGTCATAAACACCTTTAGAGAGATTATCCCTGAGCAGGCCCTCGATCTTCTTTGCGGTCTCCGGATAAATATAATTGGTGTTCAGAATGGTACACACACTGTCGACGACCAGCTGCTGTTCTGTACTGCCGATGGTTATTTCCTGTTCCTGTGCGGAAACTGAAAAGAAGATCATAGTGAAAAGAATGAACAGAATGATGGTCATCCCATTCTTTTGTAAGTAAAAAATCGTTTTCATCGTAAAATTTATTTATGGTTGAGCACAAGTTGCATGCATGAAGAGCACCGGCCTGTATGGTCGGTAAGCCCTGGATGTCTTTCAATCTCGTAAAATCCTTTTTTAACATAGAGCTTTGTGGCCTCTTGCAGGTTCGGATGGGTCAGCAGCAGGATGGAAAAGCAACCTGCTTCCCTGGCTTTTCCGATGGCCAGGTCCAGTAATTGATGCCCAATGCCAAGTCTTCGGTATTCCCTTTTTACTACGAACTTCGATAGTTTACAATGGTTACCCGGAACCGGGGCAAGGGTAAAGGTACCAACGACTTCCCTGGTAAGTGTGACAATAAACACCTGCCCACCTTTGCTGATCACTTCCCCGAACGGATCTTTCAGGATGGTTCTGTCGTGCGGTGACACTCCCACATATTCGCTCAGCCAGTCAAGGTTCATTTCCCGGTATGCTTTCAGGTACTTTTTATCAAAAGGGACGATATGAAGGGTCAGAGGTTCCCGTTTTAGCATTTCCCGTTTGATCCGGATATAATTGCTGGTCTCTTCCAGCGCATTCTCGATCTTTTCCAGGTCGGCAACGAAATGGGGAGCATGGTCATTTATCAGGGAACGGGCAGCCTGATGAATATCATTCCAGACCGGTTGAAGCTGCGATATCATATGAATTCCTTTATCAGAAAGTCCTACACGGTTGATCCGGCTGTCGGTCTCATCTTTTGTACGAATGACGAGTCCTTTTTTCTCCAGGATGCGGACTACCTGGACAATGGCCGGGTGGGACTGGTTGAGGTCTTTGGCAATGGTGGTGAGTGGAGCGGGTCCCTGGTTCCTGAGGTAGAAGGTAACGGGGAACCAACGGGGTTCGAAGTCCAGTCCGGATTCCCGGTAGATACGGATGCCGTCGGTCATTAGTTTTTCGCTGAGCATCTTAAGCCGGCTCGCCAGTGCAAGCGGACCAAGCTCCTGGAGGTACTTCATGAAGGGGAAATTTATGTAAGCGCTTTCATAAATTGTACCATTTTCATAACATATTGTTTATCTTTTATTTATGAATTATTTAGTGGATCCATCTTCCATTTGACTGTACGGAAATAAACGAAAGGGTTCGGAAACGGACAGTTGGTTTCTACCCATATTTTGTGCCTGACGGTACAAAAAGATTGTCAACTGTCAATTTTCAATTGTCAGTTTTCGACCAAAGCAATCCCCAGAGCCTGCAGGGCGAGCTGTATCACCGCCGAATGATCCCCGGGCAAAACCAGGTGATGATTCCCGAGGGGATTTTCTTTCAGGGATTTCTCTGCCTGTGCTGGCAATTCAACCAGTATCTGGGTGCGGCATGCGTACGGGAAGGTGGGCCGGTCGGTGATGGTGCCGGTGGCCAGGAAAGCCCTGGAAAGCTTTTTATCAAGGCGAAAAAGCGTCACCCGGTCTTCCTCGAAATAGCCCTGGATCGCGGTGCCTTTATCCGTTTCAAAATGTGTCTGGATGGAAAAATCGGCCAAAAGATCGGTTGGCGCTGTACAATGGGCTAATAGCGCACTGCTACCCTTGATCCCTGCCATGTTGGCCATCCAGGGAATGTGACCTGTTATTTCCTTGAGCAACATCATCCCGGCAATGCTTACCAGGTCACCCTCGCAGCCGGCAGGGACGCCCTGGTCATTCAGATCGGAGAGCGCCAGGCAGGCCGTAACCCCATTCTTTTGAACCAGCGAAAAACATTCAACGGTAATCGCATCCAGGTGATGCGTGGCCATGATCTCTTTCAGCAGCGTATGCACCTTGCTGGCGGAAGTCAGGGGATGAGTGCTGGTATGATCGAATTTGCTGATGAACTCCATCGAAGGAAGGTGGGTCCTGAAATCCCCTGCCTCATGCCAGGTGATCTTCTTCATGCGGAGGCCCAGTCTTTCCCGCAAAGCTTCCTGACTGACGGAAGAGGCCACCAGCCAGTCCGATACTTCGCCGATCAGTCCAAGCGTCTGACCTTTCAACCGCTTCAGCCCTGATTTTACTTTATATAAGTTCCTTATGGTATGAAGGCTCTCCCTGTCATCCAGCGAGAGAAGCAGGGTATTGTAACCATGTTGGCCGGCATAGGCCTGCACTTCCGTTGCCGAAGCAAACGCATTGTCCTCACCGAATGCTGCCAGTAATTGTAGTCTGGATTTACTGAGCTTTTTAACTGCCTCTGCTTCCGAGCCGCCGGTAAGGAAATACAGGATATCGGGAACCTGACCTTCAAAGGTGATATAGTCCCTTTCCAGCCAGTGTAGGAACCGTTCTTTTCCTTTAACTGCCAGATGACCCTCAGCACCCATAAACGTGAGTGGATGAACATAGATTGGATCATCATCTTTTCCAGGATGAATTGCCATGATCGTTCTGACATTTAAGCCATATCTACACAAATCAAAGCACTGCGTACTACATTTCGCTTCACTGCTGGCCGCTGACTGCTGACTGCTGACCTCTTCCCGCCAACCGCTCCCTCCGCTTCAGGATCATCTCCATCTCGTACGGATCGATCCCTACGTAATCCTCGTAGGAAAGATACCAGTCGATCACTTTCAGCGCTTCGGCCGCTTTTCCTTCCTTTTCATATACCATCGAAAGCCGGTTCACCGGGATCCGTGTCTGTCGCCACGCCCTGGCTTCCAGTCCGATGTCGTCCAGCGCAATGATCTGATCGATAGCCTGCAGGTAATTCCGGATAGCCAGCTTCATTCTGTCCTTTTCATGGGCGACGGCACGGGCTACCGTCCGTGCAATCTCCCTGTCCCTGTCAATGATGGCCCTGAAATTTTCAGGATTCAAGGGGGTCATCAGCACCTCGATAAAATGACTTTTGTTTATTCTGAACAGGTTCAGGAACCTGGTGATGTACCTGTTGCTTCCCGGTGCAGTGATGATTCTGGCCCTGACACCTCCACCCCGGTCCAGATGGATGGCCAGTTCCTTTTCCTTCAGGATGGAACCAATGTGCTGTCCGTTGTTATTGAAGACATTGATCATAAACCTGTTACCATGAAGGTTGTGCGGGCGCCGAAGGAAGACCGGTTCGTTTTCCTTGCATCCCGAAACAATATCGCTCCGCTTCATACCGTTTTCGTTGGTACCTGCCGTATCCTCCAAGCGGATCACGAACTTTTCCTCAAGGTTCAATTCAAGGGTGGATTCCATGGGATAAGTCTGAGCATCAAATTTACGCCATCAAAAGGGAAAAGACAACAGGAAAAATAATTATTGACAGGAAACAAGCATCATTAACGGATCACAGGATAAAATGAAGATGCCGGAAAAATTATCGTACTTTTGCAGTTCTTTATGCATTGAGCTATGAAACGACCTATTCTTCTGCTGCTGATGTGCATCCTTTTCCATCCGGTCTTTTCACAGACCGTGCCGGAAAAGCTACAGCGTCACCTGGCTTCAGGATTTGATTTTTACAATGATTTCTGGATGAACATGCCCGACTCGGTGGATGCCGGTGCGATCAACTGGGGAGCCAATATCTATATGCTGTACACGTTCCCGTTCTCCGACAAAAGCAACTTCAGCATTGCCATTGGCGGATCCCTGGGTATCCATAAGCTTTATCACGACGGAATGTTCGGGGTCGACACCAATGGCATCACTCAGTTTTTAAGTTTCGATTCGCAGTATCCTGATCTGGATTTCAAAAAGAACAAGCTCGAGGTCGACTATCTTGACTTCCCGATCGAGCTGAGGTATATGGCTAAAAACGGAGTCCGGTTTTCTGCGGGAGTGAAGATCGGGGTGACCCTCCAAAGCAAGACCAAATACCGCGGAGATGATTACTTGTATGGAGTGAATGAAGTCCTGAAAGTCAAGTTCCTGGACCTGGCCAACATTGAAAAGTACCGCGTAGCGGCCACGGCTCGCATCGGATGGAAATGGATTGGCATCTACGGGTCCTATTCCATCACAGACATCTTCTCCTCAGGAGAGGGGCCCGATATTTACCCGATTTCAGTGGGTATATCCCTGTTTCCTTATTAGATCCAGCTGATTACCCTTGACAGCCCGGTCACAGTTCCTTTCGCAGCCGTGCCACGGGGATATTGAGCTGTTCACGGTATTTGGCGACGGTCCGGCGGGCAATGTTATACCCCTTGTCCTTAAGCTTCAACGTGAGTTCCTCATCGGTCAGGGGCTTGCTTTTCGGCTCATTTTCAATGCAGTCGGAAAGGATCTTTTTGATCTCCCTGGTGGAAACCTCTTCCCCGGAGTCTGTCTGCAGGGACTCTGAAAAAAAGCTCTTTAAAAGGAATGTCCCATAGGGCGTTTGAACGTATTTACTGTTGGCCACCCGTGAGATCGTGGAAATATCCAGTCCGACGATCTCGGCGATATCCTTCAGGATCATGGGTTTGAGTCGCGTTTCATCGCCTGTCAGAAAGTACTCTTTCTGGTAGCCCAAAATGGCGTTCATGGTGATATACAGCGTATTCTGCCTTTGTTTGATGGCATCGATGAACCACTTGGCCGAATCCACTTTCTGTTTGATGAACAGGAATGTATCCTTATGGGCGCTGTTCTTCTTATCTTTACTTTTTGCATAGGTTTCAAGCATATCCAGGTAGGTCCGGCTCAGCCTCAGCTCAGGAACATTCCTTGAATTGAGGATGAGTTCCAGGTCGCCATCCTTATTCTGGATGATGAAATCAGGTATGATGTAATAGTTGGTGCGTGCGGTTTCGCTCACCGAATTCCCGGGTTTGGGGTTAAGTGCAAGGATCTCATCAATGGCTGCTTTCAGGGCTTCTTCGCTGATATGGGCCTTATGGATGATCTTGTCGTAATGTTTCTTGGAGAATTCATTAAAGTATTTTTCAAGGATCAGTACCGCCAAATACAACGATTCCACGGCCTCGGACTGCAACTTTCTTTTCAGCTGGAGGATAAGGCATTCCTGCAGGTTTCGTGCACCCACGCCGGGAGGATCCAGTTCCTGCACCACCATGAGCATTTCGAGGACTTCTTCCCTGGTGGCATGAATATTTTGCGAAAAGGCCAGGTCGTCCACCATGGCATTCAGGTCTCGCTGCAGGTAGCCTGCGTCGTCAAGGTTGCCGATGACCGTCATGGCGATGGCCCGTTGTTTTTCGTTCAGCACCTTGAGTCCCAGCTGTGAGATCAGCATTTCGTGGAAGCTCACTCCGGATACAAAGGGCATCTCCCTGACTTCGTCGTCAGGGGATGTGTTATTGACATAAAGACGGTAATCCGGAAACTCGTCGTCATCCACATAGTCGCTGATGTCAAATTCTTCTTTGTCCTTTTCATATTCATCACCCTCATCCTCGCCGGTTTCCTGGCCCGTTTCCTCAAAATCTTCATTTTCATCGCCGGTCTCATCCTCAGCTGCCGAATCATCCAGTGCGGGATTTTCCTCAATTTCCTGTTTTATCCTTTGTTCCAGGGCGATGGAAGGGATCTGCAGCAGCTTCATCAGCAGGATCTGCTGTGGCGAGAGCTTTTGTAACAATTTTTGCTGAAGCCGCTGGTTTAACATAATGAATGATATCTATTGTGATTCGGATTATTACAAATATAAACAAATATTGCCTTTGTGCCTTTTTAAAACTCCGCATTTTTTGGCGTCCGCGGGAACGGGATGACATCCCGGATATTGCTCATCCCTGTCACGAACTGGACGAACCGTTCAAAGCCCAGTCCAAAACCGGCATGGGGCACGCTGCCAAAACGACGTGTATCCAGATACCACCACATTTGCTTTTCGGGGATGTTCATCTCCTTCATGCGCATCAGCAGTTTTTCGTAGGATTCCTCTCGCTGGGAGCCGCCCGCCACCTCACCGATCTGCGGGAAGAGCACGTCCATCGCCCTGACGGTCTCCCCGTCATCATTCAGCTTCATATAGAACGCCTTGATCTTTTTAGGATAATCCGACAGGATCACAGGCTTTTTGAACTGTTTTTCCACCAGGTAGCGCTCATGTTCCGACTGCAGGTCGGCTCCCCATCCCTCGATGGTATACTGAAATTTGCCTTTTTTGTTGTAATTTGAATTCTTTAGGATATCGATGGCCTGGGTATAGGTGATGCGTTCAAATTGATTCTCCACCACAAACCTCAATTTCTCCAGCAATCCCATAGCGAATCGTTCTTCCTGCTTTTTCTGCATCTCCTCCTCCTGCTGTCTTTTGGCCAGGAAATCAAGATCGTCGCCGCAGTGATCGAGAACGTACTGAATAACATATTTCAGAAGATCTTCGGCCAGGTCCATGTTATCGCTGTTGTCAGCAAAGGCCACTTCCGGTTCGATCATCCAGAACTCAGCCAGGTGGCGTGAAGTGTTGGAATTCTCCGCACGGAAGGTAGGCCCGAAGGTGTACACCTTTGTCAGGGCCAGGGCAGCCAGTTCAGCTTCCAGCTGGCCGGAAACGGTGAGGTTGGTCTCACGACCGAAAAAATCCTGGGAGTAGTCGATGCGGCCATCCTCAACCACAGGGAGCTTGTTCAGGTCCAGGGTGGTCACCCTGAACATTTCCCCGGCTCCTTCCGCGTCAGAGGCAGTGATGATGGGTGTGTGGATATTGTAAAATCCATTTTCGGTAAAGAACTTGTGCACGGCAAAGATCATAACATGCCGGACGCGGGCCACGGCACTGAAGGTGCTCGTACGAAACCGCAGGTGGGCTATTTCCCTTAAGAATTCAAGGGAATGTTTCTTTGGCTGCAGCGGATACTGGTCAGGGTCCGCCTCCCCGAGCAATGTGATCGTGGCTGCAGCCAGCTCCACCCTCTGTCCGCTCCCCGCTGACTCCAGCAGCGTGCCTTCCACCGTGAGGCCCGCACCGGTATTGATCCGGTTCAGCAAATCCTCCGGGAAGACAGCAACATCCACCACCACCTGCAGATTATGCAGGGTTGATCCGTCGTTGAGGGTGATGAAAGCAACATTCTTACTGATCCGTTTTGTTCTGACCCACCCCATCACCTGAAAGGTCTTACCATAATCGAATGAATCCAGCATTTGCCTGACCGATAGCCGTTTGATCTTTTCCATAGGTTCGTATTGATTCGGGGTGTAAAAATACGGACATTTTTCCATTCTGGAATTTTGTGGCTTCACAAATCAACTTTCGGGAAGGCAGATGGAGGTACTTTCGTTACGACGCTGATAGGATGTGAATGGAACTCAGAGCCACCTTCTTTTCTTGAAATAGGCGATCATCAGCAGTCCCAGCACCAGCATTCCAGCCATTAATATCCAGAAGGAATTAGGATACTGGCTAAGGGGCAATGCGCGGAGGTTCATGCCGTATACGCTGGCAATGAAAGTCAGGGGCAGCAGGATGGAGGAGATCATGGTGAGGATCTTCATGATCTCGTTGGTCTTGTTGGTCTGCAGTGAATCGAACGTCTTGGACAAACTCTCGATCAGTTCGGCGTAATCTTCCGTAAGGTCCCATATCTTCTGGTAATAATCGAGGATATTGCCCCAGTATTCTTCCATCGTTTCGGCGTATCCTTCGATCTCTCCCGACTCGAATTTGTGGAACAGACGAAGCTGGGGTTTGAAGGTAGTGTTGAGCAGGATAAGGTTCCTCCGCGTCAGGGAGATCTTTTCGATGGTTTTTTCGGCTCTTTTACTGAACAGTTCCCTGTTGATGAGTTCCACCTCCAGTCCGACTTTCTGTATCAGCGAAAGGGTCTCCTTCATCAACCGTTCAAGGATCCGGTAAAGCAGTGTATCGCTGTTACCGATCTCCAGTTCTTCCTTTTTCTGGGATGACTGCTGATACTCCCTGAACATTTCAGTTACCACCCAGTGGGACTGTCCGATGGTGATCACATAATCTTCCCCCCAGAAGATCTTCACCTCCTTGGTCAGAAGAAAACGATTCCAGCGGTCGAAGTTGGGGAAATGCAGGATCAGGAAATAATAATCATCGTAGATATCGATCTTGGGGCGCTGGTTGTAACTCTTACAGTCTTCTATGTCAAGGGGGTGGAAGTAAAAGTTTTCGAGCAGGTAATTCAGGTCTTCCTCCCTGGGGTCCAGAATATGGTGCCATTTGATGGTGCCAAATTTAATGGTTTCGATCATGACCAGGCCCTTTATGTTCAATATTCTACATTCCGTGTATTTTTTTCAAAGGTTCAAAAATACTCAATTTCGGTGGAATGATGCACCGTGGGGGTATTTTTTTCGAAAAACCCTATTTCCAGGTCAACGTTTCCATAAGGTGGTCGATATCCTGAACGATAAAATCGATCACCGGGGCCAGAGAGTCGTTGTTTGGTGTAACGCGGAAGTAGAGGGCTCCCCGCAGAAAATGACGGGTGCTGTCGGTGAGATAGAACTGGTAAGGGGAGGCCGTTCCCGAGCCACGGATATCATAGATCATTCCATAGACACGGTGTTCCGGATCCATGATGGGCAGTTCCCTGATGGCCGTTGCCCTGGGGATATGCTTCATCGCCAGCAGGCGGGTGTCTTCCAGCAGATCGGACAGGTTTTCCCTGACCTCCCTGTAGCTCAGATGGACATACCCCTTGAATTCCGGATAGAAGATATTGATGAAATAAGGATTATCCGGTGTATAGGGATCCGGGGTGATTTTAGCACAGGAAGGGTACTCCAGCAAGAACGGGAAAATGGAATCGAGTACAACGTATTCTTTTTCAGGCATGTCGATACGGAAATATCCGTTTGGCCGGGGAACATTGGACTCCCGGCATGAAACCAGCAGCAGCAACAGGCACGACAGAAGACAAATAAAAGAACGTTCCGTGGTCTTATTTGGCATGTTCCTCATTGAAATGGACCTTGATACGTTTGATCCTGCGGTTGTCCACAGCATCGATGGTAAAGGAAAAGTCACCCCAGCCCACCTTTTCACCCTTGTAGGGCAGTTTTCCAATGATCTCCAGGACCAGGCCCGCCAGGGTGTCCGACTCACCCTTGACCTCGTTGAACACTGAATCATCGATCTTCACGATCTTGTAGAAATCGTTGAGAGAGGTTTTCCCTTCAAATACGAACGTATTTTCATCAACAACCGAATAGGCAGGTGCATCGCTTTCCGTATCGTACTCATCATTGATCTCGCCGACGATCTCTTCGATGATATCTTCGAGGGTAACGATCCCCGAAGTTCCACCATATTCGTCGACAACGATGGCCATGTGTATCTTTTTATCCTGGAACTCGGTAAGTAACGCATTGATCCTCTGGTTCTCAGGGATAAAGAACGCAGGGCGTATCAGATTGATCCAGTCGAAGGATTCTTCCTTGTCAAGGTGAGGCAGCAGGTCCTTTACGTACAGAATGCCCTGGATGCTGTCGAGGGTACCATCGTATACAGGAATACGGGAATAGCCTGAGCTGATGACCACGGAGAGCAATTCCTTGAATCCGGTCTTTGTTTCGACGGCCGTGACATCCATGCGTGACCGCATGATCTCCTTGACCTCAATATTTCCGAATTTCACGATACCCTTGATCATTTTCCGCTCTTCCTCAGGGGTGGACGTGTCCTTTACCATTTCAATCGTTTCCGCTATTTCCGGTTCCTTCAGGTTTGGTATTTTTTGCAGGAGTTTACGTTCAGTATAGGACGACGACCGGATCAGAAGGGCGGAAATGGGATAGACAATATTGGCCAGAAAGAAAACCGGTGGTGCCATAAATCGCGCCCAGGCAATGCTGTTGCGCGAAACCAGTGCGGACGGGATGATTTCAGCGAAAAGCAGGATCAAAACCGCGATCAGGATGATCAGGATCACCAGGGTCCATCCCCGTGTGATCTCTGGATGAATGAGCAATGATGTCCCGAAGAAAGCAAGGATCACCACAGCGACATGGATTATGTTGCGCACGATAGTCAGTGTCGCCATCAGGTGCACCGGCCTTTCCAGCTGATTGGCAAGAAGCCGGTTACGATAATCTGCCGAAGAGCGCAATCCTTTCATCTGGCTCTGGGTGAGTGAAAAAAAGGCAATCTCCCCCGCAGTCACCAGCGTTGACATACAAAGAAGCAAAAGGATAATCAGCAGGATAATGGCAACCGGTGTTGAAAAAGGTTGAAAAATAGCGCTGATTAGAAGTCCTCCCAGGGGTTGGTCAGGATCTGTGAACGGCTCGTCCAAGTTGCTGCTGATTTAACTGAATTTCGCGGCAAAGATAAGCATTTTTTGATGACTTGGCCTGAATTGTTATGAAAGGCAGCAGGCGTTTCGGGGGAGGACTGCCTGCTACCTGCCAGGACTCCGGTGGTCACCCGGAGCAACGTCGGCGGTTGGATAGAAAGTCTGTATCAGAAAGGGAGATCGTTGCCTTCATCGCTGACCAGTTCGCCGCCATTGTTCGGAACAGCGTTTTCCTCGGCGGGAATTGCTGCCTCATGTTCTTTCCGGCCACCCAGCATGATCATGCTGGTTCCCTCGATCTCAGTCATATACCGGGTATTCCCTTCTTTATCCTCCCACTTCCTTGTCCGGATCTTGCCTTCCAGGTAGATTTGATTTCCTTTTCTGAGATATTTTTCCGCATTTTCGGCCAGCCTTCTCCACAGGACAATGTTGTGCCATTCAGTATGATCTGTGGGATTGCCATCTTTCCCTTTGAATGTTTCGGTCGTGGCCAGCGAAAAGGCCGCTTTTACCAGTCCATTGTCCAGGTGCCTCACCTCCGGGTCCTTCCCTAGGTTTCCGATTAAAATGACTCGATTGATACCTGCCATGATCGTTGTTTTTAGAGAGTGAATACTGATTGAATTACAAAGGTACGAAATGCAGCACTTACTTGAACGGCTCAGGAAGCAGCATGTGCATTCTTAATGGTTAATACGGAAAGGTCATGTTTTGTTACCCATCATGGCCCGGTTTTTTTCAAAAAATCGTGTGATCAGCCGTGGCATGGGATAGTCCCGCATACGTTCAGGGCTTACCGGAATCCAGTTTAGAGGGATCTTTATTTTCGAGGGAGCCGGGATCCTGACAAGGAAATATTTCACGTACAGGTGCTGATGACTGAGCATATGACAGTGTATACCCTTCATTTCCGACAATTCCACAACGGTTTCCCTGAAGGATTCCGGAAACTCAGGGTGTTTCCTCAGCTGCTTTTCAGTCAGCAATGACCTGGATTCGATCATCGGAAAGTCGTAAAGGTTTTCCCATATATCACGGGTAAGGCGTTTTCTCAGGACAATCTGACCGGTGGTACCGGGGAGCAAGATCACAAAATAGTGGAAATAGCGGATCCTGGGCTCCTGTTTGGGGTTGCGGACCGGAAGTTCAGTGACCTTTCCGGATTCAAATGCACTGCAATGTCTCTGCACGATACAATGCTGACAATCCGGCCGGATGGGTTTGCAATGGAGTGCGCCAAATTCCATGATGGCCTGATTGAATGTTCCGGGCTGCTGACGATCCATCAGACGGTGCGCGGCAGATCGTATTTGCTTTCTGCCGTCAGTCGTATCGGCGGGGATCTCCAGGCCCGTCAGCCGCGCAACGACGCGCACGACGTTGCCGTCCACTACAGGGTAAGGCTTGCCGAAGGCGATGGAGAGGATGGCAGCAGCCGTATAATCTCCAATTCCGGGCAAGGTGACCAGGGATTCCCAGGTATCCGGGAACCGGTCGTTGAACGTTTCATGAATGATCCGTGCCGCCTTGAGCAGGTTACTCGCCCTTCTGTAATAACCCAGACCCTGCCAGAGCCTCAGCACCTCCTCTTCGCCAGCCCGGGCAAGGGATCCAACATCCGGGAACCGGCCGGTGAACCGCAGGTAATAATCCCTTCCCTGATCAATCCTGGTCTGCTGCAGGATCACTTCAGAGATCCAGATGGAATAGGGATCGGTCGTCCTGCGCCACGGAAGGTCGCGCCTGTTGGTTTCATACCAGGCCATTAATCCTGCCTGGATGTCATCTGTATGATCCATGATCCTCATCCAAAGAATGTTGTTACTGTTTGGCAAACGCTATCTACTATGAAACAAAAAAAACATAAATTTGATTATATAATTTCGATATAAAACAAAATAATAATATATTTGCAGCCCATTAAAAAATTTATTTTCAAAACATTAATACATTAGAATCATGACAAAAGCAGAAATCGTTGCAGAAATAGCCAACAAGACTGGTATCGAAAAAGTCGCCGTGCAAGCAACAGTTGAAGCATTCATGGAGGCTGTGAAGAATTCATTATCCACTGGAGAAAACGTTTACCTGAGGGGTTTTGGCAGTTTTATCATTAAAAAACGCGCCAAGAAAACCGGAAGGAATATTTCCAAAAACACCACCATTATCATCCCTGCACATAACATCCCGGCTTTTAAACCTGCCAAGACATTTGTCGGTCAGGTAAAGAAAAGTGTGAAGAAATAATCTATTAAATTATTCATCGATGCCTAGCGGTAAAAAGAGAAAACGCCACAAGATGGCTACGCACAAGCGTAAGAAACGGTTGAGGAAAAACAGGCATAAGAAGAGATAGCTCTACTTTTCACTGATGTCATGGCTGCTCCTCCACCCGGGAGGAGCCATCGCATCACCATCATCCCGTCTAACAGGTTTGAACCGGTTGCCAACCGGTTGCATGACTGCTTGGATGTCGCATAATTAAAACAGCTGAAGTGATGAAGGAACTCATCATCGATTCCAAACCTACTGAGGTCGACATCGCACTATTTGAGGATAAACTGCTTGTTGAACTTAACAAGGAAAAAACCAACAACGATTTCGCGGTGGGAGACGTGTACCTGGGCAAGGTCAGAAAGATCATGCCTGGTTTGAATGCCGCTTTTGTCAATGTTGGTCATGAAAAAGATGCTTTTTTGCACTACCTTGACCTGGGCCCCAGCATCCGGTCGATGAACAAGTATACACGACTTGCCCTCGGTGGCAAAACGGGCCAGATCACCCTCGACAATTTTGAGCCGGAACCCGAGATCGATAAAAGCGGGAAAATCTCCGACATCTTGACCCTCAACCAGCAGGTCGTCGTTCAGATTGCCAAAGAGCCCATATCCACCAAAGGCCCCCGGATCACCTCCGAGATCTCCTTTGCAGGCCGTTACCTGGTGATGATCCCATTCTCCAACAAGGTATCCATCTCCCAAAAGATCAAAAGCCAGGAGGAACGGAACCGGCTCAAACGGCTCATCATCAGCATCAAACCGAACAATGTCGGCGTTATCGTGCGGACAGTCGCCGAAAATAAAAAGGTTGCTGACCTGGATGCTGACATGAACAACCTGTTGGGTAAATGGGAATCAGCCGTCAAGAAGCTCCCCGGCGCAAAGGCACCTAAGCGGATCCTGAGCGAACTCGACCGCACCTCGGTCATCCTGCGGGACCTGCTGAACGATACCTTCAATAATATCCATGTCAATGATCCGGTGTTGTATGAGGAGATCAAAAACTACCTTCTCCGCATCGCCCCTCATAAGATGGATATCCTCAAGCTGTACAAGGGTAAGGTCCCGATCTTCGAATACTTCGGGGTTGACAAGCAAATCAAGGGTTCCTTCGGGAAGATCGTCAGTATTAAAAGCGGGGCATACCTGATCATCGAACATACGGAAGCCATGCATGTGATCGACGTGAACAGCGGCCACCGGATCCGGTCTGAAAACTCCCAGGAGTCCAATGCACTGGAAGTGAACCTGGAAGCGGCCACAGAAGTGGCCCGGCAACTGCGGCTGCGCGATATGGGGGGGATCATCGTGGTGGATTTCATCGATCTGCGCGATGCAGGGAACCGAAAGACGCTTTTTCAGAAATTCAAGGAAGAGATGGCGAAGGACAATGCCAAGCACACGATCCTGCCACCCAGCAAGTTCGGTCTTGTCCAGATCACCCGCCAACGCGTCAGGCCAGAGATGAGCGTGGAGATCCTCGAGAAATGTCCTGCCTGTGACGGCACAGGAAAGATCAAGCCCAGCATCATCCTCATCGACGGAATTGAGAACAACATCCGATACCTGCTCCAGGATCAGAACGAATCCTATCTTAAACTGACTGTTCATCCGTTCATCTATTCTTACCTGAAAAGAGGCCTGTTCCAAACCCAACTCAGGTGGTACCGGAAATTCAGGAAATGGATCCCCATCCGCTCCGCTGCATCCTATCATCTGCTGGAGTATCACTTCTTCAACAGGAATAACGACGAGATAAAGACGTAACCATGGACATCGTTGTAAGTGGAATCCGGCCAACAGGGAACCTGCACCTCGGGAATTATTTCGGGGCAATACAGAATTTCGTACGGATGCAGGAAGAGAACATCTGCTACTTTTTTATCGCAGATTACCATTCCCTGACTACCCACCCCACACCCTACGACCTGCATGGTACGGTTAAACAGGTACTTGTGGAATATCTTGCCACAGGCCTGGACCCTGACAAAGCAACGCTTTACATCCAGAGCGACATCCCTGAAATAACCGAATTGTACCTGCTCCTCAACATGAATGCCTATGTCGGGGAGCTTGAGCGCTGTACCTCGTTCAAGGAAAAAGTGCGCAAGCAGCCGGATAACATCAACGCAGGTTTGCTTACCTACCCTACCCTCATGGCAGCTGACGTGATCATCCACAAAGCAGTGAAAGTCCCGGTGGGAAAAGACCAGGAGCAAAACCTGGAGATGATGCGGACCTTTGCCCGCCGGTTTAACAGGATGTACAACCAGGATTATTTTCCGATCCCGGTGGCTTACAATTTTGGGAAGACGCTGACCAAGATCCCGGGCCTGGATGGTACCGGGAAAATGGGAAAATCAGAGGGAGAGGGAAACGCCATCTTCCTGGCAGATGATGAAAAAACCATTCGCAACAAGATCATGAAAGCCGTGACCGATGCAGGGCCCTCACAACCCAACCAGGTGAAACCGGAACCAATCGAGAACCTGTTCACCCTGATGAACGTGGTATCGGCTCCGGAAACGGTGGCCTATTTTAACGAACAATACAATACCTGTAGGATCCGCTACGGGGAAATGAAAAAACAGCTGGCCGAGGATATGGTACGCTTCGTTGCCCCTTTCACACAACGGATCCACGAACTTTCCGGCAATGAAGCCTACCTTCACCAAGTAGTCACCCGTGGCGCTGAAAAGGCACAGGAAAGCGCCTCGAAAACAATAAAGGAAGTCAGGGAGATCATTGGATTCAGACACTTTTAGGAGGTGGTTATTCGTGGTTATTCATGGTCATTCATGGTCATTCATTGTTATTCGTGGTAATTTATGGTTATACAAGGTGATTCGTTGAATTCCTTATAATTCGTAGAAATTCGTTACTACCCTGATAGAAGATCTTGAACACGGAAAATAAAGAAACTGCTGTACTTGTTGGCCTTATCAACCAGCACCAGGGTGAGGAACGGGTGAAGGAATACCTGGACGAGCTGTCGTTTCTGGTCGACACGGCAGGTGGTACGGCCGTCAGATGGTTTACCCAGAAACTGAACCTGCCGGATGCCCGAACGTTCGTCGGACAGGGTAAGCTGGTGGAGATCGTGGAATATGTGAAAGAGAATCAAATCGACATGGTCGTCTTCGACGATGAGCTGTCGGCTTCCCAGATCCGTAACCTGCAGAAGGCACTTAGCTGCAAAATCCTTGACAGAAGTAATCTTATTTTGGATATTTTCGCAAGCCGCGCCCGTACGGCCCATGCCAAAACACAGGTTGAACTTGCCCAATATGAATACCTTTTGCCAAGACTTACGGGGATGTGGACGCACCTGGAACGTCAACGCGGAGGGATCGGGCTCCGGGGCCCCGGCGAACGGGAAATCGAGACCGACCGAAGGATCATCCGCGACCGCATCGCACTGCTGAAAGAAAAACTGACCCGAATCGCTAA
>JAQUQD010000039.1 GCA_028716265.1 Bacteroidales bacterium | reverse complement strand
ACTCTCCCGTAAGTGAATCTTCGCGCTGCGGTCTCTGATGGGATCCCTTCTTGCTGAAAATAGTTTCAATAGAAACCTCCCAATGATCAGTGAACGGGATTATGGCCGCAGCACCCACATTAGCGCCGAATTTTTTGAATCCGTACACCTCGTCCCCATCCACCTGTGACAGGTTGACACCGCCGATGACAGCCCCCTTGA
This sequence comes from Bacteroidales bacterium, assembly GCA_028716265.1. Lineage (GTDB taxonomy): Bacteria > Bacteroidota > Bacteroidia > Bacteroidales > JAGONC01 > JAGONC01. The sequence continues at coordinate 30,031 of JAQUQD010000039.1, read as the reverse complement.
TGAACTGAGCTTTCACGGTCACGGAGAAGCTGAGCAGTCCGATCAGCAGGATTGCACGAATGCCTGTATTTGTGCATGATACCATGGATGTCACGGCGTGTTTATATTTTTCATGGAAAGCTGGATCCTTACCCGTTCGATATCCACTTCCAAGACCCTGACTTTTACTTTCTGGTTGATTTTGACCACCTGGCCCGGATCGCTGATGAATTTATTTGCCATCTGGCTGACGTGCACGAGTCCGTCCTGATGTACGCCGATGTCAACAAAGGCTCCGAATTTAGTGATATTGGTCACGATTCCGGGCAGCACCATCCCGGGCTGAAGATCATTGATGGAGAACACGGACTTATCGAACTCAAAGATCTCGAACTTCTGGCGCGGGTCACGGCTCGGCCGGGCCAGTTCCTGCATGATATCATGAAGGGTAGGCAATCCCACCGTTTCGGTGATGAAATCCCCTATCCTGATCTGGTTCCGGAGCGATTCATTGTTCATGATCTCCTCCACGCTTGCACCGACGCTTTTTCCCATAGCTTCAACGATTGGGTAGCTTTCGGGGTGTACCGCTGACCGGTCAAGTGGATTTTTCGCCTGGTGTATCCTGAGAAACCCCGCAGCCTGCTCAAAGGCTTTTTCCCCTAACCGGGGCACTTTTTTCAGTTCTGTACGCGAACCGAACGGCCCTTTTTCCTTCCGGTAATCCACGATTTTTTGGGCCAGTGATGGTCCAAGACCCGATACGTACGTCAGGAGTTCTTTGCTGGCCGTATTGACCTCGACACCAACTGCATTGACGCAGCTGACCACCACGTCTTCAAGGCTTTCTTTCAATTCGTTCTGGTCCACGTCGTGCTGGTATTGACCTACCCCGATAGATTTCGGTTCGATCTTGACCAGTTCGGCCAGCGGGTCCATCAGCCTCCTGCCGATAGAAACAGCACCCCGGACAGTCACGTCATAATCGGGGAACTCCTCTCTGGCCACTGCTGAAGCAGAATAGACCGAAGCGCCGCTTTCGTTGACCATGATGGCGATGATGTCCTTATCAAAAGGTATTCGTCGTATAAAGTACTCGGTCTCTCTCCCTGCAGTTCCGTTCCCTATGGCTATGGCATCGATCTTATAGGCATCCACCAGGTTCAGGATCTTTGGTATGGCCTGCCTCATCTCATGATGAGGAGGATGAGGGTAGATCGTTTCATTATGGAGCAGGTTCCCCTGCTTATCGAGGCACACTACCTTGCATCCTGTCCTGTAGCCTGGGTCAATGGCCATTACGTTCTTTTGTCCAAGCGGAGGTGCAAGAAGAAGCTGGTTGAGGTTTTCCGCGAAAACCTGAATGGCGGCCCTATCTGCCTTCTGTTTCACCCAATCCCGCATCTCTGTTTCCATGGAGGGTTGCAGGAGCCTTTTGTAGGAATCCTGCATGGCCATCCTGACCTGCTCCGCTGATTGGGAATTGTTCCGTATGAAAATGTGTTCCAGTAATTGCAGCGCGAGATGTTCCTCCGGTGCGATCGTCACCCGGAGGAACTCTTCCTTCTCTCCGCGAAACATGGCCAGCACCCTGTGGGATGGAGCTTTGGCCATCAGCTCCCTGTAATCGTAATAATCCCTGTACTTGATCCCTTCCTGTTCTTTTTCCTTGATGACCTTCGAATGCAGGGTAGCCTTCTTCAGGAACAGGTGGCGCATTTCCTTCCTGCCATATTGACGCTCATTTATCCACTCAGCGATGATGTCGCGGGCTCCAGCAAGCGCTTCTTCCACGGTTAACACTCCAAGCTCTGGATTGACAAATTTTTCGGCGGCGACGGCCGGATCAATGAATTGCTGTGAGAAGATCAGCGTGGCCAGCGGTTCCAGTCCTTTAGCCCTGGCGACGGAGGCTCTGGTCTTCTTTTTGGGCTTATAGGGAAGGTAGATATCTTCCAGCTCGGAGAGCGTGGCAGCATCCTGAATTTGTTTCTCCAGCTCAGGAGTAAGCTTTCCCTGTTCCTGAATGGAAGAAAAGATCGTTGCGCGACGTTTATCAAGCTCCGTAAGCTGTTTCAGGCGGTCACGGATCCTGATCAACATGACCTCATCGAGGCTGCCAGTCATCTCTTTCCTGTAGCGTGCTATGAAAGGAATCGTTGCGCCTTCGTTGAGGAGCTTCAGCGTATTTTCCACCTGATGGGCCGAAAGGTTCAGTTCCCTGGCGATAATAGGGGTGTAAGGATGAGAAGGAGCAGACATGATGCTATCGGAGGAGGGTCACATGCCCTTTGCTGACTTCGGATTTGAACGATTCGATGCCGGTCCTGACATTATAGCTGATGACGTAGATATAGACCCCGGGAGGTGCTGGCTTGCCGTTGACCTGTCCATCCCAACCGGTCGTATAATCCTTAGACTCAAAAATAAGCTGGCCCCAGCGGTTATAGATCAGCATGGAGAAATTGGTGACTCCTTCAGTGAGCACCAACGGTTTGAAATGATCATTATGCGTGTCTGCATTCGGAGTAAACGCGTTGGGGATAATGATCCTGGATTCGTAGAGCCATACTCTGTCGACATTATAGCAGCAGTTTGAATCCACGACCATCACCGAATACATTCCAGTATCTGTGGCGACGTAGGTTTGCCCGCCGGGCTGATCGTTCCCGTTCCAGTAATAAAAATCATAGCCGGGACCGGCATCAAGCTTGAATTGTGAACCCGGATACTTGAAGATCGTGTCTTCTCCGCTACCAATGTCCACAACGGGCAGCGGATAGATCGTTACGGATTCAGTATTAGTAAATGGTTTGTTGTTAAAATACTCCGTAACCGAAACCTGATGCGTGCCCGATGACGGGAAAACGTAGTATGGATTTTCTTCAGTACTTGTCTTTCCTCCTCCAAAATCCCAGAACCAGCGATCCGTGTTTGCCTTGTTCCAGATATCAAAGGAAGTGGAATCATAGTGGCAATGATGCAGATATGTAAAATGGGGCACGTCGACAAACGTCTGGTTCACGTTAACCAGGCCTTTATAACCTTTGCCTGCATTCAGATGAAATCCGTCTATCCCTTCCCTGAAGTTACATTCACCACCCGGGCGGCCAGGATTTTCAATGATCGCAAGATATTCACTATATTCAAATCCCCCGTTGCTGACATAGCTGACATAGATCTTTCCGTCGGGGGCCAGCTGCATGCCTGCATAGACGATGGTGTCATTACGTGCGATGGTATCATTGCGAAGAAGGGGATTCGCAGGCAGGTCGGAGAGGTCATATTGAAAGATATAGGATCTTTCATGCGACTGCACGTAAGTGGTCACATAGAGTTTACTTCCGTCAGGCGAAAATTCCACACAAAAAGCATCTTCGACTTTGGGGACTTCGGGTGAAGAGAAAGAATAGGATGCACCAACCTTTCCTGTAGAATTGTTGAAATCAAAAAGCTCCACTTTTCCAAGGCCATAGATGGCGAGAGCAATCTTTGAACCATCCGGTGACGCTTTCATATAACCGACCGAATTTCCGTCAGGTACCGGGCTAATGTGCTTGGAACCGACAAAGCTTGTCTGCGGTATGGAATCAACTCCGTTGCTAGTCACCAGGTAAGCAAAAAATGCATCTGCTTCAGGACCGTCGAAGCCATGAGCTATTGCCCAGTAATCAATGCCATTGGCATGACGCGTTCCTGTAAGCTTTTCCGTCACTTTTGACTTCAGCTTGATATTTGGAAAAGCAACCTGGTTGGTCTCTATATTTATGATCGAGTACCTCAACCCATTGGTGTAATAGCCGTTAAGTTCAGGATTTAAAACATCTGTAGTGAAAAGATAACACAGAGGACTGTTGGGATCAGGACTGGGGATGAAAAGAGAGGACTGCGAGCAGTCATCACTTCCGAGCAGTCTACCGGTATAGGCATAGGAAAGCTCACTGAAATTTGAATTCCATACCTTTTCGCCATTGGAATAGAGCAGAAGTTTACCCTCTTCATCGCACAGAACGGCAACGGCAGTTTTGGTCATTCCGTCCTCCAGATTCCTGACATTGTTCAGTGAACTGACGGCTGTGTTGAATCCAAGTCCGGCATTCAGGTAAAAATACCACGTATTGGCCTGTCTGGGTGGTATATACTCACAATCATCCGTAACATCAGTAATTAATTGTGCATGAACCTGCACCAATAAAAAGCACAATAGAAACGTAATAATGCTGAACTTCATTCGCTGAATAAATTAAACCCTGAAATAAAACTCAAATCCATTGAATTTATTTCAGATAAGGAGTCAAAACGCTGATCAATGTAACTAGCAGATGCGAAATTAAGGAAAAAATTTATCGCAGCAATGCAACAAATCCACGATTTGTCGTGTTTTGGCCGGATGATTTTTCTTCGAGGGAAATGATCCAGACATAAGTTCCTGTATCGCAAAGAATTCCGTTGAACGTGCCATCCCATGGCTGAGAAGGATCGTTTGTTTCATAAAGTAAAGCTCCCCAGCGGTTAAAGATTTGCATGTTGAACCGGGTTATTTCTTCCAGGGAACCGACCAGGCCGAAGGTATCGTTTTCTCCGTCACTGTTGGGCGTAAACGCATTGGGGATGGGCAGCAGTCCGGCGGGCATTTTGATCCATATAGAATCCTGAGCTGTACATCCTTTTAATCCGACTTCCAGGTGATAAAGTCCAACGGAAGTCACATCCAGTATTTTGGAATAACTTAAAATTTCACTGAAATCATCATTAAACCAAATGTATTCATCAAAGTCACCTCCAGGTTCCAGGTACAGAGTTTGGCCAGGTGATAAATACTTATCATCGCCCAGTTCAACAACTGGGTTGGGTCTTATCTCTACGTCCCATGATAATGTGTCCGAGCAACCTGTTGATTCATCAGTCCCACGGATAAGGTAATGCATATTTTCCCCCGGGTACAACCACCATGATGATGTTTCCGTTATCCAGGTAATATCCTGGCCTTCGATCCAGTCATAATCATCACCTCCGTTCAGTTCGATCAGTGCAGAATCTCCCCGGCAGACTGAAAGGGATTCAGCGAACAAGGAGAGCACGGGATTTGGGTGTATAATGACAGTGAACGGTTCTGAAGTGGCAGTGCAATTCGTTTCGTTTGTTTCTGTCACTATCAGTGATGTGGCTCCTTCCTTCTTCCAATGGAATGTCTTTTCATTTAGCAAAGGATTGCTGATTTCATCCCCGAGTGCTACTGGTACGGTGTTCCACGAATATGTGTGATCGGGAGATCCGGGAGTTGTATAAGTCCTGGTTGTGTTTTCGCATATCTCTTCCTGTCCGCTGATTCCATCCTCGTTTCGAATTTCAGGAGTGGGTGCCGGATTGATTTTAATAAATACAGATGCCTTGTTTTCACAGTGCTCAGTAGATTCTGTTAAGGTTAATGGGATTTCACCAGATTTTATCCAATCTATTTTTACCTGGTTTGGAAAATCATTATCTAATACTATATTTCCATATTGGGGTGAAAGGTTCCAAATGTATGTATGTTTCGGATCGTATGCGACTGAGTATGGTACCCCAGTTGCCCACTGGCAGACCGGATTTCCCTTCGTATCATCAATCACCGGGTTGGGTTTGGGGTGAATGGTAACTGTCAAAGAAGCCGTACCAATACACTGATATTGGTCATTGGTTTCGATGACGTTAATTGTATTCGTACCAGAACCCGCACCAAAGTCCACTTCCGACATATAATCACCCGGGAGTGGATTAATATCTCCAGGCCCGGTCATGCTCCAGCTGAAATGATTACCTGTTGGATCCGTTGTATAAATCACCCCTGTTTCTTTTTCACATACCTCCGTTTCCCCTTTAATCTCAGGCTGGACGGAAATGACATCGACAGTCGTGGTTGCACTTTTAATGGTTCCATCTTCATCTGTAACTGTGACAGTGAATGTTGTTAGGCTAAGCGGATAAACACATTGTTGATATTCGAGCGGATTCGGATCCCACCCGACCACAGGAGGTAGTGCTTCCCATTGAGGCTGATAAGGTGGAGACCCGTCCAGTACTTTTGCGGTCAGCACTACCTCATCACCTTTGCAAATAGTCGTATGATTTGCTGAAAGAGTTACAAATAGGGGAGCGCTATTCACTCTGACTATCACATGTGCCTCCTCCGTATTTATATCAGACTTACATCCATTAGCGTCCGTAACCTGAAGTATATATTCCGTTGTTGTTGTTGGAGCCGGAATTACCTGAACCTGAGGGCTTTGACCTGTAAATAACCATGAACCGTCGGCAGATTGCCAATAATAAATTAATGGTTGTATGCCACTGGATTTGCTGCCGTCTAAAGTAACTGGATCCCCGCTGGTAATTGTTATGTCATCACCCGCATTTGCTACAGGTAGCGGATTAACATAAACAATTGCCGTATCCGAATAGGGAACGGTTCCATTGACCAGGATCTGAGCAATGTAGGAAGTTGTGTCGGTAGGATTCTCGGTAAGGGTATACCCTGTTGACAGGTAGTGCTCAGGATCAATGGTGTTTTCATACCATTTTACCTCACTGATCTCACCGATAATTTCAGGATTAAAATCAATGGGTTCCACCGTATACGTAAATTCAGGTGGAGGATCTTTTGGCTTAAATCTCCAGCTTTCATGCTCTGTTGTCCAGGAAGTACCGTTGCAGCAATCCGGAGCAACACCTTTTAATCCATCGCGATCGTGGACACCTATTGTAGCTCGGTTATGCAAGTAGGAACCGGAAGAGGGTTTTGCGGTTATATGAATATCGATGCTGTCTGCTAATTCATGTGAGCCTTCGTACAATATTAACTGAAATGTGCCGCGTTTTTCAATCATGGCGGTGGCAGTTTCGATCTCAGCGTTGGATATGATCAATGCAGTACCGTGATGTGTTGTGACATAAGCAATGTTGGTAACACTGCCCTGTTCCAGATCCGCCTGGGTGATGGTGTAACTACCCGTGCAATAACGCGTCTCGTTAGGTGCCAGAGGACCTGCAGCACAGTTGGTCAGAGTTCCGATCTTGTCATCTACCACTGTGAATGGACCTTCCAGAGTTATTAAGCCAGTGTTTATGATTTCATATCCATATATGATTACATCACCGATTTTACTGTATGGATTACCTGAAACGATCTGTTTCTTTAAGGTTAACTGCGGACTCAGTGAAGACCGTGCGGTTTCTGTGTCAATGTTTGATGAAATAATCATATTGCCATCTTCCGTTGTGGCAAATGCATAATTAGTTACACTGCCATTATCCAAATCTTTTTGGGTGATGGTATATTGGCCTGAGCAGATCACAGTCGCATCAGGTTCAAGCGGCCCTTGTGCACAATCGGTCAATGTACCGATCATGTTATCAATTACTGTGAAAGGTCCCGGTAATGTATGATTTCCTGAATTTGTAATTATAAAACTGTACTGTACTACATCTCCCACCTTATCATACACTTTACCGGAAGTGATTAGCTTGATCAATGTAAGGGGTAAATCCTGTGAAGCCTCTAACTTGACATTAAAAAAATTGACAATAAGTCTTGTCTCTGGATAAGATCCCAATACAGCCCAGCCGATGTACGATCCATCATCAGTTCGTGGATACCAGTCCTGCCAGGGGAACATAATAGCGTTTTTAGGGACCGAAGGATCAGTACTGGGGATAGCAGTTGCATTACAATCAGAGAATGAACCCGCCAGGTCGGGATTAAAACTGATCCAGCCATTAGGGGAAATAACAAACTTATCGACTTTGATTCCGAAAAATTCAAAAGTAAATGGAATCTCAAACACCTGATTCAGAACTAAATCATTATCATCAAAATACACCGGATTATATTTATCCGTTGGAATTTTTACACTAGCTTTAAGTTTCGCCTGTTGGCCAAAACACATCTCTATATCTTCTCCAGCATATATAACTTCTTGCTGCGCGTTTAACGCAGCAGATAGTACTGTGAAACAAGTTAAGGTCAGCCCTATTTTTTTTAATGCAGTCTTCGCAACAACCATTTAATATTAGAATGAAACAGTGCTACAAAGATAACGACGGAAGCAATGAAAAACAATGTAAATACAGGAACAAATAAACATATCCTTGTTCACAACAGGTAATGAGGAAATTTTAATGTACCCCACCCCTGCACCCCTCCCCTGCTCGCAGGGGAGGGGACGGGGGAGGGGTAAAAGGGTTAATTCCCCGGTGCTTGCGCCGGAATTAGAGTCCAGGGCTTGCCCTGGGGTTCATACCAGTGATTCAACGAAGAAGAAAAATACCGTGATTGATTTACGTAAAGTTGAAATGCAATCGGTTTCAGATATCTCTGAAATACCATAGCAAATTTACCTCTGTATGACCAGCTTTTTCGTCACTACGGCGTTTGCTTTCTGGAGCCGGAGCATGTAGATGCCTGCCGGGAGTTCCTGTACATCGAGGGTTCTTTTATTCATTCCCTGGATAAGGTCCCAGTTGATGCTTCGGAGCTGCTGGCCGACAAGATCCATCATGGTCAGATGGACGATACCTGGTGCTTCTGAGGACAATTCAAGGGTAAACAGTCCATTGCCCGGGTTCGGTGAGATCCGGGCGGAAGATGCCAGCAGTGCCGGATCATCAATGCCCGTTGCGATCACCCGGAATGACCATGTCTGTCCCCACCCTGTGCTATCGTATTCGTGCAGGGCACACACTCTCCAGTAATAGGTAACGGCACTGTCGAGGGAAGGTCCCGGAAGGTCGTAGGTAACTTTACTTCCCATGGTTGTAGGAACGCTTTTATGAATAGGATCCGTACTGAAATCAGGAGTATCATCGATCTCCAGGCAGTAGGAATTGATACCGCTAATAGATTCCCACTGGAAGGACGGAAAGAGGCTCTGTCCGGTAGCCCCATCGGCCGGTAAGAGCAGTTTGATCTGATTGATCGTAGTAAAACTGAAAACATCCGTCCATTCGGTGCTGTCCTGGGTGTGGTACGCCATCACACGCCAGTAATATTTCTCCCCAAAGTGCAGCTTATCTGCATTGGCCCTGTCATTAATGGTTTCGTAGGTCTTGGCCATGGTGAAATCCGGATCGGTGTCGATCTGGAAGAGATAGGCATCCGCTCCGTCGATTTCATCCCATATGAGCTCCTGGTCGGGATTCTGGTCCAGTGCATTATTCTTGGGTCTTTTCAGCTCAAAGGTTTCCAGTGTGGTGAACTTCCAGGTCTCCGACCATGCGGTTGTGTCCTTGCTGTGAATGGCACGCACCCGCCAGAAGTGATCCTGGCCAAAATACAGATCCTCCAACCGGTAAGTATGGACGCTTCCGTCGGATGGAACCAGATAGCGATGGTAGTCAGGACTGCTAAAGGTATTGACATGGTCCACTTCCACATCAAAGAAGGCGATCCCGGTCACTTCCTCTGATTTATCCCATTCGAGCAGGATATTGGGGAAGATGTCCGATCCGTTCTTTTTGGGTATGGAGAGTTCAACAACGTCGACCGTTTTGAACGACCTGGTGACTGACCAGCTGGATGAGCCTGACTGATCGGTAGCCCGCACCCTCCAGAAGTACTGGGTATCAAACATCAGTTCGCTCGCATTGATGCTGCTCACGGCAGTGGTCAGCTGGATCGGATCCGTAAAATCAGCCGAAGTGCTGATCTGGATATCATAATGCAGGTCGATGGTCCCGGCGACCGGATTCCAGTCCAACAAAACATTGGGCGGCTGATAGTCGGCGCCATCCTTGGGGGCCACCAGGGTGGGCGTATATGCCGTAATGTCAGCAAATACCGAAAGGGAAGCAAATAGGCTGAGTAAAAATATCGCTTTCTTCATATCGTTATATGTATTTATCAGAATTAAAGACTTATCTCATAAGGATGAACTTGGATGATTTCGTGAGCCCACCTGACGTGACAACCAGGATATAGGTGCCTGATTTCAGGTTATCCAGTGCACATTGGATTTCCTGTTTGCCTTCCGCGACCTGGGAAGAGTGCATGACATCCTTCACTTTCTGGCCGCTGAGGTCGTAAATTACCATGGAAACATCCGCTTTACCATGCATGTTCATCGTTATCCGGATTTGATCTGTAGCCGGATTCGGATAAAGATGAAGCGATTCCAGATCAGCTGTGACAGGATCATCAGGGTCATCGAGCCCGACAAAATCGACGGACTGGAAAATTCCCCGGCCATGTGTTGCAGCATAGATCACCGCGTAATTGGATATAGGGTACTGGGCCAGTCGCTGTTGTTTGATCATAAAAACAGGAACATTTCCCATTCCCTCGTTTTCATTGATCCAAACCGTGTTGGTTCCGGCGTTATCGGTCGACCAGATACCGAGTTCAGTTCCCAGGATGATACGATTGGAATTGTTCAGCTCGATCAATGAAGAATATACCGGCATTTTTGGAAGATTGCCCTGAATGGAGGTGAATGTAGGCAGGGAATCGATCGCGTTGGTCGTCCGGAAGACATAGTCTGTATTTCCGTAATTGCCCAGGGTAAACACGACATGGTCAGGATCGCTGGGATCGACTGCAATCGAGGTAACTGCCCTTTCAGCATAAGATGCGACAAGGCTGGTTGCAACGATGCAGGCATTGCTGCTGATATCTGCCGTTGCGGTGTCGTGTGCCAGGGCAAGGTTTGCTATACGGTAAACGTTGCCGCCATCAGTACCTACATAAACATAATTTCCATCGCCGGAATATGCTATACAGAGTGGATTACCCTGGATCGTGGCGATTTTGAAATATGTGGGTTCAATGGTAAAATCAAGTACCTGTGAGGTCATATAAACCGCATTGTTGACTGCCAGGAAGAACCTTGTGGAGACAACGTCCTTGACGGTCACCGAGTCCCCTTCCGAAATCCACAAAGGAGTGACATAGGGAAAGAGAACGCTGTTGTTGTTGCTGGCAACCATCACCGTGTCACCTGCGCCATAGTCTTTTTCTGCAATAAAGGTCACCGAGTCCCTGCTGTTCTCGTTATTGAAACTCTCCCACAGGGCAAACGGTGTCAGGAACGAGTTGGGGTTGGTGATGGTGGTGGGGAGGAACACTGGTGAGAAATTCCTGCCATAATCATCTGAACGGAACAGGTTCAATGCTTCACCTGAAAGGATGAAACAATTGGGCATGATCATCGAAATTTCCTGGTATCCTCCATTCATCGCAGTGGCTGACCATCCAAGCTGGGATCCGGCCTCCGGGGTGTTACCCTGGTGATCCAGATAAACGATCCCGTTGCCCTGTGTCCCTCCTATCGGGTAACCTCGCCTGTCAAATCCGACAGAATAGAACTGGGAGGTATTGTATTGCTTGTTAATGGAACGGAACGAAAGAAAATTGTCGCTGGTGATGAACATTCCCCCGTCGGTCCCGAGGTAACAGATCGAAGGATTGGCCGGATTGTATGCATACACATGGTGGCTTGAATGGACATAAGTGTATACTCCTTCCATGCTGGAGCTCTTTTTGATCCAGTTATAGAATCCGGTGCCGTTCACCTTTTCACCTTCCCACATGTCCACCCCGCCTGCCAGGATAACGTAAGGATCTGTCGGATGCACGGCAAGTGTATTGTTATAAAAACCATAGTAATCCGTCCCATCTCCCATCACATTGAACTGATTACTGCCGCCGGGTCCGATGATCATCCAGCTCTCGCCCTTATCTTCCGAGAGATAAATTCCCTCGAGTTCACCGAATTCAAGCTGATGAACAGCATCCTGTGAGGAAGCGGTCATGGCGTAGATGACGTCATTGTTGGAGGGTGCAACAGCAAGCTCCAGTCGTGCTATGTTTTCCATCGGAAGCTTTGTCTCATTAACGATGGTATCAGGAGACGAATAATATCGTGTGGATTGGTCGACAAATCCCGAAGGGCTTCCTGACGGCGATATATAGCAATGCATGGCCACAACAGCAGCCACCAGTCCATTGGAGGCGATCTCCACATCGGTGGCGATCGTATCCAGCACATCACCGGTGCTTGCCTGGGTAAAGGAATAGGTGTCAAAACCATTGTCGGTGTAGATCAGTCCGCCGTTCGTCGCTGCATAGATCCTCCCGGAGCCGGGTTCGATGGCCATTTTGTTCACATATGCCCACAGGGAGGATGTCCCTTCAGATAGGTCAGGAACCGTGGACGGGATAACCTGAAAGCTGTTGCCGTCAGTGCACAGGAAAATACCCCTGCCAATGAATCCGCTGTATCTGGATATGCGATCGTCGGGGGCAATAAAGTACTCGCCTGTCCCGGCATAAATGTCACCATTGGATGCCTGAACCATGCAGACAATATTTGGATTTTCTTCAAAGCCATTGATTCTGGCCCACGTCTGTCCGCTGTTGGTAGATTTCCAGATCCCGCCGCTGACGCTCGCAGCATATAATGTCTGCCCCGAAAGATCCCGGTTGTCCACGATGATACTACGTGTCCTTCCTCCGTAATTATCCGGGCCCATCTCCGTCCATGTGATGTTCAATCCCCTCGTGGAATTACCGGCAAGTCTGGCCGCCTGGTTACGGGCCTGCAGAACGTCGTTCATATCAACAGTCCCCGTTACCTGATTACTTCGGATGGACAGCAGGTACGCAGCGGCACGGTCAACGCCGTTTCCACCCTTCAGATCCGCTTCCCCCCTGTTATGATAACCTACCATCCAGGAAGCAGTCAATACAATAAGTCCAACCCCACCGGTTAAGGCAACCAAATAAACAAGTAAATTTCTAATTTTCATATGTTTGAATTATAATGAATAATCGCATAAATATAGTATTCCATTAAAAGGGGTGAAGTTACACCTTTTTTCAGAACCGGCAATATGCAAATTTCCAAAAAATTTTAACAAAGATATGTTTAATTCCTTTTCTTCCGTTGGCACAAAGATAATTAGAGATGCATCAAGAAAGAATTGGAATCAGTTAGCGGTTGAAACGGAAAAGAAACCGGCAGCAATGGATCATTGCCGGGATGAATCCAGTGTGTATTTAAGGTAATCAAGCATCAGCGGAATATCCCTGACTGCAACCCCGTGCTTTACCAGATACTCCTGGTCGGCATTGAATCCTGCCAGGAACAGTTCCAGATTGCTGTCCTTCTGTCGTATGCTGAGCTTGTAATTGTTCAGGGCTGCCATCCGGTTCCCAAGACACCACTCGACATGCCCCAGGTTCATGTAGTCATACTTGTTAGGATCTTTTTTGATGATCTTCTGATAGAAGGAAGATGCTTCTTCAAAATCACCCCTGATAAAATGGATCCATGCTATCGGGCGCATGACACTGACATCCTCCGGAGTCAATAATTCAACCTTATAGAAATAATTCAACGCGGTTTCGATCTCATTCTTATCGAGGTAACAATGCCCGATGGAAGCAAGTAACGAAGTACTCTCGGGTGTGATCTTCAACGCTTCCTGGTAATACCGGATCGCTTCATCATACTGCTTCAGGTTACGGTAACAGAGAGCGATCTTTTTGGTCAGCCACAGCCGGTTGGTATCATACAGTTCGGCTTTCAGGTAATAATCCAGGGCTTCCTTGTAAAGCCGCGTACGCTGGTAGCAATACCCAATCTTCTCAAAGATTTCATAACTGTTATCCCCTCTGTTGTTGAGCCCCTGATAGATTTCCCGTGCCTGGTCGAACTGGTCCCTCTCGAAATAGAATTCGGCAATATTCCGGATGATCGATTGCTCCTCCACCAACAGGGGTAAAAACCATGTCCGGTGCAGATCCAATGGGATGTTGAAGATATCCGTCATCTCATTCTTCAGGGGGTGTAATTTATGGAACCTGTACAGATCCTGAATGTATTGCGTAAAGATGAATTTATCCTTTATCGATTTGTTCAGCAAGGAGTCTTCCTCCGTGATCTCGTTGATGTTCTTCAGTTCTTCCGTGAAGAAATTCAACAGGAGTGATTTCTGGCCTTCCTGCAAATGACGGATATTCAGGCAGAATGAATATTTATCGGAGTTGCAGAGAAAAGCTGACCGGGCGATGCCATCCAGCAATGTCTCGGGATCCCTGTCGTTGAATTCCTGTTTGAAAAGGTCGAGAATGATCACGTCATCCTTGTGAAATGGCATGAACCAGTTATGAACATTGCGAAAGAAATCAAAATGCTTCAGCATGGCAAAAGCACTCCAGAATACATCCGAACCTTCCATCTGGAGGTTGGTGAATTCCTCCATTTTGTTGTAGAGGTCGGGAGTATCCCTGAAGAAATCCTCCCATTCCGGATTCTTTTCCTCCAGTGGTTCTCTGGAGATGAGGTTTTCCAGATCCAGTTTATCTTCCAGTTTGGGCACCAGTTTAACCACTTCCGGCAGGATCTCTTCCTGAAGCTTTTTAGTGATACGTTCCGTGTCTTTGGAACGCAGGATCTGGATAAGGGCTATCTGGACCTCGCTGGCCAGTCCCTCCCTTTCCTTGAGGAAGGAAAGCCGGTTGGTCAGTCCGGTATATAATTTCAACCGGTCGTCGTAGAGATACAGTGCGAATAGCAGACCGACAAGCGCCCTTTGCCGGATCGGATCCATATCTTCCTCATAGAAGTTGATCAACAGATTGATTTTATTCTGGTCAAAGCACCGGATAAGGCTCAGAGTCAGCGCACTCACGATGATACATTTTTCAAACCATTTGATCTGGCTGGATCTTCGTATCGACTCGATCAGGTTGATTTCTTTCTCATTGAAACGATCGGTAAGCCATACTAGCTCAAAGACCTTTGCGAGCATCCTGGAACGCTCCTGTTGCTCTTTCAGCGGGTCAGCCTGTGCCAGGTTAATTTCGCCCAGAAGTTCATCCAGATCCGTTTCAAAGCCCAGACCTGAAATGGAGTCAGTAGCCTGGTCAATCATCCAGTCCAGTTTGTTTTCAATATCCTTCTTGATCTGGTAGATCTGCATGCCTGACTTGTGGGTGAGCAGATGCTGATAGGTCAGATCGGTCAGCTCAAAGACCGCGGCAAGCATCCTGTTGTAGATCTTCGGCCTGTCAGGATCATGAATTCCTTCTGCCGTATACTTGAGGATATTCTTATAAATATCGAGGTTCTTCTCATACTGGTTGCGGAAATCCGATTGCTGGGTGACCACGATGAGGCGGAGAAGGTCGTCCAGCGCATCCTTCACGCTTCCCGTGGAAAGATCACCGAGGATCTTCCTGTAAATGGTGTGTATCTCTCTGATTGTCATCTGAAATAGAGTTTAGCAGCAGTAGATCAGTTGATGTGGCCTTGTGATCCGGTGTGTTTTCCTTTCAGTTCATTTAAAAATAACCGCAAGTCATCGCTCCGGATCATGAAATCGCGAAGGTCGGGCTTTGTTTTGTAGATAAAAACCACCATAAGGTAGATCAGATTTGCCAGATAAGAAACTGAAGCTGTTAATCCGGCTGCTATAATGCCATATTTGGGGATGAATATCAAACCTAATACCAAAGTCAGGACCAACCCTATGGCCGAACCGACCATATTGTGCCGTGGCATGCCCATTCCCGAAAAGTAGTGACTGAACATCAATGAGACCGACGTGGCAAGAATTCCGATAAAAAGTGACAAAATGACCTTTTTTACATGGACGAAATCATCTCCGAATATCCAGCCATACACCTGTTCAGGAAGTAGTACGAGGGCGATGGTAACAAGAAGGGACAATGCGAAGGTGAACTTGAAAAGCAGGAGCGTGATCCGTTTGGCATAGTCCTCCTCCCTTGTGTTCGATATCCTTGCGAATTGTACGGTTGCGACACTTTTGCCAATGAGCCAGACCCCTTCCGAAAGCTGAACGCCAACGATGTAAATCCCCAGTGCAGCACGACCTGTGAAAAACTCGATCAGATAGTAACTTAGCCGGTAATTGAGCAGCTGGAGTACATTCGCCGTCTGAATGAATTTCCCGTACCGGATGATCTCCCGGATGACAGGTTGTTTTTTTTGCTTTCCTGCCTTTCGGATCAAAGGCAGCAGTGCGGCCAGACCAAGAAGAAATCCAGCCGCGTATCCCACGTACAATGAATAGATGTATGCTTTTACATTATAAATATGTTCATGATAGATGAAGAAAGCCAGTGCAACCGTTGTCAGCACCATCTGGATCACAGATATGGCGTTGAACAGTTTTATTTTTTCCCTGCCGATCAGCAGATTAAGATTGACGGTCATCCATGCCTGAAGCAGCGACAAAAACAGGACGTCAACTACATATTCTTCCGGCACCAGATGGAACAGGCCCAGCAGTAAGGCTCCGGCAACCGAAACCATGATCGCCCAGAGATAGGATGGAACAAGAAGCTGGCGCCAGTCGTGCCGCGAAGAGAGAAAAACCAGGGCGCCGCCGCCAATGTAGTTGCTGACAAGCAAAACCAGCGTAATGCCCAGGACGAGCAATCCGATGGTGCCCAGGCCCTCTTTACCAAGATTGTGCGTGTTGATCCACAGAATGCCAAAGGAAAGCAGGGCATTGACAAGCCTGGTCAGCGAAGTGCCAATGATATACCGGAACATGCTCATCGCCAATGATCGGATTTTTTTGAAATACGTTTGTGAATCCTCATGTTCAGCTGACGCACAAAATGGTAGCGATCGAAAACATATTTTTTTGCATCCAGCACGGTGTACCTGCCAGCATCTGCCAGGGTATGGATCCCATGCGGGAATTCACTTTCTTTGAATGGTTCAATGGTTTGGACATGCCTTTCTTCAAATTCGTAGGGACTGAGCCGTATGATCTGCTGAATGCTGATGCTGCCGCCGTACGACAGGGAACAGTCCTGGGCTGGTCGATACATGAAGCCATTTGCTATAAAGGGCTTCCCGGCTGGCCGGGCGGACCGGATATCCGTTTTGATGGGATTGTTGTGATGAGGTTTGTATGGCCCGGTCAGCTTATCGGCATACCATGCATAAAGGTGAGTTCCGGAGTTAGCCTTGTCTGTGCAGAACAACCACCACTTTCCCTCATACCTGAACAGGGTTGAATCAACCGCGTCCACATTGCCGATGAGCGTCTTAACATGCACGAGCGTTTGAGACTCACCATCCCAGCGGTAGAGATCAATGGTGTGGTTCTGGGCCGATTCGGGAACACAGTACCGCACTCCATCCGATTCCAGGGTAAACGGGTATGCCAGGTGATAATCCTTCTCCAGGGCAATCGTTGGCTGTGAGCTCCGGCCCGAAACCGGATCGACCGTCACGAAGGAGATATTTCCTTTTCCGGTTTTGTAATCAAATGACTCATAGAAAATGATCAGTTCATTGGGCAATGAGATTGCGAACGGGTCCGCCTGGTATTGATGCGGGCGTGGCGAATGAATCCACACAGGGGTCTTTCCGGCCGGTCGTTCAAGAAAATTTCCAGGTGGCACTTCGACCAGTCCGATGTTCCATTTCTCGGCCCTGGTAAAGTTGTTCCAGTGAAACAGTATCCTTGACAGCGTAAGGTTAAGCGCGAACCTGACCATCCTGATGTTTCCGGGATTTTTATATACGGGTGCGGCCGTATTGCTTGGCGCATCCTTCCATGACAAATTGACACCATTCATGATATCGGTCGCGACCTGTGCCGGCCAGTGCGCTGTTTCCGTGAATAACTGGTCGATGGTTTCTGACCAGGAATGGCGTATGGTTCTGAAATAACCCTTTCGTAACACGATCCCGGCATCCAGACGTCCGGTCAGCCGCTGCAGGATGGCACCGGTGACAGGGGTTTTCCGGCATATCTCCCAGAACCCGGGCGGACCACCCCTGAATTGCTGCTCGTCACCGTGATGGAACGACCATATCCCATACTGCGCTGCATCCAGGATATCCCCGCGGATGATATTAAACCCAAAGCGAAGGATGAAATCCAGCTGATGTGCTTTGATGGAATTCACGTCGGCGTCAGTGAAATATTGTGAATGACTCCTTTTTATGGTCCTGCATTTTACCGCAGGAATATGCTTCATTTCTTCCATCACGTTCACTGTCCGTTTTGCTTTTGGGTGATGGCAGTAACGGAGGAAAAACCTGTAAAAGAGGTTTCGGAATGGATAATGCCTGAGCTTTGTCCAGACTCCCGGGATCCTGACCGGCTCATCGTTAATGATAAGCAGCGAAGGCAAACACCCTTTTTCTTCCAGAAGACGGATCGCTTTGGCCTGCCAGGCATAAAGTTCCCATCCGTTGCACATGATGCCGAACCGGAGGGGGGTCTTTGTGTGTTCTTCAGCAGCCATAGCTTCGGTCAGAGTTTTTCAGGGCATGCAGGTAAAGAGACCTCAATGCACCGGTCACCGCCTGCTTGCTGAATTTTTGCACTGCGAAATCCCGGATACGCTGAAGTTCGTATTCATGGTAATGATCCAGCATATATTCGATGCCTTTCAGGAGGGCCTGGTCATCGCGGGCTCTTACGAGGTATCCGTTGTGTTCCGAAACGATTTCGGAGATACCTCCCACGTCCGTCGAAAGGAGCGGGACTCCGCAGGAAAAGGCTTCCCCAATGACCACCGGCAGATTTTCATAATGACTTGTGATGACCATAAAGCCGGAGGAGCTGATCGCACGTACCAGTGCATCCCCCTCGAGAAGTCCTGCAAAGAAAACAAAACGGTCCTTTATTCCCAAAGCTTCAGCCTGCCTGGAAAGCGACTCAAAGTCCTCCCCCTCGCCGACAAGCAGGCAGCGGAAGTCCTTTCTTTTCTCCGCAAAAACTGAAATGACACGGAGCAATCCGGAGATATTCTTTGATCTGTCCTCAAAACAGGAGACATGGACAAATTGCACCGGCTGATTGTCTGCTTCGACGCTTGCCGGTGCAGGCGTGAACCGGTCCGTATCCACTAGGTTGGGCAGCAGGAAATAGCTGGTATTGTCCAGTCCAAGATTTTTCATGGCTTTCTGAAGGTTCAGCGTCGGGGTGGTCACGGCAGCTGCACGCTTCACCACCTGCCGTGTGAGCCATCGTCTGGTCCTTCCCTTATACGTGCTGACCGAGGGCAAATACCTCGACCAATGCTCGGTGATCACAAAGGGGATGTGGTATCTCCAGTGGAGGATCAGCGCCATGATCCCAAGGCGTGTCAGGATATGGACATGGACCAGGTCAGGCTTTCCGGATTTTCGTATCGCCCTGCGGATGCCAATGCAGTTAGCCCGGAAGAAAAGAATTCCTTTCCATATTTGTCCGAAAACCGGAATCTTCAACGATGGCACAGGGTAATAGATCCGCCATGTCTGAACCCCTTCATCATTTTCATGATCAACAACTACTTTTTTTATGGATCTTTCCACTCCGTGCACATATACCACACTTGCTTCGGCAAAAGCGGCAACCATCAGGGCGTGGTTACGGACAAACAGTCCCGGCATGGGGTCGTACCGGTTGGGATACCAACGCGTCAGATAAAGAACGTGAATGTGCTCACGATCAAAAAAATCTTCCCTGCCAGTGCCTGAATGTTTGCCTGATGGTGAAGGATCCAAGATATCGGATTATTTTTGTTACTGCTATACGCTTCTAACGGACAAAATTCGGGATTATTGACAAGAATCTACCCGTGAGGCGGAAAATTATCCTAATAAATAGTCATTTATGGTCATTCATAGTCATTACAGTAAGTCAATACTGTTCAGTATTGTTACACTAATCTTAAGTTTGAGTGGGTGCCGTGAAAAAACTCAGGTTGAGCAGCATGCTTCAGGAACAAGTTACCTGGATGAATCCGGCAGGGCTCCATATGATTATGTGGATCCATTCATCGGCACCGGAGGTGAGGGTCATACCTATCCCGGGGCTACGGTCCCCTTTGGCTTCGTACAGGTCAGCCCTGACACGGAGTTCAAGTATTTCCGGCAGAGCTTTCCATGGTGCGCAGGCTACCAGTATGGTGACAGTACCATCGTTGGGTTCAGCCATACACATTTCTCCGGCACGGGTCATTCAGACCTTGGGGATGTATTGCTGATGCCAGTAACGGGGAAGCTGCAGCTGATCCCAGGGCCTTCCGCTTACCCGGATTCGGGTTACAGGTCCCGTTTTTCGCATGACCAGGAGCAGGCTGAACCGGGTTATTATGCGGTCAGGTTAAAGGATGACGACATTTCGGTGGAGCTGACTGCCACAGAACATGTCGGATTTCATCAATACACGTATCCAGTAACTGACACCGGGAGGATCATTCTTGATCTTACACAGTCCATCTATACCTATGATGATAAAGTCCGATGGGCATATCTGCGTATCGAAAATGACACCCTGGTGACCGGTTACCGCCAGACCAGCGGTTGGGCGCCAGACCGGTACGTTTACTTTGCGATCTCATTTTCAACGCCTTTCCGGTCGTATGGGATCGTTAGGGAGGATCAGATGGAATATTTTGGTTTCGGTCCGCGTGCACCACATCTGACTGGTTACCCGGATCGGGGCGGACGAAAAATCAAAGCATATTTCAATTTCCCTGACCCACACGCTAAAACGATCGGCGTAAAGGTTGGCCTTTCAGCCGTAGATATTACAGGTGCACTGAACAACATGATGACCGAATGCCCTGGCTGGAACTTCGACGAACTTCGCAGTATGGCAAAGCAACGATGGGAGAACCAGCTGAACAGGATCATCATTGAAGGGTCAGAGGAAGAAAAGGCCATTTTTTATACGTCCATGTACCACACGCTGCTGGCGCCTGTCATCTACACCGATGCTGACGGGCGTTACAGGGGATTGGACCAGCAGATCCATCATGCGGATGGCTTTACGAACTACACCATTTATTCCCTCTGGGATACCTACCGTGCTGCTCATCCTCTTTTTACCATCACGCAACCGGACCGTGTACCTGACATGATCCGTTCCATGCTGGCCCATTACGACCAGAGCGTACATCACATCCTACCGGTTTGGTCGTTCCATGGCAATGAGACCTGGTGCATGATCGGTTATCATGCAGTTTCCGTGATTGCCGACGCATACCGCAAGAACATCAGGGATTTTGATGCGGAGCATGCTTTTCAGGCCATGAAGGCCAGTGCCACCTATGGACCTTATGACGGATTGGGACATTATATGCATTATGGATTTGTACCCATTGACAAAGAGACGGAGGGCGCTTCCAAGACACTTGAATATGCCTATGATGACTGGGCCATAGCACAGATGGCAAAGGCTATGGGGAACGAGGAAGATCACCGGTATTTTATGGCAAGGTCGGCTTCTTACCGGAACATCTGGGACAGCAGTACGGGATTTATGAGAGCCAAACGGTCAGATAACACGTTCAGGGAGCCTTTTGACCCGTTCTATGCACAATACGGGGGTGATTATACAGAAGGGAATGCATGGCAATATACGTGGTATGTTCCTCATGATCCGCAAGGACTTATCAGGATGATGGGAGGCCCCGAAGCGTTTGCCGGGAGGCTGGACTCGTTATTCATGCTTGAGGCGGGGAAAGAGAAATATGGTCATGTGGAGGACATTGCCGGATTGATCGGGCAGTATGCCCACGGCAACGAGCCCAGCCAGCATATTGCCTACCTGTATGTTTACGCAGGAATGCCGTGGAAGACACAGGAGCGCATTCATCAGATCATGCAGAACCTTTTCGACAACACACCCTATGGCATCTGCGGGAATGAGGATTGCGGGCAGATGTCGGCATGGTATATTTTCAGCAGCCTGGGCTTCTACCCTGTCTGCCCCGGAAGCAATCAATATGTCATCGGGACTCCCGCCGTGCAGAAAGCATCCATTTTTCTGGAGAACGGTAATGTTTTTACGATCAAAACCGTCAACCGTTCTGAGAAAAATATCTACATCCAATCCATGACCCTCAACAGCAAACCGTATACCCGGTATTACGTTGACCATTCCACGCTGACAGAAGGAGGTGAGTTGGAGTTTATCATGGGTCCCGAGCCGGTGAAGAGGAAACTGAACGGCGATATGATACCCTATTCCATGTCAAATGAATGACATGATTACTACCATGAAGAGGTTAAGAGGCCTTTGAAATCATCTCCAGACAGGTCGCAAGGGCCTTATTGAAACCTTGTGGATCTTCCAGTTGAGGGAAATGCCCGACACGTGTCAGCGTCAGTATTTGATAATGCTTCAGCATCTTTCTGTTTCCTTTTGCGTTGGCAGGAAAGCGTTCCGCATTGATAGAGTATACCGGCACCGCCAGGACTTTCGTCCATTCGGATGGGTTAAAGAGCACCTTTTCGGTCATCGTGGCCATGGCCATGTCAGGATTGGATGATGACCAGTCGTTGAGTACTCTCTGCACCAGAAGTGAATCCGGATTATCCCCGAAAAGGAGGCTGGCATGCTTCCTGACGGTTGTCTTAAAATCTTTCCTATAGGGTTCCAGCAGTTTATCGATATTCCCTTCGGGATAATCTTGTGTCAGATCTTGAAATGTGTCGACTGCGATGATGGCGATCACCTTGCCTGGCATCTTCAGCGCCACCTTCACGGCAACAGATGCACCAATGGAATGGCCTACCAGGATCACCTTTCTGGCTTTTGTTTTCTTGATGACCGAGATCACGTCGTCAGCAAAAAGATCAAGGGTATACCGGGCCCTGTCATTACCCGACAATCCATGACCGGCCAGGTCAAGGGTGACCACCTGGTGTCCACCGCTGAAGGTTTGCACCTGGTTTTTCCAGTAAGTCTGGTTGCATAACCATTCATGAATAAATACCAGGACGGTGTCGCTTTTTGGACCATTGACCCGATATTCGATGTTCACCCCATCGGACGAAAGGGTTTCCATGATCATGGAGTTATTCTCGTCGCGTCTGACTTCCTTCTGGTTACAGGCCATTAGCATTGTCAGCACAAAGATCGTAACGGGAGCAGCGATCAGGATGATCGTTCTCTGTAACAGTGACCTCATTGTAATGAGCAATTGCGAATATTCCCTCTTGTAAAAGACAGGTATTGAGACTATACAATCGGTATATTTAGGCGAATCTATTCTACGACTTTTGCTATACCTGCATTTTTCATGACAGATTGGATGCCATTGTTGCGGCCGTCTTCCGTTTTATAATTCTGGCTGGTACCTATGACCTGGCCATTGGGAGCCTTCAGGTTAAACCTGAATTGTCCGTTGGTAGTCACCGATTTCTCAAATGCTTTCGGATTAACGGCATTTTTCCTCACCGATTCAATGCCATTCATGCAACCGGCCTTTGCACTGTAACCTTCACTGCTGAGAATAGTTTGGCCGTTAGAAGCTACTAGTCTGAAACGGTATTCATTTTTTGCGCCACTTTGATACACTTCAAATTTTACCATTTTCATTTAAATTAATTGTGAATAATGAGTTTAAAGTTCTGCAAAGATAAATACAATTAAAATAAACATGGTCCTCAAAGCGAATTTAAAAGAAGCGACTGATAATATATTTGTATATTTGTCCTTTCCAAATAATGCAACCATGAAAGTTAATACATTCATTTTCAAAGTTTTATCTCTTGTTTTCCTCTTAGGACTAGCTTTAACAGGCGAAGCTGCTCTTAAAAAAGACAGTCTGTTGTTACAGTATCAGCTCATTAGTGGCCAGGAGTATAAAGTCATTTATTACATGACAAATCGTATTCAGACGGAAGCTGTTGGATACAGTGTCAGTTTGGATCAAAATATGAATACCTATTACACTACCAATATGATCAATGATGTTGAAGGAGTATATCAGTTAGAGACCAGGATCGAAAAAATCACCGGTACACAAAAAATGATGGGTATGGAATCCACCTATGACAGTGAGGATACCATACAGCCAACCGATCCCATGGGAAAAGAGCTGAAAAGGACGTTGGATGGGCTTATCGGCAGAATGATCTCTATGAAAATCGACAAGAGGGGCAACGTTTTAAATTCTGACTACCTTGATACCTTTAGCCAGGCTGGATCAGGCGGTATGTTTATGTTCGACAACTCGCAGACGTGGTATACAATCTATCCCACAAAAAGATTAAAGCCCGGAAGTACTTGGGAAAACGAGCTGACAATCGGAGGTGGAGACTTCTCATTTAAAAGTATCACCACTCACACACTCACGTATGCCAAAAAAGGCAGAGCATTCATTGAGGTTTCGACTGTTTACCAGCCTGTTGAAGGCAGTAAGATGAAAGAAATATCCGGAACTATGACCGGCACCATTGAAGTGGACATTAAAACTGGTTTTCCAATTAAATCGGAATCTGTTCAGAAAATGGATATTGTCCTCCATGAACAGGGTATGAAGGTCTCCGTGAAGATTGATGCAAATGTTACGATGGTAATCAATTGAGTAGGCCAGTATCTAGTTAGCAGTATTGGGCCAGGAGATTGATAACAGCATCAGACAATTGATTGCCAACTGCCAAGTGCCTACTGTTTCCCCTTCAGAATCTTTGTCACCAGTTCCGCTGCTTCCTGCAGTTGAATGGCGGAATAGACTTTGAGGCCTGATTCGTCGATGATACGTTTTCCCTCTTCTGCATTGGTTCCCTGGAGCCTGACGATGATGGGCACTTTTATTTCGCCGATGTTTCGGCAGGCATGCACAACACCCTGTGCAACGATATCGCAGCGTACGATACCTCCGAAGATGTTCAGCAGGATCCCTTCCACGTTTTCGTCCTGAAGAATGAGCCGGAATGCCTCCTCCACCCTTTTCGCACTGGCAGAGCCTCCAACATCAAGAAAGTTGGCCGGTTCGCCGCCTGAGAGTTTGATGATGTCCATGGTAGCCATGGCCAGTCCTGCTCCATTGACCATGCATCCGATATTGCCGTTGAGCTTGATGTAGTTCAGGTCAAATTTGCTGGCCTCCACCTCGATGGGGTCTTCCTCACTCAAATCACGCATGGTATGGATATCCGGATGGCGATAGACAGCATTGTCATCGATGACCACCTTGGCATCGGCAGCGAAGATACGGTTATCAGAAGTCTTAAAGACAGGATTGATCTCAAAGAGGGATGCATCGGATTCGATATAGGCCCGGTACAGGTTCTGAACGAACGCAGTCATTTCCTTGAATGCCTTTCCCTGAAGATTCAGGTTGAAAGCAATCTTCCGGCACTGGAAGGCCATGATGCCCACACCGGATTCAATTTCTTCCTTAAAGATGAGGTCAGGTGTTTCTTCAGCCACCTGTTCAATGTTCATTCCGCCCCGGGGTGAATACACGATCATGTACTTGCCTGAGTTTCTGTTAAGCAGGATGCTCATATAAAATTCCTGGATGGGCGATTCGCCCTCGTAATAAATGTTTTGTTCAACGAGCACCTTACCCACTTTTTTCCCTTCAGGGCCTGTCTGAGGTGTCACTAGCATCATCCCGATCATGTTCCGTGCATGTTTCTTAACCTCATCGAATGACCGGGCGATCTTCACTCCTCCCCCTTTGCCACGCCCGCCGGCATGGATCTGCGCTTTAATAGCCCACTTTTCCACCCCTGTTTTTTCCCTGACCAGCCAGGCGGCATCTACCGCTTCATCCGGTGAGAATGCGACCATTCCCTCCGGTACCTGCACCCCGAATTTTTTCAGTATTGACTTGCCCTGGTATTCATGAAGATTCATGTTCTTATAGATTAAATAAGTTCCTGCGATCGTTTGAAGGATTCAAAAATACGTATTTGATAATATTTTGCCGTGTTTGCTTGGTAATTTTTTATTTTCGGCGGACCTTTGTCCTTCGTTAAAATCTACCGGATGATCAGTGCCAGTCAGATCCATAAATCGTACGGACAACTCAACGTGCTCAAGGGCATTGACCTGGAGATCCGAAAGGGAGAGATCGTCACGATCGTTGGGGCGTCCGGTGCCGGGAAGACCACCCTGCTTCAGATCATCGGAACATTGGAACGGGCGGATAAAGGAACGATTGCCATCGAAGGGACGCAGGTTCACCTGCTGGCGGATAAAAAACTGGCCCACTTCCGGAACCAGAAGATCGGCTTTGTCTTTCAATTCCATCATCTTCTTCCTGAGTTCTCTGCTCTGGAGAATACGTGCATACCAGCCTATATTGGAGGAAGCGGCAGGAAGGAGGCAGAGGCAAAAGCCACGGAAATACTGATCTACCTTGGACTGGCGGATCGTCTTCACCACAGGCCGTCTGCCCTTTCGGGAGGCGAACTGCAACGGGTGGCGGTGGCCAGGGCCCTGATCAACGGCCCGGCAGTGATCCTGGCGGATGAACCTTCCGGTAACCTTGACTCTCAGAACGCAAAGGAACTGCATAAGCTTTTTTTCGACCTGAGGGACCAGTACAAGCAGACTTTCATCATCGTCACACATAATACCGAGCTGGCAGGCATGTCCGACCGCCAGCTGCTGATCCGTGACGGAGTCATTTTCGAATCCTGACAAGAATTCCCCACGTTCCAACATTTACGGAAAATTTACGTTATCATGACAGCCATGTACGGCTTAGTCGTACTTTTGCAAATTATTTCTTTCAGCTATTACTTATTAATAAAGAACTGACCTGTAATTATTTACATACAAGTATGCATCTTCCTATCAGTACGATGAGATCATTTTATGACAAACGATGGCTTAAACTGATACGAATCATTCCCGGAATTGTCTTTTCTCTGTGCCTCGCTGCCTCGCTGGTTGCACAGACCACAGATCCTGTCGTGACAGATCAGGAATACAACACAGCCATTAAAAAAGGTGACCAGTACTTCACTGAAACGAAGTACGACCGTGCATTATATGAGTTCGAAACGGCCAGGAAATTAAAGCCGGGTGAAAAATACCCTCAGGAAAAGATTCGGGCGATCAATGAGATCCTCGATGATCAGAAGACTAAAAATATCCTCTTTGAAGTGGCCGTTACTTCCGCGGAAAAATGGTACAAGGCAGCTGATTATAAGCGTGCAAAAGCCGAGTTTGAAAATGCCCTCCGTATCGATCCTTCGGCGCAATACCCTAAAGACAGGCTGGCCCAGATCAACAAGATCTGGTCGGATCCGGAAGTTGATGCCTTGTACGCGGCGGCTATCCTGCGAGCAGATGACCTTTTCGCCCTGAAAAGTTACGTCAATGCCAGGGCCGAGTACATGGTGGCCAGTGACCTGAAACCTTTTGAGCAGTATCCCCTCGACCGGATCATCGCGATCAATGAGATCCTTGCCAACCTGCAGCTACAGCAGGATCAGTACAACAGTATCATCGCCAAAGCGGACCAGCAGTTTGACAAGAGGGAATACAGCCCTGCCAGGTCATCTTATCAGGATGCCAGTAACATCAAACCTGACGAGGCATATCCCATCAACCGGATCAAGGAGATCGACATCCTCCTGGAAAAGCTTAAAGCAGAAAGGGAAGCCTATGACCGCATCATTGCCCTGGCCGATGAGTATTATCTGAATAAGGAGTTTGAAAAGGCAAAGATAGAGTATGAAAAAGCGGTTGGGATGAAGCCATCAGAGGCATATGCAAAGAACATGATCGCCAAGATCGATCCCCAGATCGCTGAGATGCAGCGGATACAGGGGGAGTATGACCTTGCCATGACCAACGCCAGCACGTTGATGCAAAAAAAAGACTATGAAGGGGCAAGATCCGCGTTCCAGAAGGCAGGGACACTTAAACCAAAAGAGGCTCTCCCGAAGGATAAGATCGCAGAAATTGACCGAATCCTCAGTGACCTGGCCGTACAGAACGAGAATGAGCAGCGTTACGCGGCCTCCATTGCCCGTGCCGACAGCCTCTTTAACGCCGGCAACCTTGAGTCAGCCCGGTCCTTCTATCAACAGTCCCTTACGTTCAAACCATCCGAAATCTACCCGCAGCAAAAACTGGATGCGATCAACAAAGTGTTTGCCGATATAAAATCGAACGAAGAGGCCTATGCACAGGCTGTCCGTGATGGCGACAGCCTCATCGCTGCAGGGGACTATGCCGGAGCCAGGACAGCGTTTCAAAAAGCTTCGGGCCTCAAGCTAGGCGAGAACTACCCCAAAACGAAAGTCACAGAGATTGACAGGATCCTGGCCGAGAGGGAGCGTATTCAGAAAGATTACGATGCAATCATCACCATGGCGGACCAGTATTTCTTTGCCGGGGATTACCCGAAAGCCATGCCGGAATATCAAAAGGCAAAAAACCTCAAACCTCAGGAAACATACCCTGCTGAGCAGATATCTGAAATCAACCGGATCCTTCAGGAGAAAAAAGACTTTGAAACTTCGTACACATCGCACATCGCTGCCGGGGATGAATTCCTGAAGAAAAAGGATTATTTGAATGCACTTCCGGAATATCAGAAGGCAAGTTCGTTGAAACCATCCGAGAATTATCCGAAAACCAGGATCTCAGAGATCGAGGGTATGCTGGCCGGCATTGCTGCCAATGAAAAAGCTTACCAGATGGCAGTCAATGCAGGTGACTCATTATTTACTGCCACTAGCTATGAGCTGGCGATTGCCGAGTACCAGAATGCACTCAAGCTGAAGCCCGGAGAAGCTTATCCACAGCAAAAGGTTGAAGAGATCATAAGGATCCAGACGGATATCAAAGCCAGCGAGGAAGCCTACCAGAAAGCCATTGTCCAGGGCGACAAGCTATTCACAGCACAAAGCTTCCAGAACGCGAGAGATTCGTACATGCAGGCGACGGAGATCAAACCGGCAGAGACCTATCCCCGGCAAAGGATCGCAGAGATCGACGGTCTGCTGGCAGACTTACAATCCAAGGAGGAGGCATATGCTCAGGCCATCCGGGAGGGCGACAGCGAACTGGCTGCGAAAACATATGAGAACGCCCGGGCATCCTACATGAAAGCATCCGGCATTAAACCTGACGAAGCTTATCCTAAAACGAAAATCGCCGAGATCGACAAAATACTGGCTGAGATCGCCCGGATCCAGCAGGAGTATGATAAGGCCATTGCAGCGGCTGATGCTTATTATGATAAATCTGACCTCTCCAACGCCCGGTTGAAATACATCGTAGCATCGGATCTTAAACCGGCAGAGCAATATCCCAGGGACAGGATCAGCCTGATCGATAAAACGCTGGCAGACATGGAAGCACTGGAAAAGGGTTACAGGGATGTCATCACACAGGCCGATGATTTTTTTGCAAAAAAGGATTACCCATCGGCAAAGGTAGCTTACCAGCAGGCCCTGGGACTGAAACCTTCCGAAAAACATCCCGCGGACCGTATCGCTGAAATTGACCGCATCCTGGCTGGTATCGCCGTATCAGAGCTGGCATACCAGGAAGCTGTCAAAGCCGCAGATGCCCTGTTCGCTGAAAAAAATTACCCTTCCGCCATCCTTGAATATCAAAAAGCCCAGAAATCCAAACCGGAGGAAACCTATCCCGGTGAGCAGATAGCGAAGATCAACCAGATACTGGCCGATATCAAGGCCACTGAAGAAGGGTATAAAAACGCCATTGCGGAAGCTGATAAGCTGTTCTTGTCCAAACAATATGAAGATGCCCTGGTTTCCTACCGGAAAGCCATGGAGATCAAACCCGAGGAAACCTATCCCCAAACCAGGATTGATGAGATCAACACCCTGTTATCGGACCTGAAAGCGTTGGAAGATTCTTTTGCCCAGGCCATTGAGGAAGGAGACCGCCTGTTGGCCGCGACCGATTATACCGGTGCCAGAGCCAGTTACCAGAAGGCATCGGGCATCAAACCGGCAGAGACCTATCCTAAAACGAAAATCGCCGAGATCGACAAACTTCTGGCTGAGATAGCCCGGATCCAAAAAGAATATGAACTTGCCGTTGGAAATGGCGACCGGTATCTGACGTCAAAAGAATACGCCAAATCGCTCGCAGAATATCAGAAAGCGCAGGGTCTGAAACCACAGGAAACATATCCTCCTGAGCAGATCGCAAAGATCAACCAGATCATGGAAGAAATAAAGAACCTTGAGGATGCCTATGCCTTGCATATCGCCTCCGGTGATGAGCTGCTGGCAAAGAGAGAATATCCCGGTGCGCTGATTGAATTCCAGCAGGCTTCTGCTCTGAAACCGGGAGA